>NZ_JAMYKT010000013.1:0-191621 GCF_040317515.1 Mesorhizobium sp. M1428
ATGTGAGTGGTGCAGATTGCATTGTGGAACGCACTCTGGAACACATGCCCCTACTCCCCTACTCCCCTACTCCCCTACTCCCCTATAGGCCCGATCTACGCCGCTTGCTTCCGTGACGAGTTTCTCCACAAGGGCGGCGGCCAGCATTTCCCGGAGCTTCGCAACGCCCTGCCCGGCCCAAATGGGCAAGAAGTCAGCCCGCTTGCTTTCATCCTTTGCCATCGAAAGCGGCATGACCAGACTCGCCTGTAGCGGAAACGCCAGCGCAGCATCTTCCTCACCAGCCATTTCCATCACAAACCGGTTGCGCACCACGCGCGCTGGGCGGCCAGTGAAGCAGCGAGTCACCGACGTGCTCTCGTCGTTGGCCGAGCGCAATGCTACGCGATAGACTGGCTGCACATTGGCTTCAGGACAGGCCAGGAAAGCCGTGCCGATCTGCACACCAGATGCACCAAGTGCAAAGCTGGCAGCAATGCCGCGACCGTCGAAGATACCGCCGGCGGCAATTACAGGCACCCGCACGGCATCAACAATCTGCGGTACGAGCGCCATGGTGCCGGCAGTGCCGATAGCAGGGTCGCCAGTGAATGTGCCGCGATGCCCACCCGCCTCGTATCCCTGGGCGATAATGGCGTCCACCCCTCCTGCCTCAAGCTGGCGCGCTTCCGAGACAGTGGTGGCCGAACACAAGACAGTACAGCCGGCCGCCTTCAACTGCTGCACAATTGCGGTGTCCGGTAGGCCGAAGTGGAAGCTGACCACCTTGGGGCGCAGCTCGAGCACAATTTCGAGACGCTCACGATCGAAGGTGGGGAAGGGCTCGCCCGGCTCGGGTACCGGTCCGAGGCCGACCTCCTCATAGCAGCCGCGAAGGCGGTCTCGCATACTTTGGGCTGCCGCATCATCGCCTGCCGGCGCCGGGTGCGCAAAGAAGTTGACGTTGATCGGACGATTGGTGGCGTGCTGCGTCGCCATGAGCTGCTCGCGGATAGCCGCCGCAGGCAGAATGCCGCATCCGAGCGAGCCAAGCGCCCCGGCATTGCTGACTGCCGCCGCGAGTTCCGGCGTGGTGATGCCGCTCATCGGCGCCTGGATTATCGGGTGCTCAATGCCGAGGAGTTCCAGAAGATCAGTGCGCATCCACATTGGATCACCCTCCTCTTTCTCCCAGGAGAGATTACCTTAACTGACTTCCAGCTCAAGTCGGATAGGGCCTTCGAACCGCTTCACGGCCGGCCACACACCTGATGCAAGCTGGCGGAGTCCGGCGTCGATCCTAACCCAACCGCCGTCGATGCGCCGGGCTGGCGCCGTGTTTACGACGCGCCATGCCGCCGGCCTATCCGGCAGCCGCGGCCGACATTAGCGGCCGACTTCCGATCCGACATAGGCGATGCGCAGCATGTTGGTCGATCCCGGCGTCCTCAGCGGCACGCCGGCGGTGATGATGACGCGGTCGCCCGGCTTGCCGAAGCCCTCCTCGAAGGCGATGCGGCAGGCGCGGTCGACCATGTCGTCGAGGTCGCTGGCATCGGGGGAAACGACGCAATGCGTGCCCCACAACAGCGACAGCCGCCGCGCCGTGTTGAGGATCGGCGACAGCGCCACGATCGGCACTTGCGGCCGCTCGCGCGCGGCGCGCAAGCCGGTGGTGCCAGACGCGGTATAGGTGATGATCGCCGACAGCTTCAGCGTCTCGGCTATTTCGCGAGCGGCGAGCGAGATGGCGTCGGCTCCGGTCGCTTCCGGTTCCGAGCGCTGCGCGTTGATAATGCCGGCATAGGTCGGGTCGGTTTCGACCTTGGTGGCGATCCGGTTCATCATCGCCACCGCCTCGACCGGATAGGCCCCGGCGGCGGATTCCGCCGAAAGCATGATAGCGTCGGCGCCTTCAAACACCGCGATCGACACGTCCGACACCTCGGCGCGCGTCGGCACCGGCGCGGTGATCATCGATTCCAGCATCTGCGTGGCGACCACCACCGGCTTGCCGGCGCGGCGCGCGGCGCGGGTGATCTGCTTCTGGATGCCAGGCACGGCTTCGAGCGGCATCTCGACGCCGAGATCGCCGCGGGCAACCATCAGCGCATCCGAGAGCTCGATGATCTCGGCCAGCCGGGCGACGGCCTGCGGCTTTTCGATCTTGGCCATGATCAGCGCCCGGCCGCGTGCGATCTTGCGCGCTTCGGCCAGGTCCTCGGGCCGCTGCACGAAGGACAGCGCCACCCAGTCGACGCCTGTTGCCAGAACCGCGTCGAGATCCCGGCGGTCCTTTTCCGTCAGCGCGCCGACCGGCAGGTCGGTGTCGGGCAGACTGACGCCCTTTTTGTCGGAAATGGTCGTGCCGGCGACGACGGTGCAGACGATCGCCTTGCCGTTGCTGCTGACCGCCTTGAGCTCGAGCTTGCCGTCGTCGATCAGCAGGCGATGACCAGCCTCGACCGAACGCAGGATTTCGGGATGCGGCAGGTAGACCCTCGTCGAATTGCCGGGCTCGGGATTGTCGTCGAGCGTGAAGGTCTGGCCCACGGTCAGCACCTCTTTGCCGTTGGCGAACTTGCCGACGCGCAGCTTTGGCCCTTGCAGGTCGGCGAGAATGCCGATCGGCCGGCCGACTGCCTCCTCGACGGCACGAATGCGGCCGACAAGTGTGCGCATCAATTCATGGTCGGTGTGGCTCATATTGATGCGGAACACGTCGGCGCCGGCTTCGAACAGCTTCTTCAGCATCTCCTCGGACGAGGAGGCCGGACCGATGGTGGCGAGGATCTTGACCTTGCGGCTGCGTCTCATTGACTGTTTGTTCCCGGGGCGGCTGGAGCGCCATCCGTTGCGGGCTCGTCAGTCAGCTGGACCATCCAGCTTGCCTGCTCGCCCGTGTCATATTCCTGGAATCCGGCGCGCTGAAAGCCCCGGGCGACGCAATCGGTAACGCCGGCGATCTTGAACTCTTTTTCGGCCACGCACATGTTGATCGGGCCATCCCAGCGTCCGCCGCGCTCGGCGTCTTCTGCATAAAGATAGTAAAACCTTGATGACAACGGTCCCTCGATCAGCGTCTTGCAGCTCGATCCTTCGATGTGCCACCAGCCTTCGGTGATCCAGCCGGCTTTGGCGCGGTAGCCGATGCCGACACCAACCAGGTTCTGTGTGGCGTTGCAGACCCGGAAATCGGCCCGTGCCGGCGAGGCCGAAATCACCGCGAAAAGGCCCATGGCAGGTATCAGGAGCGGCATGGCCAAGGCATGGCGCACACGCAGCCTGCCAGCGAAACCCATCCCGAAACCCCTCAAGAACCACATTTGCATCTCTCAACGCCCCTTTTCGGAAAAGTCCGCACGCATGTCAACGCGCCGATCTGTCCAATTCCAATCGATTTAGAAGGCTCTGACGCGCTTGCTGTCGCCCCTGCTCAGTTTTTTGGCAGAAACCGTGGCCAAACAACGGCATTGCGCGAGCGTTCTCTTCGTGGAATGACGATACCACCCTCCCCGGAAGCCAGCGAACAGACCTTTCCCGCCAATGACCCGATCCACAGTTTTCGCGCCTTTCGATATCGTCGAACGCGATCGCAAGCGCGGCATGGTGCTTCTGGCCGATCACGCCCGCCGCGACCTGCCGGAGGAGTATGGCAGCCTTGGGCTGCCGGCGGCGGAGTTCGACCGCCACATCGCCTACGACATCGGCGTCGAGACTGTAACCCGCGAACTCGCAAGTCTGCTCGGCGTTCCGGCGGTGCTTGCCAATTTTTCGCGACTGCTGATCGACCCCAATCGCGGCGAAGACGATCCAACGCTGATCCGCCAGCTCTATGACGGCACCGTCATCCCGGGAAATTATCCCATGGCCACGGAGGAGCGCGAAAGACGGCTGGACCGTTTTTACCGCCCCTATCATGATGCCATCGGCGCCATGATCGCCTCTGTGGCGCAAGCATCCGCTCAGACACCCTTCATCTTTTCGGTGCATTCCTTCACGCCGACCATGCAAGGCTTCGTGCGGCCGTGGCACGTCGGCATACTATGGGATCTCGACGATCGCGTGGCGCAGCCGCTGATCGACATGCTCGCCGAGGACAAGAGCCTCATCGTCGGCGATAACGAACCCTATGACGGCGCATTGCGCGGCGATACCATGTTCAGGCACGCCATCGTCAACGGCTTTGCCCATGCGCTGCTCGAAATCCGCCAGGACCTGATCGCCGACCGCAAGGGTGCCCTCGCCTGGGCCGAACGGCTGGCGCCGATCGTTGACGCGATCGATCGACGTGCCGATATACACCAGGTGAAAATATTCGGCTCGCGCACCGGGCCGGTATGATGGAGGCCCAAGGGAGGCCAACAGGACATGACCGAACTCAGCGACGAACAAAGGCGCGATTTCGAAGCCGCTGCCTTCCGCCGGCTAGTCGCGCATCTGCGCGAGCGTTCCGACGTACAGAACATCGACCTGATGAACCTCGCCGGCTTCTGCCGCAACTGCCTGTCCAACTGGTACCGCGACGCGGCGCAAGCCGAGGGTGTCGAACTCGGCAAGGAACAGTCGCGCGAGATCATCTACGGCATGCCCTATGCCGAGTGGCAGGCACTGAACCAGGTCGAAGCCTCCGACGCCAAGAAGGCCGAGTTCGAGGCAAGACGCCCTACGGATCACTAGGGGAGGCCGCCGTGCCTAAGATTGACGTTGCCGACGTGCCCAGACGCAAGGGCTCATCCTATCCACCGCCGTTCGATGCACCCTGTGCCGAACGCGTGCGGCAGCGGCTGGGCAACGCCGGCGGGCTCACCGATTTCGGCATCAATCTCATGCGCCTGCCGCCGGGCAACTGGTCGAGCCAGCGCCACTGGCATTCGCACGAAGACGAATTCGTCTACGTGTTTGAAGGCGAGCTGACGCTCGTCGAAGATGCCGGCGAGATGGTGCCGCGCGCCCGGTGATTGCGCGGCCTTTCCGAAAGGATCAGGCAACGGCCATCACATGATCAATAAATCGGGCGCGATGGCGATCTATCTCGAAGTCGGTTCGCGCTGGCCCGACGATGTAACCACCTGCTCCGACATCGACATGATGAGCACCAACGCCGACGGCCGGTTTGTACACAAGGATGGCACGCCTTATCCCGAGCCCTAGGAATTTCGGAGTGGACCGTCGAGATGGTTGGCCGACGCGAGAGGACGTAGCGCCTGGTCCAAGCACTTTCGGCGAAGAGCGCTTGACTGTGAATTGAATCGATCTAATTTGCCGCGCAAAGCCATTTCCGGACCGGATTCTACCCGATGGACGCGCAGAAAATTACGCAGACCGCGATTCGTGGACGCTGGGCAGTGGCCGCCATCTTCCTCGCCAATGGCTTCCTGACCGGCAGCTGGGCGCCGCAGATCCCGGTGTTCCTGACCCGGCTGGACATCAGCAAGTTCACGCTCGGCCTGCTGATTCTGTTGTTCGGCGCCGGCGCCGTCACCGCCATGACCTGGTGCGGCCATCTGATCTCGAAGCATGGCTCCCGCATGGTGCTGCGCTGGTTCGGACTTGCCGGCAGCTTCGGCCTTTTGGTCGTGGCTCTGGCCCCCAACGTGCCGTTGGCGGCCGTCGCCATGTTCATTTTCGGCGGTTCGATCGGCGGCATGGACGTCGCCATGAATGCCAATGCAGTGGCAGTCGAACGGCGGCTGTCCCGTGCCATCATGTCGTCCTCGCACGGCTTCTGGAGCCTTGGCGGTTTCGCTGGCGGCGCTTTGGGCGGTTTCGCCATCCAGAACTACGGTCACCTCGCCCATGCGACGATGGTGACGGCTCTTGCCTTCGCCGTCATCGCCGTAGCGGTCCGCTACCTGATCGCCGAGGACAAGCACCCAATCGCCGAGCACCACAAATTCGCGCTGCCGGCCAACCCGCTGGTCTATCTAGTCGGACTTATGGCGCTGCTGACGATGATCTCCGAAGGCGCGGTGCTCGACTGGGCAGCGCTGTATCTCCGGCAGGAACTCGGCGCCGATCTTGCCATCGCAGGCCTGGCCTACGCCGCCTTTTCCGGCGTCATGGCCGTCATGCGCTTTCTTGGCGACGGCGTCCGCAACCGTTTCGGTGCCGTTACGACGTTGCGCGCCTCGGCCCTTGCCGCTGCTGCCGGCATGCTGGTGGCCGGGCTGGCTCCCTCGCCTTGGCTGGCCATTGCCGCCTTTGCCTTTTGCGGCCTCGGCATTGCCAACATGGTGCCGATCATTTTTTCGGCCGGCGGCAACCAGGAAGGCATGGCGTCCGGCACAGGCATGAGCGTCGTCACCACAATGGGTTACTCAGGCATTCTGGTGGCGCCGTCGGCGATCGGCTTCATCGCCGAGCACTCGAGCTTCGGCCCGATCTTCGTCGCTCTGTCCGGGCTGCTGGTCGTCGTGCTGTTGATGGCCGGCCTCGCTCACCGCGCCGAATTCGCTGCCGAGCCCGCACCGGCCGAATAGCGCTTGAACTCTTCGTAGAGGAAATCCGCGACGCGGCGGATGCGCACGCTGGTGCGCACGTCGCGATGCATGGCCAGCCACACCGGTAGCGTCGGCAGCGGGAGACCGGGCAGCACTGTTTCGACCAGCGCATCGCGCTCGGCCAGCGGCTGCTGGCCAAAGCCGATGCCGTTTCCCGCCCGCACCGCTTCCCAAAGCACGATCTGATTGTCGGTCCTGAAGCGGAAGGCACTGCGGGTGAGCGCGACGCCGAATTGGGCGAAGCCGCGAATGATCTCGTCGCTGCGGTCGAAGCCGACCAGATCGTGGCCGGCCAGATCGCGGGCCTCGCGCGGACGGCCGCGCCGGTCGAGATAGGATTTTGCCGCACAGGCGCGGAGCGGAATGTCGGTCACCTTGCGTGCGACCAGTTCATTCTGCGCCGGCTGGACCATGCGAATGGCGATATCGGCATCGCGGCGCAAGAGGTTTTCGACCTGGTTCGACGCGACGATCTCGACCTCGATGCCGGGCTCCTCGGTCCCAAGCCTCGCAGTCATTTCCGGCAGCACATAGGCCGCCACCACCTCGCTGGCGGCAATGCGCACCGTACCCTCTATCGCTTCGACCGATCCCAGCGCCAGCAACGAAAAGGCGCTCGCCTGCTCGCTCACCGCGCGGCCCCGTTCAAAAAGCGTGCTGCCCGCTTCCGTGAGCGCATAGCCGCGCCGCCCGCGCCGGAAGAGCGTGACGCCGAGCGCCTGTTCCAGCTCGGTGATGTGGCGACCGAGCGTCGGCTGGCTCGCGGCAAGTTTTCGCGCGGCGGCCGACAGGCTGCCGGTCTCCGCCACGGTGACGAAACTCTTGATCAGGTTCCAATCGATATCCATTCAAACTTGAATATCAGACCGCCAGCTTTAGTCAATTTTCATTCGTTTGCGAGGAGATCACATTGCGGTCGTAGCGCAAACACGGAGACGAACAATGACCAAGATCGCAATTCTCGGCGCCAATGGCCGGCTCGGCCGCACGGTGGCCAAGGCCTTCCTCGATGCCGGCTACGATGTCCGTGCCATCACCCGCAGCGGCAAGGTGCCGGCCGAGCTCAAAGGCGCCACGGCGATCGCCGGCGACGCGCTCGACCGTGCTGCGCTGATCCGCGCGACCGAAGGCGTCGATATCATTTTTAATGGCCTCAACCCGCTCTACACCGACTGGAGCAAATGCCTGCCGATGGCCGAGAATGTGATGGCTGCCTGCCGGGCGAATGGCGCGCTGCATCTCTTCCCAGGCACCGTCTACAATTACGGCTCGCCGATGCCGGCGGTGATCACTGAAGCCACGCCGTTTCGTCCGACGACGGAAAAGGGCCGCATCCGCGTCGCCATGGAGGACCTGTTTCGCCGCGAGGCCGACGCAGGTCGGGTGCGCACGATCCTGCTGCGCGCCGGTGATTTCTTCGGCGGCACCGGCAGCGGATCGTGGTTCGATCTGGTTGTTGCCGCCAAGATGACTAAGGGTATCTATACGGCACCGGGACCGGTCGATCTCGTGCATGAATGGGCCTATCTGCCCGACCTGGCCAAGGCTTTCGTCGGACTGGCTGACAATCTCGACAAGCTCGGCTTCTACGAGGCGCTGAACTTTCCCGGCCATGCGGTGGCCGATCTGGAGATCAAGGCGGCCGCGGAGAAGGCGCTCGGGCGCACGTTGAAACTGACGATGATGCCGTGGTGGGTGCTGCGCGCTGGCAGCCCGTTCGTGGCCATGTGGCGCGAGATCGTTTCGATGTCCTATCTCCGCTTCGAGCCGCACCGGCTCGTTTCAGGCAGACTGGAAAGCGTTATCGGTACGATCCCGCACACGCCGCTGGAAGATGCAGTGTCGGAAGCGCTCGAGGATATCGGCATCGCCACGCTCAAGACGATGCAAAAAGTTGCCTAACAACAAACCAAAAAAAGGCGGATGGCCAGATGGTCATCCGCCGCTGTTCGGGAGGGAGGTTGCGCTCAGATCCGGCCCATCAACAGCAGCACCAGGACAACGATCAGGATGACGCCGACGATGCCGGATGGGCCGTAACCCCAAGACCGGGAATGCGGCCACGCCGGAACCGCGCCGATCAGGATAAGAATAAGAATAATGACGAGAATGGTGCTGATCGTCATCAGAAAATCCTCGCTTTGAGGTTGCAATGACGGAACAATGCAGAAGGCCGCCCATTGTTCCAGGGCGGCCTTGCTTGATCAGGACGGCGATCCGGACTCTATTCGGCGGCCTTCGGGAAGGCGATCGCCGGTTCGGCGCCCAGATCGGCGTCCGGGCCTTTCGACGGGATGTCGGCCTTAGGACGCCCAAACAGACGACTGAACCAGCCACGACGCGCACCGGGTTTGAGCTTGGCGCGAGTGAACACCATCAGCATCGACGGCGTCACCACCAGCGTCAGCACGGTGGCGAAGGACAGCCCGAAGACGATCGCCGAGGACAGCGAAATCCACCATTGCGTCGACGGCGCGTTGATCGTCGTCTCGTGATGGAAGATTTCGAGGCCGAGGCCGAAGGCGATCGGCAGCACGCCGAGGATCGCCGACACCGCCGTCAGCACCACCGGGCGGGCACGTTCGCGGCAGGTCTGCAGAACGGCTTCGTATTTGTCCCAGCCCTCTTCGCGCAACCGGTCATAGGTGTCGATCAGCACGATGTTGTTGTTCACCACCACGCCGGCCAGCGCGATGACACCGATGCCCGACATGACGATGCCGAATGCCTCTCCCGTCAGCAGCAGCCCGAGGAACACGCCGATCGTCGCCATGACCACGCAGGACAGCACCAGCCAGACGCTGGTGAATTTGTTGAACTGCGCCAGAAGCACGATGAAGATCAGGAAGATCGCCGCACCGAAGGCTTTGCTGAGGAAGGCCCCGGCCTCCGCGCTGTCCTCATTCGAACCGGCAAGCTTCCAGCGAATGCCGCTGCCGAGGTTCATGTCTGCGACAGCTTTGGTGACCTCCTGCTGGACGGCAGCCACCTGGGCGCCGGCAGCGACGTTGGCCTGGACGACCACCGTTCGCGCACCGTCGATGCGGTTGAGGATACCGACCGTCGGCTCCGGCTTGCGCACGACGAAGTTCGAGATCGGCACCGAGCCTTGCGCTGTCTGCACCCTGAGTTCGTCGAGCGTCGACAGCGTGCGCCGATCCTCGGGCAGGCGCAGTCTGATGTCGACGGCATCATCGGCGCCGGCGGGCCGGTACTCGCTGAGTTTGAGCCCGTTGGTCACCAATTGCACCACCGTTCCGACCGCGGTCGGGCTGATGCCGTACTGCGCCGCCTTGGCGCGATCGACCTCGAGCGCCCAGTCGACGCCGGGCGGCGCCAGACCATCGGAAATATCGATGACGCCGGGCACCTTGGCAATGCGCGCGGCAACGGCGCGGGCCTTGTCGTCAAGGCCCTTCGGATCGACGGCCGAAAGCCTGATCTGGATCGGCTTGCCGGTGGGCGGGCCGGCTTCCGGCACGCGAACCTCCACGTCGACACCGGGAATGCCGGCCATCACGCCGCGCAGTTCGTCGAGGATTGAGTTCGCCGATTTACGCTCACGCCAGTCGACGAATTCGTACTGGATCACGCCGACCACGTCTTCCGGAACGTCCTGGCCGCCGCCCTGCGTCTTGCCGACACGGGTATAGACGGACTTAACGCCCGGCCAGCCGAGCAGCCGGTTTTCCGCCGTCTTGGTGGCCGCATCCATTTCGGCAAGCGAAAGATTGCCGCGGGCGTGGACATAGAGCAGGCCGTAGTCAGGCTCGACATTCGGGAAGAATTCGACGCCGGCGCCGAATTTCGAATAGGCGTAGCCGACGCCGAACAACAGCGCCACAGTGAGGACAAGCACGGTGATGGGATAATGCACCGCCTGCTTGACCACGGCCATGTACCAGCCGTCGCGATTGTCGTCGGGGTGATGGGCGGGCGCCTTGGCGAATATGGCGCCCAGCGTCGGTGCGAAGACCAGCGCATAGAGCATCGAGGCCGAGAGCGTCACGATCAGCGTGATCGGCATATATTTCATGAAGTCGCCGATGATGCCCGGCCAGAACAACAGCGGCGAGAAGGCGGCAATGCGCGTCATCGTCGCCGCGATGACCGGGCCAGCCATGCGCTTGGCGGCAAGCGCGAACGCTTGCTCCTTCGGCATGCCCTCGCTCATGCGTCGCTCGGCGAATTCGGTGACGATGATGGCGTCGTCGACCAGCATGCCGACCGCCAGGATGAGGCTGAACAGCACGATCATATTGATCGTGTAGCCCATCATTGCCAGCAACAGGATGCCCATCAGGAAGGATGAGGGGATGGCCAATCCGATCAGCAGCGAGGCACGGCCAGACAGCGCGTAGAGAATGACGATGAACACCAGGATGACGGCGATCATCACGTGGTTCTGCAGGTCGCCGAGCAACTGGTTCACGAAGACGGACTTGTCTTGCGTGTAGGTGACGTGCATGCCCTCCGGCATGGTCTTGATGAAGGCGTCGGAAACCTCTCTGACCTTGCCAATCGTATCGATCAGGTTGGAGCCGATGCGCTTCTTCACCTCGATGGCAATCGCCGGCTTGCCGTCGAGGCGGGTAACCGTCTCGGCGTCCTTGAAGGTCGAGCGGATGGTGGCGATATCCTTGGCCTGCACCACCGCATTGGGGCCGGCGACGACCGGAAGCGCCGCCACATCCTCTGGCGTCTCGATAAGCGAGGGCACCTTGACCGCGTATTTGCCCTCGGACCCTTCGATATTGCCGGCGGCGACAAGACTGTTGGAAGCGCCGACGGCACCAATCAACTGGTCGAGCTGCAGCCCGTAGGAAGACAGCTTCATCGGATCGATGACCACTTCGACGAGGTCGTCGCGCGCACCCTGCAGCGAGCCCTCAAGCACGCCAGGCACTTCCTCGATGCGGTCGCGCAGCTCGCGCGCCGCCGCCGTCAGCACGCGCTCGGGCACCTCGCCCGACAGCGTCACGACAAGGACGGGGAATTCGGAGATGTTGACCTCTGAGACCACGGGCTCCTCAGCCGCTTGCGGCAGGTCGGCCTTGCCGTCCTGCACCTTGCTGCGCGTGTCCTGCAGCGCGGTGGCGAGGTCCGTCTGCGGCTGGAATTCGACCAGCACATAACCGCCGCCCTGGAAGGCGGCCGAGCGCATCTCCTTGAGGCCCTTCAGGCTCTTCAGCTTGGCTTCCATCGGCCGCAGCAGGAGGCGCTCGGAGTCTTCCGGCGAGATGCCCTGGTAGATCAGGCTGACATACATCATCGGAATCGGAACGTCCGGTTCCGCCTCCTTTGGCGTCGACTGGTAGGCGACCGCACCGGCAAGGATGAGAAAGACCAGGACCGAAATGGTCAGCCGGGCATTGCTGATTGCAAGTTTGACGATGTCCATGATTACTGCGTCCCGGTCGTCGCTTCGCCCAACAGCTTTTGGATGGTCGCCTGGTCGGCTTCGACCGGCTTGATCACTTCGCCTTCCTTCACCAGCTCCTGGCCGGCGACGATGATGCGGGCGTCGGCCGGAATGCCGCCGAGCACCAGGCCGGTCGGCGTGTCGTCGACCAGGTCGATCGGGAAGAACACGACCTTGTCGTCCTTGTCGACGGCGCGAATGCCGAGATCCCCCTTGTCGCCGAGCGTCACCACCGATCGCGGCAGCATCACAGCGTCCGTCGGCTGGGCGCTGAGCGCGATTTCGGCCGTCATGCCGGCCGGTACGGAACCATCGGCGTTGGGGATGGCGACTTCAACCCGGAAGGTACGGGTTGCCGACGATGCATCCCGGCTGATGTAGCGGACGATGCCTTCGACATTCTGACCGCTGACCAGACGCACATTTGCCTTGTCGCCGATCTTCAGATAGCCGAGATCGCGTTCGCTGACCTCGCCGCGCGCAATCACCGGGTCGAGGCTGAGAATGGTAGCCACCTCGCCGCCCTGCATCACCGAACTGCCAAGCTCCACCGGCACCCGGTCGATAACGCCGTCGAAGGGCGCCTTTACCTCATTGCGGTCGAGCTCAGCTTGCGCGGCGTCCAGTTGCGACTTGGCCAGCGACAGGTTGGAGCGGGCCGTATCGAGCTGCAGCGTCGGCAGATTGCCGGTTTTCATCAACCGCAAGGCCGCAGCCAGTTCCGCTTCACGCTGCACGACAAGTTGTTTGGCGTTGTCGACCGCCGAGATTTTTTCCTCGGCGGCAAGCATCAGGATCAGGTCGCCGGTCTTGACGTGCTGACCCTGCTTGACCGGCAGCTTGTCGATGACGCCGGCGACGCGTGTCGCCAGGACGGCGCGCTTATCGGCTTCGGTCAGTCCGGAAATGCGGATAGCGCGTGCATAGGTGCGCCGCGGCGGGGTTATGACCGCGACCGTGCGCAACGGCGCCTTGGGCTGTTTCGCCTCGGCAGTCCCCCCCTTGGCTGCGTCGGCTGGCTTGGGCTGCCCGACCTCTCCTGTCTTGGGCTTGTTGTCGGCGGACGCGCTGCCGACGGACGAGAATTCGCCCGTCGCCATCCAGCCGGCGAACCCGATAAGCACAACAATGGCTGCAAGCTTGTGAAACCTGAATTTCGGCATCGTCATTTTTTCCAGTGCGCGGGGTTCGGCCAGGCCGCATCTTCTACTTGGGGCGCGTCGCCGATATGGGTGCGCGCGAGGCCGTATTCAAATTGCCGTGATCGGCGAAGCGCGCTTCTACCTCAAAGTTGCATCGCAATATAGTCAGAAAAGTTGATGGATTGTTGCTTTGTCCGCAAAGATGCGGCTGCAGCATCGGCTGTTGATCGCCAAAACAGCGGTATGGCAGCAAGTGTCAGGATGATTGGACGGATTGTGATGTCATCTGCTTTGCGGAGGAGCCGGAACAATTCCAGGAAAGGTGTGAAACGGTTTTCCGTCCGGAATTGCGTCAAAACAAAAAGATGGAGCGGTTCGGCGTTTCCGAAAGGATGAACCGTTCTAGGCCGGACGGCGGGCGGCCTCGGGCTGCTTGCGCGCCGCAAGAAACTCCTTGACCCGCCGGCCCGGCGCCGGCCCGCGCACCGGCTTCAAGCCGTCGTCGAGCTCGCCGGACAGATCGATCGTCGGCCGCTTGCCGACGGCGTCGTAATTTTCTTCCAGCCAGTCACTGGCTGCGGTGCGGCCGAGGTCGCGCAGATAGGCAAGAAACGCCCATTCGGCATTGACCTTGGACGATGCCGACAGATCCTTGAACGCTTCGTCGGCGTCGATGCGGTGCATGCGGATGTCGCGATATTCGCCATGCGGCAATCGGCCGGCGGCGATCAGTTCCTTGACGAAGGCGATCGAGCGGAATTCGCGCAACAGCCCGGCATTGAAGGTGATCTCGTCGATGCGGTTCTGGATTTCATTGGCGCTTTTCGGCGTCCCCTCGCGGACCACCGGATTAATCTGCACCAAGAGCACGTCCTCGGTGGCCGCGGTCTTGAAGAACGGGAACAGTGCCGGGTTGCCGCCATAGCCGCCATCCCAATAGGGCACGCCCTTGATCTCGACGGCACGGAACAATTGCGGCAGGCAGGCCGACGCCATCACCGTGTCGAGGTCGATCTCGCCGTCCGAGAAGACCCGCAACTGGCCGGTCTCGACATTGGTAGCGGAAATGAACAGTTCTATCGATTTGCAGGCGCGCACATTATCGAAATCGATCTCACGTTCGACCACGTCGCGCAGCGGATTGATGGCGAGCGGATTGGCGATATAGGGCGAAAATACCCGAGACATCGTATCGAACAGGAAATAGCCGGGCGTGTTCTCGATCGACCAATTGCCCCAGGCGACGTCCCAAGGCATGCGCTGCACCGGGCTGAAGCGCCCCTTTGCCGCCACCGCACGCCAGAAATCATCGAGCTTCCGCCGCGCGCCCTCGACGCCGCCGCGGACAAAGCCGTCGGCCAGCGCCACGGCATTCATGGCGCCGGCACTGGTGCCCGAAACCGCCGTTATGTCGAGGCGCCCGTCCTCGAGCAGCCGATCGAGCACGCCCCAGGAAAACGCCCCGTGCGAACCGCCGCCTTGCAGCGCGATGTTGATCTTCTTTGGCTCTTCCGCCTTGCCGTTTTTCGGCATGGCGTGGCCCTTGACCGCTGGATGGCTCACTGAGCGGTCCAGCCGCCATCGACAGAGATGTGCGTGCCGTTGATCTGCGCCGCCGCATCCGAGCACAGGAACACCGCGGCCGCCGCAACCTGTTTGATCGTGACGAACTCCTTGGTCGGTTGCCTTTCGAGCATGACCTCGCGGACCACCGTCTCGCGGTCCATCTTGTTGGCCTTCATCTGGTCGGGGATCTGCGCCTCGACCAGCGGCGTCAACACATAGCCCGGACAAATGGCATTGCAGGTGATCTTGTCGCGCGCCAGCTCAAGGGCGACAGTCTTGGTCAAGCCCATAATGCCATGCTTGGCTGAGACATAGGCCGACTTGAACGGCGACGCGACCAGGCCGTGGGCCGAGGCGACGTTGACGATCCGGCCGCCACCGGCCTGTTTCATCAACGGGATGGCGGCTGCGATCGTATGGAAGGCCGATGACAGGTTGATGGCGATGATCGCATCCCACTTCTCGATCGGGAAGCTTTCAACCGGCGCGACATGCTGGATGCCGGCATTGTTGACCAGGATGTCGACCGAGCCGAATGTCTCGGCCGCCTTCGCCACCAAAGCCCGGCACTCGGCCGGCTTCGACATGTCGGCCTTGATGTAGATGGTCTTCACCTTGTGGTGCTTGGCGATTGCGTCGACGATGGCGTGATCGTCGGCGGTGTCGGAAAAGGAATTGACGACGACGTTGCAGCCTTCAGCCGCGAGCGCGTGGGCAATTGCCAGGCCGATGCCCGAGGTGGAACCGGTGACGATGGCGGTTTTTCTGGCGGTCAAGGCGGCTTATTCCTTTCGAGGTGGGCTCCCGTGGAACCATGCTGCACTGCAGCATATAGGCTCTCTGCCACCCAAGAACAGCGGATGTGTGGAGCAATTACATGAAAATTTTGTCATGTAGACCTCTCTCATCTTTGACGAGAGAGGTGTCCGGCACCGGCTGTAGCGGGCCGGTTTCCGTAAAGCATTCGGGGAAAAATCCTCAGGCGACGAGGTCCGGCACCGGCCCGATATAGCGCGACTGCGGCCGGATCAGCCGTCCACTCGTCTGCTGCTCGCGCGCATGCGCGATCCAGCCGGCGACGCGCCCGGCAGCAAAGACATTGGTGAACGCCTCTGTTGGAAAGCCCGCCGCTTCCAGCAGAAGTGCTGTGAAGAACTCGACATTAGTCTGGAGCGAGCGCGACGGCTTGGCGATGCGAAGCACTTCGAGCGCCGCTTGCTCTACGCTTTCGGCAAACGCCAGCCGGTGGCCGGCTTCGCCCTTGGCGCCGAGTTGCCGCACCACCGCTTTCAGCACGTCGGCACGCGGGTCGCGCACGCGGTAGATGCGATGCCCGAAGCCCATGATGCGCTGGCCGCGCCCGATCTCGTCGCGCAGCCAGCCGGCGGCGTCGCCATGCGCCTCGATCGCATCCAGCATCTCGATTACCGGACCTGGCGCGCCGCCATGCAGCGGCCCCTTGAGCGCTCCGAGCCCGGCCAGCACCGCCGAAGCAAGCCCAGCCTGCGTCGAGGCGACCACGCGCGCGGCGAAGGTCGACGCGTTGAGGCCATGGTCGCAAACCGTCACCAGATAGGTATCGAGCGCCTTCGCCAATTTCGGCGAGGCCGCAATGCCGGTCAGCATCCGCAGAATGTCGGCGGCATGATCGGCCTTGCTGTCAGGCGCAATCGGGCTTTCGCCGCGCTGCAAGCGCAGCAAGGCCGGCGTCAGCACGGCAGGTGCCGCAACCAGCCGCAGCGCGTCCGGCAATTTGTCACCATCCGGCAGCAGGGCAATGCCGGCGCGCATCGCGCTGTAGATATCGAGGGATGCGAGAAACGGCAGCAAGGGTTCGGTCTGCTCGAACACTTCGCTGCGCGCCCGACCGATCGCGATCGCCAGCTCCCTGCCGTCGGGAAGATCGTCGAAAAAGCCGTCGAACAGCAGATGAACCACCTCGGCGTATTTCCAGCGGCCTGCCAGGTCGGGCAACGAATGGCCCCGGATGGTCAGGCGGCCACCAAGACCGTCAACATCGGAGAGCACCGTTTCCGCCGCCACCACATCATCGAGCCCATTCGCCATTGGTTTTCTCCTTGACCCTTTCCGTGCGGTAGATAAGGGTTGGCGACTGGCCCATCAATCTTGATCAATAGAATCAACATGACAAGGCTGACATGACGGAGTGGCTGACGCGGGACGAAGCCCTGGAGCGTCTCAGGGTGCGCGCCCAGACGCTCTATGCCTATGTCAGCCGCGGACGCATCGGCATGCGGCCGGATGGGGCCGATCCACGCCGCAGCCAGTATCGCGCCGACGACATCGCGGCGCTGGCGAGCCGCCGGCGCGCGGCCGAAACCCGCAGGCAATCGCCGAAAGCGCGATTGCCTGGGGTGAGCCGGCGATCGCCACCACGATCTCGACCGTTTTGCACGGCCGCCTCGTCTATCGCGGCCAGGATGCGGTCACGCTCTCCGAGACTGCCACGCTGGAGCAGACGGCAAACCTGCTTTGGGCGTCTGGCGCACCAGTGTCGTTCGGGTCGGCGAGCCGCCATAGTAACGGCGCGACTAACCGGCCGGCTGCCTTCGCGGAATTGGCCGCGTTGGCGGCCAACGGCCGGCCTTCGCTCGGCCGCCGATCGGCTTCGCTCAACCACGATGCGGCCGGCGCCATCGCCGCTCTGGCTCAGGCGCTCGGCGCGGTTCACGGAAGCGGTGCCGTGCATGAAAGGCTGGCGCGGGGATGGTCGCTCGATGCGGCCGGCGCAGACTTGATCCGCCGCTCACTGGTACTGTTGGCCGATCACGAATTGAACGCATCGACCTTCGCCGCACGGGTCGCCGCGTCCACCGGCGCACCTGTTTCGGCCTGCCTGCTTGCCGGCCTCGCCACCCTCTCCGGTCCGCGCCATGGCGGCGCCGCGGAGGCGGTCATGATGTTGGGCGAGGATGCACAGAGATTGAGGCCGGATGCGGCTGTCGGTCGCTGGCTCGGTCACGACAGGCCACTGCCCGGATTTGGCCATCCGCTTTATCCCGACGGCGATCCGCGTGCGGAACCGTTACTGGCCGCGATAGATGTCGATGATGGGCTGTCACGG
Organism: Mesorhizobium sp. M1428; assembly: GCF_040317515.1. NCBI lineage: Bacteria > Pseudomonadati > Pseudomonadota > Alphaproteobacteria > Hyphomicrobiales > Phyllobacteriaceae > Mesorhizobium > Mesorhizobium sp. M1428. Next base: position 17,698 of record NZ_JAMYKT010000013.1, read on the forward strand.
CTTTGCGATGCGGCCTTTGCGGCAACGGGCATGCGCCCGAACGTCGATTTCGCCTTGGCTGCGCTCACGCGCAGTCTCCGTTTGCCGTCCGATGCCCCGTTCCGTCTGTTCGCGCTCGGCCGCAGCGTCGGCTGGGCCGCGCATGCCGTGGAGCAGGTGACAAGCAGCGGCCTGATCCGGCCGCGCGCCCGCTACCAGGGACCGCTGCCGGAGCAGCTCTAGCCGCGCTGTGTGCGAAAGTCTCAGCGGCACCTGAGGGAAGGTTCGACGCGGCGCCTCGCCCTGGCAGTCACGACATCGTGTCGAGCTTGCGCTGCATCGCGGCGATCTGCTCCTTCAGCTCCTGAAGGTCGTCGGGTTTTTCCGGTGTTTCTTTCTTGGCCGGTTCGGGTGGTGCTGCTGCCGGCGCAGAGCCCGCGGGCGGGAACGGCGTGAACAGCCGCATGGCGTTCTGGAACATTTCCATGTTGCGCCGCGTCTGCTCCTCCAGCACCTTGATCGGCGTGGCGATCTTCATCATGTCCATCGGCGACTTGCCAAGGGCATCTTTCATTTGCTCGCGAAAGCGTTCCTGCTCCTTCGAGAAGGCCAGCATCGACTGTTCGAGAAAGCTCGGCACGATCATCTGCATCTGATCGCCGTAATAGGCGATGAGCTGACGCAGGAACGGGATCGGCAACATGTTCTGCCCGTCCTTGTTCTCCAGCTCGAAGATGATCTGGGTCAGCACCGGATGCGTGATGTCGTCACCGGTCTTGGCGTCCTGGACAGTAAACTCCTCGCCTTTTTTGACCATTTCAGCGAGATCCTCGAGCGTCACATAGGTGCTGGTGCCCGTATTGTAGAGACGGCGATTGGCATATTTCTTGATAACAATAGTTTCGTCTTTTGCGGCCATCTGCATCCTCCCCGGACACCGGGCAGCTTAAGTAAGCCGCCGGTAACGATTGCGCCTTTTTAAAGGATATGCGCAAAAGCGTCATGAATCCAAGCAGTTTGTGCAGTGCGGGAACATTTTATGTTGCGCAGCACGGACGGGCCGCCGTTGCAGCGACGGGCGGCCTGCTTGCGGCAGTGGGGCGCCATGCCCATTTCGGGTTTGACTCGGGTTGTGGAAAGGGCAAGAAAAGTCCCCGACGGCACCCGAAATCGTTCCCCGAAAGCCTGGAGAAGAACATGTCCGCTTCCAACGCCATCGTTGTCGCCAGTGCAGCGCGCACGCCTGTCGGCTCCTTCAACGGCGCCTTCGCCAACACGCCAGCCCATGAATTGGGTGCGGTCGCCGTCAAGGAAGCGCTGGTCCGTGCCGGCGTCGACGGCAAGGAAGTGGACGAGGTCATTCTCGGCCAGATCCTGACCGCGGCTCAAGGGCAGAACCCAGCGCGGCAGGCGGCTATGGCCGCCGGCGTGCCGCAGGAGGCGACCTCCTGGGGCCTCAACCAGCTCTGCGGCTCCGGCTTGCGCGCCATCGCGCTCGGCATGCAACAGATCGCCCAGGGCGACGCAAGGATCATCGTTGCCGGCGGCCAGGAATCGATGTCGATGGCTCCGCATGCGCAGCATCTGCGCGGTGGCGTCAAGATGGGCGACTTCAAGCTGATCGACACCATGATCAAGGACGGCCTGACCGATGCCTTCTACGGCTATCATATGGGCAACACCGCCGAGAACGTCGCCCGCCAGTTCCAGATCACCCGCGACGACCAGGACCAGTTCGCACTGGCTTCCCAGAACAAGGCCGAGGCTGCGCAGAAAGCCGGAAAATTCAAGGACGAGATCGTTGCCTTCACAGTCAAGGGCAGGAAGGGCGACACGATAGTCGACCAGGATGAATACATCCGCCACGGCGCGACAATCGACGCCATGACCAAGCTCAAGCCGGCCTTCGACAAGGAAGGCACGGTGACAGCAGCCAATGCCTCCGGCATCAACGACGGCGCCGCAGCCGTGGTGCTGATGACCGAAGCGGAAGCCGCAAGGCGCGGCATCACACCTCTGGTGCGTATCGTTTCCTGGGCGACCGCCGGCGTCGACCCGCAGATCATGGGGACGGGACCGATCCCCTCCTCGCGCAAGGCGCTGGCCAAGGCCGGCTGGTCGGTCGGCGATCTCGATCTGGTCGAAGCCAACGAGGCCTTCGCCGCGCAGGCCTGCGCCGTCAACAAGGACATGGGCTGGGACCCGGCCATCGTCAACGTCAATGGCGGCGCCATCGCCATCGGCCATCCGGTCGGCGCCTCGGGCGCCCGCATCTTCAACACGCTGGTCTACGAGATGCGCCGCAGAAGTGCCAAGAAAGGCCTTGCCACGCTGTGCATCGGCGGCGGGATGGGTGTTGCCATGTGCGTGGAAGCATTGTGATGAGATAAGCGATACGAATAGGATGCTGGCGCAAAGCGAGTAGGGAGTAGAGGGCAAACCCCACCGCTTCAACGCTCAGTCATCTGCATTTCCCGGGAGGACACATGACAAAGGTTGCAATCGTCACAGGCGGGTCGCGCGGCATCGGCGCGGCGATATCGGTCGCCTTGAAAAGCGCCGGCTATTCGGTGGCCGCAAACTACGCCGGCAATGAGGAAGCGGCGGCAAAGTTCAAGGCCGCAACCGGCATCCCGGTCTATAAATGGTCCGTCGCCGACTACGAGGCCTGCGCCGCCGGCATCAAACAGATCGAGGCCGATCTCGGTCCCGTCTCGGTGCTGGTCAATAATGCCGGCATCACTCGCGACGCGATGTTCCACAAGATGACGCGCGAGCAATGGAAAGAGGTCCTCGACACCAACCTTTCTGGTGTCTTCAACATGACGCATCCGTTGTGGGGCGGCATGCGCGACCGCAAGTTCGGTCGCATCATCACCATCTCGTCGATCAACGGCCAGAAAGGCCAGGTAGGCCAGGTCAATTATTCGGCCTCGAAGGCCGGCGATATCGGCTTCACCAAGGCACTGGCCCAGGAAGGCGCGCGCGCCGGCATTACCGTCAACGTCATCTGCCCCGGCTATATCGCCACCGAGATGGTCAAGGCGATGGACGAGAAGGTGCTTAACGAGCGCGTCATCCCGCACATCCCGGTCGGCCGTCTCGGCGAGCCGGAGGAAATCGCGCGCTGCGTCGTCTTCCTCGCTTCCGACGATGCCGGTTTCATCACCGGCTCGACCATTTCAGCCAATGGCGGCCAGTACATTAGCTGAGGCTTGGGATGCCGCGGATGCCCCCCGTACCGGCCCGACGGCAGGTACGGGCAGATAACCGGGCTGTCACGCGGCAAGCTTCAGCACTGGGCTGGCTTCAGGCTGGGTTCGGGCAATTGCACCTGCCTCGCACGCGGGTGCCGGCAGACGGGCAAGCGGCGCCCGACTGAGGCCCGATAGCTTCAAGGCGATGCGGCGCTTCAGGAATGGTGTGAAGTTCAGCACCGATAGCATGAGGTTGCGGACGAACCGCTTCACCGGACTGCGGGTAAGCGCCATGCCGGTCATCATGCCAGCCAGGTCAAGCACCTCCTGGGCCGCCGGGCGTCGCAGTGTTTCATAGAGTTCGAGCTCCGCTTCCGGGCGCACGCCGTTCACCACGTCGCCAAGCAACTGACCAAGCACGATCGCGTCGACGATGCCGGTATTCATGCCTTGCCCTCCCGCCGGGCTGTGTACGTGCGCGGCATCGCCCATCAGGAACAACCGGTCCTTGCGGTATGACCCGACCAGGCGGTGATGCACGCGAAAACGCGAGCTCCATTTCAGGTCGAGCACCCGGCCTCGTTTGCCGGTCGGTCCGCGGCTGTCCAGCAGCGCCTGTATGTCTGCGACCGCGGGTTTTTCCGGCGCGTCGTCCATTGTCGCGACGACGCGGTACGATCCGTCTGGGAGCGGCGCCACCACCACCAGCCCGGCTGGCGCAAAGAACAGCGACACCTCGGTTGGCCCAACCGGCCAGTCGAGACGAACGTCGGCGAGAACGAACGACGCCTCGTAGGCCGCGCCGTCGAACTCGACGCTGGCCGAGCTGCGCACCAGGCTGTGCATACCGTCGCCGCCAACGACGTAGCGTGCCGATATGATCTTCTCGCAGCCGTTCTCGACCACCGTCACGCACGCACCGTCAGTGTCCTGAACCACGGCCTTGGCCTCGACCATGCGGTGGATCACGCCGCCCAGGACGGCAATCCGCTCGGCGAACACCTGCTCGGTGAGATTCTGAGGCAGCATCATCAGATAGGGATGCCTCGACGGAAGCCTTCCGAAATCGAGCTTGAGCAGTGCCCTGTTGCGGTCGCGGATGGCGAAATTCTGCAGCTTCGGGGCAAGCTCGCTCAGCCGCTGTGTGACGCCCAGCGGCTCCAGCGCTTCCAGCGTCTGTGCGTGGATGACGCCAGCCCGCGAGGTCTGAAGGCCCTCTCCAAGCCTGTCGATCAGAACATGGTCGACCCCGGCCTGGTGCAGCACGATGGACAGCGCCAAGCCGGTCGGGCCGGCGCCAATAATCAGGATTTCCGTTGTATCGGGCAACATTTTCTCTCTCCATTTGTCAACATATGTTGACTTTTTAGCCGAAGCCATTGCATTTGTCAACGACCGTTGGCATATGCATTTTCATGACCGAGAATCAGTCGAAGAAACCCAGCAAGTCGGATCGCACCCGGGCTCAGATACTTGAGGCCGCGAAGCTCCTGTTCGCCGAACGCGGCTATGACGGCGCCTCGATCCGTGACGTCGCGGCGCATGCTTCGATCGATCCGGCCATGGTGATCCGCTATTTCCGCAGCAAGGACGAGTTGTTTGCCAGGGCGGCGGTCGTCGATCTGAAATTGCCCGCACTACGGGTGATCGACCGGACCGACATCGGTAAGACACTGATCAGGCGATTTCTCGAAATCTGGGAAGATCCGGCCAACGGTACCGGCATGGTAATTCTGCTGCGTTCGGCGACGTCGAACGAATTTGCCGCCGAAAAGTTGCGCGATGTATTTGCCAACCAGGTGAGGCCACTGGTTGCGGCGGTCGCTGATCCCGCCGATGCGGGCCGGCGCGCCGGGCTCATTTCCAGCCAGTTGCTGGGACTGGCGATGTGCCGGTACCTGCTGCGGCTTCCGCCGGTCGTCGCCCTGTCTCAAGACGAAATCATCCAGAACGTTGGCCCCACATTGCAGCGATATGCCGTCGGAGCGGACGTATCCTGAACAAGCCATTCGGCATGGTTGGCCGAGTTCTGAGCCTCACGCACTAAGCGCGTCGACCCGATGGCCATGATGCCGCGTGTGCCGAACCAGTACACAAAGGTTAACGGCCGCTGCGCAGCCTGTGCAAAAACCGCCCAGCAGCCTGTGGATTCTCGGTGGAAAAGCTGTTCACAACACAACATGTTGCGGTGAACAAACCAAGAAACTTCGCCTATCTCTGATTCGTCGCCGATTCGTTCCGGCTTTGAGCGGAACGTTAACGGCGAGAGCTGAAAACACCCTCGAAATGATTAAAGCGCATTAGGAAACATCAATAATTTCATAATGTTGCGCGAAGCAGGTTGGCCGGCCACGATCATTCACCAGCAAAGGTTAACCGTGGTGCTGGCTTGGATGCCGCCTGCATGAATCGGGCCAGTTTCCGTGATTCAGCATGTGGTGAGATTCGCCGGCAGAAAGCCCAGATGTAGCCGTGAACAAAACCTGAATCAGCGCGAGTCAGTGATTCGTCGCTGATTCGTTCCAGACTCGTTCCAACTGTTAATCGGGAACAGATTTTTGGCTTTGAAGCGACCAATCGGCCCGCCCTCGGCACATTCCGCTTTCGCTTCGCGCCCGAAATCCCTATGTGTCGCCTGTCATACGCGGCCAATATGGGCGCGCTCCCGACAATGCGAGGCAGAGAGCCTTATTTCCAGGCCGATGAACATCCATCCGAAACACACTGAACCGCTGATCCTGTCGGGTCGAGACGTGACGGCCGTGCTCGGCCCGACCAACACCGGCAAGACCCATCTCGCCATCGAACGCATGGTGGCGCATGAAAGCGGCGTCATAGGCCTGCCGCTCAGGCTGCTTGCCCGCGAGGTCTATACGCGCGTCTGCGAGAAGGTCGGCGCCCATAAGGTTGCGCTCATCACCGGCGAGGAAAAGATCCAGCCGGCTGGCGCGAAATACTCGGTCTGCACCGTGGAAGCGATGCCGCGCGAGACCGACGCCGCCTTCGTGGCCATCGACGAGGTCCAGCTTGCCGGCGATCTCGAACGCGGCCACATCTTCACCGATCGCATCCTGCATCTGCGCGGCCGCCAGGAGACGCTGCTACTGGGCGCGGCCACCATGCACGGCATCCTGCAGCGCCTGCTGCGAGGCGTGTCGGTGGTGACCCGGCCGCGGCTATCGCATCTTGCCTATGCCGGCTCGAAGAAGCTGACCCGCCTGCCGCGGCGCACCGCGATCGTCGCCTTCTCCGCCGACGAGGTCTATGCCATCGCCGAGCTGATCCGCCGCCAGCAGGGCGGTGCCGCCGTCGTGCTCGGCGCACTCAGCCCGCGCACCCGCAACGCCCAGGTGGCGCTGTTCCAATCGGGCGACGTCGACTACCTCGTCGCGACCGACGCCATCGGCATGGGCCTCAACCTCGACCTCGACCACGTCGCCTTCGCCCAGAACCGTAAATTCGACGGCTACCAGTACCGCAACCTGACGGCGGCCGAGCTCGGCCAGATTGCCGGCCGCGCCGGCCGGCATCTGCGCGACGGCACCTTCGGCGTCACCGGCCAGGTCGATCCGCTGGATGAGGAACTCGTCAAGAAGATCGAGGCACATGATTTCGACCCGGTGAAAGTGTTGCAGTGGCGCACCGCGCATTTCGATTTCGCCAACCTCGATGCGCTGAAGCGCTCGATCGAGACCAACGCCCCGGTCGAAGGCCTGACGCGCGCACTGCCGGCAGTAGACGCGCAGGCGCTCGAGCATCTGTCGCGCGACGAGGATGTCCGGGCACTCACCACCGATGCCAGGCGCGTGGCGCTGCTGTGGGAAGCCTGCGCGCTGCCCGACTACAGGAAGATTGCGCCGGCCCAGCACGCCGACTTGATCGCCTCCATCTACATGGACCTTGCCAGGCACGGCCATGTCGACGAGAACTACATGGCCGAGCAGGTGCGCCGTGCCGACACCACCGAAGGCGACATCGACACGCTATCGCACAGGATTGCCCAGATCCGCACATGGACCTTCGTTTCCAACCGGCCCGGCTGGCTGGCCGATCGGGCACACTGGCAGGAAAAGACGCGCGAAATCGAAGACAGATTGTCGGATGCGCTGCATGAGCGGTTGACGAAACGTTTTGTAGACCGCAGGACTTCCGTCCTCATGCGGCGCCTTAGAGAAAACACGATGCCTGAAGCCGAAATCAGCCCAACCGGAACCGTCCTCGTCGAAGGCCATCACGTCGGCGAGTTGCAGGGTTTCCGCTTCACCGCCGACCAGAGCGCCGGCGGCGAGGATGCCAAGGCAGTGCGGGCGGCGGCGCAGAAGGCGCTTGCCGCCGAGTTCGAGGCGCGGGCCGAGCGCTTCGGCGCCTCTGCCAATGGCGACATTGCGCTGGGTTCGGATGGCACGCTGCGCTGGATCGGCGCCCCGATCGGCACGCTGGTTGCCGGCGAAGACGCTTTGAAGCCGCGTCTCGTTCTGCTCGCCGACGAGCAACTCACCGGCCCGGCCCGCGACAAGGTTGCGGCGCGCGCCGAGCGCTTCGTCAATTTCCAGATCGAATCCCTGCTGAAGCCGCTGGTTGATCTCAAGAATGCCGAGCAGATCACCGGCATCGGCCGCGGCATCGCTTTCCAGCTTGTCGAGCATTTCGGCCTCATCAACCGTCGCGACATTGCCGACGAGATGAAGTCGCTCGACCAGGAAGGCCGCGCGGCGCTTCGCCGTCTCGGCGTGCGCTTCGGCGCCTACCATGTCTTCGTGCCGGCGTTGATCAAACCGGCGCCGGCCGGGCTGATAACGCTGCTGTGGGCACTGAGGAACGACGGCAAGGACAAGCCCGGCTTCGGCGATGTCGTTCACGCACTGGCCTCCGGCCGCACCTCGGTGGTCATCGATCCCACATTCGACAAGACCTTCTACAAGCTTGCCGGCTACCGCAATCTTGGCCGGCGTGCCGTACGCGTCGATATTCTCGAACGACTGGCCGACCTGATCCGGCCGGCGACCAACTGGAAGCCGGGCCTCGGCCCTCGCCCCGACGGCGCCTATGACGGCCAATCCTTCATGGTGACGCCGCCGATGATGTCGATCCTCGGCGCCACCGCCGACGACATGGAAGAAATCCTGAAGGGACTCGGCTATCGCGCCGATGCCAAACCGGCAGCCGAGGTCAAGGCGCGGCTCGAAGCACAGGACAGTGCCGCGCGTGACGCTGCCACTGCAAAGCAGGCGGCGGAAGAGGCTGCGCGAGCCGAGCAGGCGAGGATGGCGGAAGCATCTGCCGCGGCAGAGCCGCCGGCGGAGGTTTCCGAGCCAGTGTCGGATGCGACCCCAGTTGCGGAGGCAGCAGCCGAAGCCGCGACCGAAGCGGCGGCAGAGCCTGTCGCGGAAGCTCCAGCCCCAGAAGCTGCGGCAGAAGTCACGCAAGAGGCCCGGCCCGCCGCCGAGGCGACTGCTGAAGCGCCTGCGGAACCAGCGGCTGAGCCAAGGGCGGAACTTGGGGCGGAAACTGAGGCTACGGCACCGGCAGAGCCGCCGGTTTTCGAAACTACGGAAGCATCGCCCCCCGAACCTGCAGCAACGGCGGAAGCCGTCGCCGGCGAAGCTGCTCCAGAAGCCGAGGAGCCAAAACCCATCCTGTTGTGGCGGCAGGCTCGTTTCGACCAGCGCCCACGTCATCGCCAGCATGACAACCGCCCCCGGGACAATCATCGGGACAATCGTGCGCGCAATGGTCAAGCTGCGCCGGGCGGCCGCAGCGATGCGCCGGTAGATGCCGGCGCGCAACCGACGCCGGGCGACGGGCCTGCCCGTCAGGGGCGCCACGACCAGCGCGACGGCGCCGGCAAGCCGCGCTTCGACCGCAGCAAGTTCAAGCCGAGGCCGCAAGGCGAGGCGGCAGAGCGCGCAAGCAAGCCGCAAGGCGAACGCCCCGACCGGCGCGAAAACCGGCCCGACTGGAAGGGTGGCCGACAGGACGGCAAAGGCGGCGCCCAAGGCGCAAAGCCCGCCTTCCAGCCAAAGCCGCGTGAGGAACGCCCGGTCCGCTTCGATCCGGACTCGCCCTTCGCCAAGCTCGCCGCGTTGCGCGACCAGCTGAAGAAGTAAGCTGCTCGTCCGATGGTCACTGATGCCCGCCAGCGCATCGACAAGTGGCTGTTCTTCTCGCGCGCGGTAAAGTCGCGCACGCTGGCAGCCAAGCTGGTCGTCGCCGGACGGGTCCGCATCAATCGCGACAAAGCAGCGCAGGCCTCCGATACGGTCCGGCCGGGCGACGTTTTGACCATCACGCTGGAGCGGCGGATCTTCGTCTGGAAAGTCCTTGGCACCGGCGTACGGCGTGGCCCGGCCGAAGAGGCCCGCCTGCTCTACGAGGACATGTCGCCGCCCCCCGCGCCCAAGGGCGAGGCGCTTCCCGATGCGGTGCCGCCGTTGCGCGAGGCCGGCAGCGGCCGCCCGACGAAGAAAGAACGCCGCCAGACCGACCACCTGCTCGGCGACGATTGAGCAAACTCGAACGTCCGCTTTGCCGGCCCTCTGGAATTCCATTCCGGAAACCGCGGCACCGCTGGCAAGGGCCGCCCTTGCCACCAGCGGACAAAGGCGTTACCTCACCAAAAAAGCCCAACAAAATGGGACGTCCCGGAGCCGACCAATGACCTATGTCGTGACCGACAATTGCATAAAATGCAAATACATGGACTGCATTGAGGTCTGTCCGGTCGACTGCTTCTACGAAGGTGAGAACATGCTCGTCATCCACCCGGACGAGTGCATCGATTGCGGCGTCTGCGAACCGGAATGCCCGGCCGATGCGATCAAGCCCGATACCGAGTCGGGCCTCGACAAATGGCTGCAGATCAACACCGAATATGCCGAGAAATGGCCTAACATCACCGCCAAGAAGGAGCCGCCGGCCGACGCTAAAAACTTCGATGGCGAAACTGGCAAGTTCGAGAAATATTTCTCCCCGGAGCCCGGCGAAGGCGATTGACGAGCCTGCCGGCTGCGGCGGCCTGACGCCGCGTAACAGACGTGATACATTAACTGCCTTGACAGGCGGCGACGGCGCATGGCCTTCGCGCGTGCAGCAAAACCTTGATTCTCCCGACTTTTTGTGTTATATCAAACCAAACATGCCGGTGACACAACGTCGATTTATGGCGCAAACGCCCCAAATCACTGAAAGGTGAATTTCTCAATCCGGACCAGAGCGATCTGGGGCAGGCGGTCGCAATGTTGCGATTTGCCGGTCCTGGCCTTTCCGGTGAGTTCATCGTTGTGTGGCTAAGGACCGGTCACCCCGGTCGCACGAGTTCGGGCCGGCACGATGCCGGTACCACAACAAGGAGTTCAGGGCGTAATGGCAACGATCACCCCGCAGAAGAAGTCCACCGCAGCGCGCCACGGTTTCAAGACCGGCGAGTACATCGTCTATCCGGCGCATGGTGTCGGCCAGATCGTCTCGATCGATGAGCAGGAAGTCGCGGGCCACAAGCTGGAGCTGTTCGTCATCGACTTCCAGAAGGACAAGATGCGCCTCAAGGTGCCGGTCGCCAAGGCGACCTCGATCGGCATGCGCAAGCTGTCGGAAGAGGATTATGTCGAGCGCGCGCTGAAGGTCGTGCAGGGCCGCGCCCGCGTCAAGCGCACCATGTGGTCGCGCCGCGCCCAGGAATATGATGCCAAGATCAACTCCGGCGATCTGATCTCCATCTCGGAAGTGGTGCGCGACCTCTATCGCGCCGACAACCAGCCGGAGCAGTCCTATTCCGAGCGCCAGCTCTACGAGGCGGCGCTTGACCGCATGGCCCGTGAGATCGCGGCCGTCAACCGCATGTCGGAGACCGAAGCGGTGCGCCTCATCGAGGTGAACCTCAATAAGGGTCCGAAGCGCGGCGCCAAGGCCGACAACGAGGAAGCCGAGCAGGAAGAAGCTGCCTGATTTTTTCTCGCCTTCGAATTCAGAAAGACCCGGCCTCGCGCCGGGTTTTTTGTTTTAGCTGACTTTTCTATTTGGCTGACTGGCGATGGCCGTTCTAGCTCTCGCGACCGCCCTCCCTTTCCGCCTCCTGCTTCAGCGTGGCGATAAACCGCTTGGTCCGCTGGCGTTCCGGGTTGCTGAACAGCACCGCGGCCGGGCCTTGTTCGACGATGTTGCCGGCATCGAGGAACACCACTTCCCGCGCGATCTTCGAGGCGAGCCGCAGATCATGCGTCGCCATCACCATGGTCGTGCCCTCGCTGGCGAGCTTGCCGAGCACGTCGACCACCTCCTGCGCCAGTTCCGGATCGAGCGCAGAGGTCGGCTCGTCGCAGAGCAGGACTTTCGGCGAAGGCGCCAGCGCCCGGGCAATCGCCACGCGCTGCTGCTGGCCGCCTGACAGGGTCGCCGGCCAGGCATCGGCCTTGTGCGCCATGCCGACCTTTTCGAGCAGGGCGAGCGCCCGTTGGCGCGCCCTTTCCTTGGGCCATTTCAGCACCGTCACCAGCCCCTCCATGATGTTCTCGATCGCAGTGCGATGCGGAAACAACTGGAAATTCTGGAACACCATGCCGGTCTGCAGCCGCAGCCGCTGAATATCCCTGGTCGAGACCCTGCCGCCAGGGTGGAATTCGAGTGCATCGTCGCCGATCCGCACCGTGCCTGAAGTCGGCAGCTCGAGCAGGTTGATGCAGCGCAAAAGCGTGCTTTTCCCGCCGCCCGATGGCCCGACGAGCGCCGTGACGCTGCCTTCCTCGATGGTGACGGTCACGCCCTTCAGCACGAGATTGTCGCCGAAGCGCTTTTCAATGTTGGTGAGGCCGATCATGCGCGCGCCTCCAGGAAGCCGCCATAACGGTTGAGCCGTTTTTCCAGCCGCGCCTGCAAGGCCGACAGCACGGAGCTCATGACCAGATAGAGGGCCGCTGCCTCGACATAGAGGATCAGCGGCTCATAGGTGGTAGCGACGATGCGCTGCGCTGCCTGGAACATCTCCGGCACGGTGATGGCGGCGGCGAGCGAAGTGTCCTTGACCAGCGAGATGAAGGTGTTGGACAGCGGCGGCACCGCGACGCGCCCCGCCTGTGGAAGAATGGTGCGCCGCATTGCCTGGGCCCAGGTCATGCCGATCGAATAGGCCGCTTCCCACTGGCCCTTGGGCACCGAACCGATGACGGCGCGGATGATTTCCGACGAATATGCACCGATGTTCAAGGTGAAGCCGATCAGTGCTGCCGGAAAGGCGTCGAGCAGGATGCCGGCCGATGGCAGGCCATAGAAGATAAGGAACAGTTGCACGAGAAGCGGCGTGCCGCGGAAGATCCAGACGTAGAAGCGGACCACGGCGACCAGGGGTTTGGGGCCGAACAGCCGGACAAGCGCCACGACCAGGCCGAGGACAAGACCGAACGCAAACGACAGCAGCGTCAACGGCACGGTGAAGATCAGTGCAGCCCACAGCAGCGTAGGCAGGGATTCCAGCATCAATTGCAGCCAGTGCGGCACTAAGCTCCTCCTTGCCAGATTGCCGTCGCTCATATCACGCGAAAGCGGCGGGCCGTCAAAGACAGCTCGCCGCGATACGAACGACGCGGGCCGGCGTTCGGCCCACACGAGAAAGCCGTTTTACTTCGAAACGTCCTGGCCGAAATAGGTGTCGGCGATTTTCTGGTAGGTGCCGTCGGCCTTGATGTCGGCCAGCGCCTTGTTGATGGCGGCCACCAGTTCCGGATCGCCCTTGCGCACGATGACGCCGGAATAGTCGGCGTTTTCCTCCTGCGCGGCAATCTTCACATTGGCGTCTGGCTTGTGCTTCTTGAAATCGAGGAAGGACAGGCTGTCGTTGATGGTGGCGTCGGCGCGGCCGGTGAGAAGCAGTTGGATCGACTGATCGAAGCCGTCGGTGCCGACGAGTTCGGCGCCGTTGGTTTCAGCCAGCTTGCCGAAATTCGAAGTCAGCGACTGCGCCGCCTTCTTGCCCTTGAGATCGGCGAAGCTCTTGATATCGGTGTTGTCGCCACGCACGATCAGCACTGCCTTGGAGGCGATGTAGGGATCCGAAAAGTCATATTTGGCCTTGCGCGCTTCGGTGATGCCGACCTCGTTGATGACGGCATCGTAGCGGTTGGCGTCGAGACCGGCGATCAGCCCGTCCCATTTGCCTTCGAGGAACTGGGCTTTGACGCCGAGGCGCTCGGCGATGGCCCGCGCGATCTCGACGTCGAAGCCAACCAGCGCGCCGGAAGCATCATGATAGGTGAAGGGCGCATAGGTTCCTTCCGTGCCGACCTTGAAGACGCCGGACTGCTTGATCTGGTCGAGATTGGCGCCGGCATGACCGGCGGCGATGGCCAGAACCTGCAGCGTCCCGGCGATAATGAGCGATTTGAGCCATTTCATTTTTCTGTGATCCCGTCCTTGGCCGATGTCCGGCGTCATTGCGAGTGCCGGAAAATGACATATGCGCGATGCCGGAATAAGAAACTAGATTTCAAAAATCTCGCGCCCTTGAAATCCCATTCTCAACCAGCATCTCCCGACGCCATCCGGCTGAGTCAGGGCCGGTGGCGAATCGCCTGGAACAGCGCAATCGACATGACAGTCCGGGGGAACATTCCCCCGCATGGCACGTTCTTCGCTGTTGTAGGGCGCGGCGCCGCCATTTCAACCATCGGCGCCAACTCACGATTCGATCGCACCGCAACGCCTGAAACAGGAGCGCGGCATGATGGAAGACAGTGCAGGACGGACCATGGTTCGCGCGGCGATGAAAGCCCCTTATCTGGAACGTGACGAAGAGCATCTCCTGGCGCTGCGCTGGAAGGAAAATAATGACCAGCAGGCGCTGCACCGCATCACCGTCGCGCATATGCGGCTGGTCATTTCCATGGCGTCGCGGTTTCGCCACTACGGCCTTCCGCTGGGCGACCTGATCCAGGAAGGCCATGTCGGACTGCTGGAGGCAGCGGCCCGTTTCGAGCCCGAGCGCGAGGTGCGGTTCTCGACCTATGCGACCTGGTGGATCCGGGCCTCGATGCAGGACTATATCCTGCGCAACTGGTCGATCGTGCGCGGCGGCACCAGCTCGGCGCAAAAGGCGCTGTTCTTCAACCTGCGGCGCCTGCGCGCCCGCCTGGCAAACGGCGCCGAGCAGACGTCGAATGCCACGCTCTACCGCGAAGTGTCGGCGGCTCTCGGGGTATCGGAGGCCGATGTGGCGATGATGGATTCCCGCCTTTCGGCACCCGACAGTTCGCTCAATACGCCGCTTGCCGACGACGCGGGCGCAACCGAGCGGATGGAGTTCCTGGTTTCGGATGACCCGCTGCCCGATGAGGTCGTCGGCGACACGATCGATGTCGAACGCCGCTCGGTGTGGCTGAGGACGGCACTCGGCGCGCTCAATGCGCGCGAGCTCAGGATTATCGAGGAGCGCCGGCTGAGCGACGAAGGCGCGACGCTCGAAGCACTCGGCGAAACACTCGGCATCTCCAAGGAACGCGTCCGCCAGATCGAGGCGCGCGCCATGGAAAAACTCAAGGCGGCGCTGGTAAAGCAGAATCCGGAATTTCTCGCAGCCTGAACCGCGTCGGCTGCTATTTGTCGGTGACGATCTTGACCTTGTCGCCGGCCGAAACGGCGGCACCCGGCGACAGCGCGTTGAGCACCCTGAACAGATCCAGCTTGCGGTCGACGCCGACCATCTGTGCGGCCAGCGAGCCCATCGTCTGGCCGGGCTGCACCGTGACGATGCGGATACGCAGCGGCTTCAGCGCTGCCTTCTCGGCAGCACTCAGGATGCGGAACGAGCCGCTGACCGAGCGCGCCACCGTGCTCAGCGAGGTGCTGGCCGACGGTGCAGCGGTCAGCAAGCGGTAGACCTGGCCGCCGGCGCGGATCACCGCAATGTCGAATTGCCAGCCATCGGCGCCGGCATGCGCGGTTGCGGCTTCGTTGCCGTTGATCGTCTCCTGGCGAACGCTGCTCTCGTCGAGGCCAGCGACCCAGCCGCTGCGGATGTAGTCGGTCAGCGAGCGGTCCTTGTCGATCGAAACACCGTCAAAGCGGATTGCCATGTCGCCCGGGCCTGTCGCCGTCACCGCCGCCGCCGAATTGTCGATGATAAAGCCGTTAGGCACCGAGAACGACACGCCGAGGCCAGGATGCAGGAAGGTTTCACCGCGCACATAGCCTTCCTCCGGCGTGTCGCCGTAAAGCAGCCCGTCTACGCCGGCAAGGAATGAATCGCGGTCGCGCGACCCGACACCGGGCGCGCCGAACTGGCGGGCGTGGCGCTGCGCGAGATCGATACGCTGCGGCGTGTTGGGGTGCGTCGCCAGGAAGTCGAGGCTGGCGTCGGTGGCGCCGCTGATCGAGCGGAAATCGGTATAGGCCGACATCGACTGCAGGAAGCGGCCGGCGGCGTAGGGGTCGAAACCGGCTTCGCCGATCGACTTGATGCCGATGGCGTCGGCCTCCAGCTCCTGATTACGCGAGAACTGGGCCAGCCTCAGCTTGCCGCGGATCAGCGCCGCCTTGGCCGTCGGGTTGTCGCCGAGCACGTCCGAAACGACCTTGGTCGCCAACCCCTCTTCCGCTTCCAGCTGCTGGCGCTGCAGGCCGTGGTTAGCCGTAACGTGGCCCATCTCATGCGCAATGACGGCGGCAAGCTCGGCCGAATCGTTGGCCAACGCCAGCAGGCCGCGGGTGATGTAGAGATAGCCGCCCGGCAGCGCGAAGGCATTGACGTTGGGCGAGTTGAGGATGGTGATGCGGTAGGTCTGGGTCGGGTTGGCCGACACCACGGTCAGTCTGCCCACGATCTTGGCCACCATGCGCTCGAGCTTGGGGTCAGAATACTCACCGCCATAGGTGGCAAGGATGCGCGGGTGCTGCGCCTTCGCCAGTTGGGCGAGCTTGCTGTTGGCGGCGACATTGTCGACCGTGATCGGCTTGTCGGAGGGCTGGAAGCCCGATTCCTGCACGTCGGGAGGCGTGAACATCTGGCAGCTTGCCAGCGCCAAGGCAAGACCGGCCAGCGCCAGAAAGCGAGCCAGCGGTTTCACCCTCCGATTGTCGATGCCGGTCGGCAGATCGGCTTCCTTTCAAGTCCTGGGACGTGACCGCGAAAATCGGGCGCGATTTCCGGAAAGCATCACGCGCAAAATCAAGTGCTACGGCGTCCTTCGTGCGTCCGACAGATACGAGGCAGCAAGGGCAAATCACGGTCTAAGCCGGACCAACTCCTGGCGGACCTAGCCACACTACCTCGACCATGGCAAGCAAGCGCCGCTTCGCCTTGCGCCGGTTTGACCATAAATTATGTCCGCTTCCGGGCAACATCTCGTGATCCAGCCGCAAACGGACCCGAGCCGATATAGCGTCGGAATGCCTCCGGTCCAGCCTCGACGAAAAAATCGGCGGCGGCGCCCGTCGCGGCAACCGTGCCACCATCCAGGAAAACCATGTTTTGGCCGATACGGCGCGCATCGTCCGGCTGGTGCGTGACGAACAGCACCGTCATGCGCTGCTCCGAATGGACGTCGGCCACCAGGTCGAGCATGTCGTCGCGCAGTGCCGGTCCCAGCGAAGCGAACGGCTCATCGAGCAACAGCACCGGCCGGTCGCGCACCAGGACCCGGGCGAGTGCGACCCGCTGCCGCTCGCCGCCGGAGAGTTCGCGCGGCAGCCGGCTTTCCTTGCCGGAAAGGCCGACGCGCTTCAGCGCTGCGGAGATTGCGGCGCGGTCAGCCTCGCTCAGCCTGAGCGAAGGCGAACGGCCGAGCCCGACATTCTGCTCGACGGATAGATGGGCAAACAGGTTGTTTTCCTGGAACACCATCGATACCGGCCGCGCTGAAGGCGGCGCAGTGCTGACGTCGGCGCCGCCGATCAGCACGCGGCCCGACCGCGGCGCCTCGAAACCGGCCACCAGATTGAGTAGCGTCGACTTTCCCGACCCGCTCGGCCCCATGATGGCGGTGATTTCCGACGGCGGGAAATCGACATCGAATGTAAGCGGCGTTTCACCATAGCTGAACGAGACCTTGTCGAGCCGCACGGCTGCGCCTTTTTCCACCGAAATGGACCGTTCCGGGCTGATCGGCATCATGATTTCTCCCTCCTTCCCAGCCAGTCCGCGGCCAGCACCAGCGCCAGGCAGACAAGGCCGAGCAGCAGCGCCAGCCCGGCCGCATCCTCGGTGCGGTAACTGCCCATGCGCGCCAGCAGCAGATAGGGCAAGGTCTGCACGGAATCGCTGCCGAACAGCGCAATGACGCCGAGATCGCCGAGCGACAGCGCCATGGCGAAAGCAAAGCCGGTGGCTAGCGGCCGCCGCAGCGACGGCCAGTCGACCAGCCGCAACCGGTTCCAGCCCGAGATACCAAACTGTGCACAGAGCCGTTCGTGGCGTTCGCTTGCCGCGTCATAGGCAGGGCGGATGGCGCGGATGGCGAACGGCATCGCCATCACCGCATTGACCGCAACGACCATGACGGGGGCGATCGCAAAGACATCGCTGACGGTGCGCAAGAGCAGGAACCAGCCGGCGCCGATGACAATGGGCGGCACCACCAGGACGAACCCCGCACCGGTGTCGGCCAGATGTTCGAGCAGTGTCCGCCGGCCTGTCCGCCGGGTGAGCGCCAGCGCCCGGCGCGCCATGACCAGCGACAGCGACAACGCCACAGAGAGCATCGCCGACAGGAGGGAGAGCACGCCACTGGTCGCCGTCGCTTGCCGCACCGCGCTCTCGCCGGCCAGGCGGCCGAGATCGGCGCCAAGCCCGGCTGCCAGCGTCGCCGCCATCGGCCCGGCGACAAACAGCAATGCCAGCCCGATCACCAGCGCGTTCAGCACGGTCTCGGCCGCACCGGCTGAAAAATACCGGCGCGGCGCCACCGGCAGATTGGCGTCGCCGGTCACATTGGCGCCGAGCCGCGTCAGTGCCAGCACGACCACGAAGGTCAGCGCAATTTGCAACAAGGTCAGCGTCACCGCCCGCGCCGGGTCGAAGTCGAAACGCAGCGCCTGGTAGATGGCAACCTCCAGCGTCGTCGCGCTGGGTCCGCCGCCGAGCGTAAGCACGATGGTGAAGGAGGTGATGCACAGCATGAAAACGAGCCCGGCGATGCCCGGCAGGGCCGCACGCAGCGGCGGCCATTCGATCAGCCGAAAGGCCGGCGCAGCGCCCATGCCAAGCTGGCTCGCCAGCCGCCATTGGTTGGCCGGCACGGTCTGCAATGCTTCCAGGAACAGCCGCGTTGCCAGCGGCAGGTTGAAGAAGACATGGGCAACGAGGATGCCCGACAGGCCGTAGATGCCGGGCCAGCTCTGGCCGCCTAGCGCGCCCAGCGTGCCGGCAAAATACCCGGCACGGCCGTAGAGCGCCAGGACACCGAGTGCGGCAACAATGGCCGGCAGCGCCAGCGGCAGAGCGAAAAGCTGCAGGATAAAGCCTCGCCCGAGAAACTGTGGATGCCGCGACAGGGCGCGCGCGACGAACAGCGCCGGTGCAACGGAGAGCAGGGTCGAAAGGACTGCCTGCCAGAGCGTGAAACGGGCGACGCGCAAGAGATAGGAATCGAAAGCGGAGGCGGCGCCGGACGGGTCGCGTGTGGCTTCGACGACCAGCCCGGCGAATGCCCCGCCGATCAGCAGCGCGATGGCGGCGAGCGCGACGACGCCGGCAGTGACGCGGGAGTCAGGACGGCGAGCCTGCATTTCGCGCTACCCAGCTTGACGATGGGTGCGGTTGAGGTCGGGAACGAACACCATATGGAATCCTACTTGCTCATCGCCGCAAGCCACTCATCGACCCAGGCCTTGCGGTTGGCCGCGACTTCCTCCGGGCTGAACAGCAAGGTCTTGGTCGGTTTGACAAGCTTGTCGAACGCCGGGTTGAGCGGCTTGTCGGTCTTGCCGGCCGGGAACATCCAGTTGGTTTCGGGAATGACATCCTGGAATTTCGGTCCGGTCATGAAGGCAATGAACTTTTCCGCCAGCGGGTTCTTCGCGCCCTTGGTGGTGATCCCCGCAACCTCGATCTGCAGATATTCGCCCTCCTCGAAGGACGCCGCCTGGTAGCGCTCGGTGTTTTCGGCGACCATGTGGTAGGCCGGCGAGGTGGTGTAGGACAGCACCATCGGCGCCTCACCCTTGGTGAACAGGCCGTAGGCCTCGCTCCAGCCTGGCGTCACCGTCAGCACCTTCGCCTTGAGCTTGGCCCAGGCTTCGGGCGCCTTGTCGCCATAGACCGACTTGACCCACAACAGCAGGCCAAGGCCCGGCGTCGAGGTGCGCGGATCCTGGATGACGATCTTGTCGCCGGCATCGCCCTCGACCAATTCCCTGAGGCTTTTCGGCGGGCTCTTCAGTTTTTCGGTATCGTAGACGACGGCGAAATAGCCATAGTCGAACGGCACGAAAATATCGTCGCTCCAGGCTCCCGGGACGCTGACGCCCGACACGGCGCCGTGCGGCGAAAACAGGCCGGTTGCCTTGGCGTCCGCCGTCAAATTCGTGTCGAGGCCAAGCACGATATCGGCCTTGGTCGCGGCGCCTTCCAGCTTCACACGGTTGAGCAGCGCGACGCCGTCGGCGACCGAGACGAATTCAACGACGCAGCTGCATTCGGCCTCGAAGGCCTTCTTCACAGCCGGTCCCGGACCCCAATCGGCGGTGAAGCTTTCATAGGTATAGACCGTCAGCTTATCCTGTGCCGATGCCTGCCCCGGCAGGGCGAGCGCGGATGCCGCAAACAGGACAATTGAGACAAGAGAGTGGAAAAAACTGCGCATCGGCGCCTCCTTCGTTCGCGTTGAAAGGAATTGAGGCGTCGGGCTGTCCGAAACGTCTAATCCCTCCGCCGGTACAAACCGGATCAGGTTCAGCGGGTTGGCAGTCTTGCCTCTCAGCCGGTCCGCGAAAATCGCGTCCGGCACCCCGTTAGAGCGTTGCGACACATAGGCCCGGCCGAAGTGCTGCGCAAGCGGAAGTTTGCCGGGCATCCAAAGCCCAGCCTTCCGTTTCGTCTGCCGTTTCATCTTCCGTTTCCGGGGCAGGGCTGGTAAGGGCCACGAGATATGAGCACATTCACCATCCTGCTTGGCGGCGATCTCATCCGCACGCCGCTGCTCGACCGCCAGGTCGAAGGCTCGCGCGTCATCGCTGCGGATGCCGGCATCGGCCATGCCCGCATGCTGGGCCTGAGGCCGGAACTCTGGGTCGGCGATTTCGATTCGGTGCCTGCCGATTTGCCGGAGGATCTGGCGGCCGTGCCACGGCAGGTGTTTCCCGCCGAAAAGGACAAGACCGACGGTGAACTCGCTATCGCCGCCGCACTCGAACGCGGTGCGACCAGCCTTGTGCTCGCAGGCGCCTTCGGCGGCAAACGCACCGATCACATCTTCCTGCATCTGGCGCTGAGCATCCGGCTGGCGGAAGGCGGGACGGAAGTGCTTTTGACCAGCGGCGCACAGGAAGGCATTCCGTTGCTGCCGGGAAAGGCTCGCTTCGACTATGCCGACGGCACACTGTTTTCGGTGCTCGGCTTCTCCGATCTCGCCGGCCTGAGCGTCACCGGTGCCAAATGGCCGCTCGACCATGTCGAGGTCGCGTTCGGCTCGTCGCTGACCATTTCCAACGAGGTCAGGGGCCGGCTGGAAATCGCGCTGGCCAGCGGCCGCGCGCTGCTGCTCGCGCATCCTTTTCCCCTACCTGAAAGCTGACATGGCGCCGCCGCTTCTCAATCTCGACGGGATAAAGCTGACCTTCGGCGGCACGCCGCTGCTCGACGGTGCCGCCCTGACGGCCTCTGCTGGCGACAAGATCGCCCTGGTCGGCCGCAACGGCTCGGGCAAGTCGACGCTCCTCAAGATCGCCGCCGGGCTGATCGAGCCGCAGGACGGCGAAGTCTTCCGCCAGCCTTCGGCGACCGTCCGCTACTTGCCGCAAATTCCCGACATGGAAGGTTTTGCGACCGTCCGCGCCTATGTCTCGGCAGGGCTCGGACCCGCCGACGATCCCTACCGCGCCACCTATCTGATGGAGCATCTCGGCCTGACCGGCGAGGAGCGGCCGAACGACCTCTCCGGCGGCGAGGCGCGGCGCGCCGCCCTCGCCCGCGTCATGGCGCCGGAGCCCGACATTCTCCTCCTCGATGAGCCGACCAATCATCTTGACCTTTCGGTTATCGAATGGCTGGAGGAGGAGCTTGCCCGCACCTCCTCGGCACTGGTCGTCATCTCGCATGACCGTCGTTTTCTCGAGCGCGTGTCGCGCGCCACAATCTGGCTCGACCGCGGCCAGACCCGCCGTCTCGACAAGGGCTTTGCCTTTTTCGAGGAATGGCGCGACACGGTGCTGGAGGAGGAAGAGCGCGAGCAGCACAAGCTCGGTCGCCAGATCGTGCGCGAGGAGCACTGGCTGCGCTATGGCGTGACAGCACGGCGCAAGCGCAACATGCGCCGGCTCGGTGAGTTGCAGACCATGCGCCAGCGCTTTCGTGGTCATCGCGGCGCCGAGGGTGCGGCGACGATGACAGCCAGCGACGCCGCCGAATCCGGCAAGCTGGTGATCGAAGCCAAGAACATCGAGAAGAGCTTTGGCGATCTGACTGTGGTCAAGGGATTCTCGACCCGCATCCAGCGCGGCGATCGCGTCGGCCTGGTCGGGCCGAACGGCGCCGGCAAGACGACGCTGTTGAAGATGCTGACCGGCGAATTGAAGCCGGACGCAGGCACGGTGCGGCTCGGAACCAATCTGGAGATCGCCACGCTCGACCAGAAGCGCGAGGCCGTCGATCCGCAGGAGACACTGGCGCAGTATCTCACCGACGGTCGCGGCGAGAACCTCGTCATCAATGGCGAGCAGCGCCACGTCGTCTCTTACATGAAGGACTTCCTGTTCAAGCCGGAACAGGCGCGCACGCCGGTGCGCGAGCTTTCGGGCGGCGAGCGGGCACGGCTGATCCTCGCCCGCGTCTTGGCGCGGCCGGCAAACCTGCTTGTGCTCGACGAGCCGACCAACGACCTCGACATGGAGACGCTGGAACTGCTGCAGGAATTGGTCGCCGGCTTTGCCGGCACGGTGATCCTGGTCAGCCACGATCGCGATTTCCTCGACCGCACCGTGACCAGCATCATCGCGCCGGATGGCGACGGCCGCTGGATCGAATATGCCGGCGGCTATTCCGACATGCTGGCGCAGCGCGGCGGCACCAGGCTGGATGACCGCAAGGCGCGGCCGAAGGTAGAGACCAGCGAGGCGATGGCTGCAAGCAGGACCAACGCGGCCGCTCCCAAGGGCCCGGCCAAGAAACTGTCGTTCAAGCAGAAATTCGCGCTGGAAACCTTACCCAAAAAGATCGAAGCGGTGTCGGCCTCGATCTCGCGGCTGGAGAACAACATCGCCGATCCGGCCTATTACGAGCGCGACCCGGCCTCGTTCCAGAAGACGATTGCCGCGCTCGACAAGGAGCGCGTCACACTGGCAGCGCTCGAGGAGGAATGGCTGGAACTCGAGATGCTAAGGGAAGAGATGGAGGGATGACAGGTTGCATGCACGCTGATATGCGCCTACATTATGCGCATAAATGGGAGCGGCTCCATGCTTCAATCGAATCCAAAAACCCAGAGAAAGTCGGTTAATACATCGATCGACTCCCGATTGATCGAGGATGCCAAGGCGTTGGGCATCAATATATCCCGCGCTGCTGAAGAGGGCATCGCCAAGGCGATTTCGGCCGAAAAAGGCCGCCGGTGGCAGGAGGAAAACAAGGGAGCGATCGACAGTTCCAATGACTATGTCAGGCGCAACGGCTTGCCTTTGGCCAAGCACCGGCTGTTTTGATGGCGCGTTATGATTTCTATCAGAGTGCCGAAGACGACGGTTACCTTCTCGATGTCCAATCCGACCTTCTGGGACGGCTCGACACCAAGGTCGTCGTCCCGCTGATGCCCGCCAACAAGGCGCCAGTGCCGGGCCGCCGCTTAAACCCTATCTTCACAATCAACGGTAAGGACCATGTCATGGTCACTCAATTCATGTCAGCCTTGATGAGCGCCGAATTGCCCGTTGCCGAAGGAAATCTTTCTCGCCATCACGACGAGATCGTGAGCGCGCTCGACATGCTGTTCCAAGGCTTCTGAGCCAAAGAGGCGTTGGGCTGGCGAGCCGGCCTCACCCCGCCGTCTTTGTCTGCCAGGCCTTCAGCGCCTCATCGAACACCTTCTCGCCGGGAATGCCCTTTTCCATGGTGAGCAGCGCCCGCCGCCCGGTCTTGTAGACGACCGGCACGTCGATCCAGTCCTGGCCCCTGAGCAAGGTCAGATTGGCGTCTTCATCCGCCTTGGTATCGTTGAGCGCAACCAGGAAGAACCCGTCGGCGATCTTGGCCGGGATGCCGATCAGCGGACTGCCGGCATCCTGCTCGGACCCCTTCATGGCGACACGCAGGATGTTGTCGACGCCGCCGCCCTCGAAGCCTTCAGGCGTCAGGAAGATCATCTCGATAATATGGCTGGCCGGCAGCGTCTGGTCGGTGTTGCGACGGATCGTCATGCGCAACTGGATATCCTTGCCCGGAATGGTCGCTTCGGCCCTGATCGCCGGCTCGGGTGGCAAGTCGCCGCCGGGCGATTCCTGCACCAGTGACCAGACGATGTTGCCGGGCTCGGCCGAGCCTTGAGCGGTGCTGGTGCGCTCCTCGTAGAAGATCGCCTTCTGGCCGACGGCCAACGCGGCTTGCGGCGGAACTGCCGTTGGTGCCGCTGCCGGCGCGGGCGGCGGGGCAGCCGCTGTCGGGGGCGCCGCAGCATCGGCCGGCGCTGCTGCCCCATTGGCGGGCGGCGTTGCGGGAGTTGGTGCAGCGGAGCCATCGACCGCTGGAGCATTGGCCGTGGCTTGCGTATCGGCAGGTGCGGCCGGTGTCGGCGCGGCGGGTGCCGGGGTGGTCGGCGCTTGGGCGGCCGACGGCGGCGTGGTCAGTGCGGCGACGGATTCGCCTTCGCCGATGCCCGCCTGCCCGGCCGCGGGGCCAGGATCGACTTCGTGGCCCTCGGGCGTCAGGCGCTGCGTGAACTTCGCGCCTTCGCCGGCTTCCGTCGGCGGCGCGGCGGCCGGTACGGCCGCATCGGCCACCGGCTTGGCCGGGGCTGGTTTTACCAGCGGTTCGGTGGCGACGGCTTTGGTCTCGTCGAGGCCGAGCATGCTGCCGAACGCATCCTTGTTCAGCCAGATGCCATAGCCGCCACCGGCAATGACCAGCAAGGCAATGGCGGCGACGATCACGCCGCCATAGCTGCGCCTGCGCTCGGCGGGATGGAGCCGCTGGAACCTGTCCTCCGCGGGGCCGCCGTCGTTGGAAAAGTCGTCGCCCCGAAAAACGCCGTCTTGGTCATCGGCCGTCGGAATATCCATATTGGGCGGCGGCGGACCAGCGCGCTCCTGAGAAAGAGCGACGGGCTGCGGCTTTTGCCAGTTCGGTGCCGCCTTGGCGGGCGTAGGCTGCCATGCTGGCCCAGCCTTTGCTGGCTCCGTCTTTGCCGGCTCAGTCCTTGCCGGCTGCCATGGCGGCTCGGTCTTTGCCGGCTGCCGGACATGGCTGGACTGGTTCTTGTTGCGGTCGATGGAGGAGAAGATGTCCTCCAGTTCCGCCAGCGGGTCGGGTGGCGGCGCAGGCTTGGCGAAGTCCCGCTCGACTTTGGCGATGGCGTCTTCCAGCACACGCATCTGCCGGTCGACATCGGAAGGCGTCATCGTGGCCTTCTCTGCGAGTTGTTTCGCGATTGACGAACGGGCCTTGTCATAGACCCTGGCGCGCACTTCCGCCGACGGCTCACCGAGTTTATCGAGTGCCTTTTTCAGAATAGGAACAAAATCTACCATACGTCAGTCGACCTGCATTTGTTTCTGGGCCGGCCCCCGCAAATCAGCCGCAATGCCCGGAAAGGCTGAGAAACTAGTCTTGAAACGGATCGGTCACAAGTATCGTGTCGTCCCGTTCAGGGCTGGTGGAAAGGAGTGCGACCGGCGCGCCGATCAGCTCTTCGATGTAGCGGACGTATTTCACCGCCTGGGCCGGCAGGTCGTTCCAGCTGCGCGCGCCGGCGGTGGTGCCTTTCCACCCTTCCAGCGTCTCGTAAACCGGTTCGACGCGCGCCTGCGCGCCTTGGCTGGCCGGCAGGTAATCGATCGCCTCGCCGTCGAGGCGGTAGCCGGTACAGACCTTGATCTCGTCCAGCCCATCGAGCACATCGAGCTTGGTCAGCGCAATGCCCTTGATGCCGTTGACGGCGACAGCCTGGCGGACCAGCACGGCATCGAACCAGCCGCAGCGGCGCTTACGGCCGGTGACGACGCCGAATTCATGGCCGCGCGTGCCCAGGAACTCGCCGATCTCGTTCTTCTGCTCGGTCGGAAACGGGCCTTCGCCAACACGCGTCGTATAGGCCTTGGTGATGCCGAGCACATAGCCGATGGCGCCCGGGCCGACACCGGACCCGGCAGCGGCCTGGCCGGCAACGGTGTTGGAGGAGGTGACGAACGGGTAGGTGCCATGGTCGATATCGAGCAGCGTGCCTTGCGCGCCCTCGAACAGGATTCGCTCGCCGGCGCGGCGCTTGTCGTCGAGGATTTTCCAGACGCGGTCCATATAGGGCAGGATCTCGTCGGCGACCGAGATCAGCTCGCTCATGATCGCCTCATGCGTGACCTCGGCATGGCCGAGCCCGCGCCGCAGCGCATTGTGGTGCGTCAGCAGCCTGTCGACTTTCAAGGGCAGTGTTTCCAAATCCGCCAAATCCATCACCCTGACCGCGCGCCGGCCCACCTTGTCTTCATAGGCGGGACCGATGCCGCGACGGGTCGTGCCGATCTTCGTTCCAGAATTGGAAGCGGCGTCCTCGCGGAATCCGTCCAGCTCCCGGTGCAAGGACAGGATAAGCGCGGTGTTTTCGGCTATTTTCAGGCGGTCCGGCGTCACCTCGACGCCCTGCGCTTTCAATTTCGCAACCTCCGCGACGAAAGCGTGCGGATCGAAGACAACGCCATTGCCGATGATGGACAGCTTGCCTTGCCGCACCACGCCGGACGGCAGCAGCGACAGCTTGTAGACCTTGCCGTCGACGACCAGCGTGTGGCCGGCATTGTGGCCGCCCTGGAAGCGCACGACAACATCGGCGCGCTCCGACAGCCAGTCTACGATCTTGCCTTTGCCTTCATCGCCCCATTGCGAGCCGACGACCACCACATTGGCCATATTTCTTTTCCCTTGAGACGCCGCACGAGCAGCTTGAAACAGTTCGAAACGATAGGCCTCTATCGCATCGGCCCCCAAAATCGGAATCGATTTTCGGAAAAGCACGACGCGAGGATTAGAGCCTTCCGACGCGTAGCGTCCAATTGCACGCACGTCGCTCTATAGCGTCAAGACCCGGCGAGCGCGACCATTCTTTGCCGCCGAAAACGCTCCGAGGCACAACAATTTTCGCCTTTGACATCATTTACTTGCGCGAGCTGCCGCAATAGGCCCGCAACGACCGCGCATTTCTCTCTGCCTGGCCGGAATGTCACGATGCATCGAGCCGCCTACCTATTCCTGCTGTTCACCACCTTGCTGTGGGGCGGCAACTCCGTGGCCGGAAAGCTGGCGGTCGGTCATATCTCGCCGATGACGCTCGTCTTCCTGCGTTGGCTGCTGGCGGTTCTGATCCTGCTACCGATCGGCTGGGGAACGCTACGCCAAGACTGGCCGGTGGTGCGCAGGCACTGGTTGCTGCTTGGCGGGCTCGGCGCTTGCGGCTTCGCCTTCTTCAACACGATCTTCTACACGGCGCTCAACTACACCACGGCGATCAACGTCTCGATCGAGCAGGCGGCGATCCCGATCGTCATCATCATCGCCAATTTTGTGTTCTTTCGCCTGCGCGTCAATGGCGTGCAGGTCATTGGCGTCGTGCTGACCATCGCCGGTGTCGCGGTGACGGCGAGCCATGGCGATCCACGCCAGCTTCTCAGGCTGGATCTCAATTTCGGCGACGCGATCATGCTGGTCGCCGTGCTTTGCTACTCCTTCTATTCGGTGGGGTTGCGGCTGAAGCCGGTCATCCGCTGGCAGAGCCTGATGCTGGCGCTGTCGGTTGCCGCACTCATCACATCGCTGCCTTTCTTCCTGTGGGAGATTGCCGCCGGCAAGGTCATCGTCCCCGATGCCGGCGGCTGGGCGGTCGCGTTCTATACCGCCATCGGTGCTTCGGTCATCTCGCAGATCTTCTATATCAGAGGCAACGAGCTGATCGGCGCCAACCGAGCCGGCCTGTTCATCAATCTGGTGCCGATCTTCGGTACGCTGCTGTCGGTGCTGATTGTCGGTGAGACATTCCAGCTCTATCAGGCGCTGGCTCTCGCGCTGGTGCTCGGTGGCATCAGCCTCGCCGAATACAGCGGGCGGAAGATGGCGACATCCGCTGCTGAATGAAGTCGCTCGCCGCGACGTTCCACTGCGGATCCATCAACGACCGTGGAAGCGCCCCGCGTGCTGCTGCACACGGGGCGACCGAGTTTCAGGCTACGCCGACATCGAAATGCAGCCGCTTGGCGGAGTCGATCGACTTGTGCGAGCGCACCTGCGCCAACACGTTTTCCGGGAACGGCGCATCGAGATAGAGCAATGCAATGGCATCGCCGCCCGGCCGGTTGCGGCCGAGCTGGAAGTTGGCGATGTTGACGCCGTTCTCGCCGCAGACCGTGCCGAGCAGACCGATGATGCCGGGCGCGTCGGCATTGGTCGTGTAGAGCATGTGCTGGCCAACCTCGGCGTCGAGATTAATGCCCTTGATCTGGATGAAGCGCGGCTTGCCATCCGAGAAGCAGGTGCCGGCGATCGAGCGCGTCCTGTGCTCGGTCTTGACCGTCAGCTTGATATAGCCGTCGAACACGCCCGACTTGTCGCGCTTGACCTCGGCGACGATGATGCCGCGCTCCTTCACCATGATCGGCGCCGACACCATGTTGACGTCGGAGACCTGCGGCCGGATCAGCCCGGCAAGGGTGGCGCTGATCAGCGCGCGCGTGTTCATCGTCGCGGTCGAGCCGTCGAACAGTATCTCGACCTCCTTGATCGGATCCTCGGTGACCTGTCCGACAAAGGCGCCGAGCACTTCGGCAAGCTTGACGAAAGGTTTCAGCCGCGGCGCCTCTTCGGCGGTGATCGACGGCATGTTGATGGCGTTGGAAACGGCGCCCTTGATCAGATAGTCGGACATCTGCTCGGCGACGTGCAGGGCGACATTCTCCTGCGCTTCGGTGGTCGACGCGCCGAGATGCGGCGTCGCCACGACATTTTCCATGCCGAACAGTTCATTATACTCCGCCGGTTCGACCTCGAACACGTCGATGCCGGCGCCTGCCACCTTGCCGCTTTTCAGTGCCGCGATCAGGTCGGCCTCGACGACCAGCCCGCCACGCGCGCAATTGATGATGCGCACACCGGTCTTCATTTTGGCGATCGCCGCGGCGTCGATGATGTTGCGCGTCTTGTCGGTCAGCGGTGTGTGCAGCGTGATGAAGTCGGCGCGGGCGAACAGCTCGTCGAGCTCGACCTTTTCGACACCAAGCTCCTCGGCGCGGCTGTCCGACAGGAATGGATCGAAGGCGATGACATGCATCTTCAGGCCGACGCCGCGCGTAGCGACGATCGAGCCGATATTGCCGCAGCCGATGATGCCGAGCGTCTTGCCGGTGATTTCGACACCCATGAAGCGGTTCTTTTCCCATTTGCCGGCATGGGTCGAGGCGTTGGCCTCCGGTATCTGGCGGGCCAGCGCGAAGATCATGGCGATCGCATGCTCGGCGGTGGTGATCGAATTGCCGAAGGGCGTGTTCATCACGATGATGCCCTTGCGGCTCGCCGCCGGGATGTCGATATTGTCGACGCCGATGCCGGCGCGGCCCACGACCTTCAGCCTGGTCGCGGCATTGATCAGCTTCTCCGTGACCTTGGTCGCCGAGCGGATGGCCAGCCCATCGTACTGGCCGATCACTTCGAGCAGTTTTTCCTTGTCCTTGCCGATATCCGGCAAATAGTCGACCTCGATGCCGCGATCCCTGAAGATCTGCACGGCGGTGGTGGAAAGTTTGTCTGAGACGAGAACGCGGGGCGCCATGGCGGCCTCCTTCAATTAGGATTTGATCCGTTTGGGGGTGGGCGGCCCGAGAGCCGCCACAGGAAAACTCAGGCGGCTGCCTTCAGCGACGCCTTTTGCGCGGCAAAGGCCCAGTCGAGCCAGGGCAGCAGCGCTTCGAGATCGGAGGTCTCGACTGTCGCGCCGCACCAGATGCGCAGCCCGGGCGGTGCATCGCGGTAGGCGCCGATGTCATAGGCGACGCCTTCCTTGTCGAGCGCCGAGACAATTGCCTTGGCGAACGCAGCCTGTCCGTCGGCGTCGAGTGCAGCGACTTGCCGGTCGGTAAAGGAAAGGCAGACCGATGTGTTCGAACGCGTCGCCGGATCGACGGCAAGATGGCCGAGCCAGGAAGATTTCCCGACAAAGCGATCGAGAACAGCGGCATTGGCATCCGCTCTGGTGACCAGCGCGTCGAGGCCGCCGATCGACTTCGCCCAACGCAGTGCGTCGAGATAGTCTTCGACGCACAGCATCGACGGCGTGTTGATGGTCTCGCCCTTGAAGATGCCTTCGATCAGCTTGCCGCCCGAGGTGAGGCGGAAGATCTTCGGCAGTGGCCAGGCCGGCTTGTAGCTTTCCAGACGCTCGACGGCGCGCGGGCTGAGGATCAGCATGCCGTGCGCGCCCTCACCGCCCAGCACCTTCTGCCAGGAGAAGGTGACGACGTCGAGTTTCTGAAAATCGAGCTTTTGCGCAAAGGCCGCCGAAGTGGCGTCGCAGATGGTCAGGCCCTTGCGGGCGGCCGGGATGAAATCGCCGTTCGGCACGCGCACGCCCGACGTCGTGCCGTTCCAGGTGAAGACCACGTCGCGATCAAAGTCGATTTTGGTCAGGTCGGGCAGTGCGCCGTAATCGGCCTCTAACCTGCGCACATCGGCGAGCCTCAGCTGCTTGACCACATCGGTGACCCAGCCGGAGCCGAAGCTCTCCCAGGCGACCATGTCGACGCCGCGTTCGCCGAGCAGCGACCACAGCGCCATTTCGACCGCGCCGGTATCCGAGGCCGGCACGATGCCGATGCGGTAATCCGCCGGAACCTGGAGTATTTCCCGCGTCAGCTCGATCGCTTGTTCGAGCTTGGTCTTGCCGATCTTGGCGCGGTGCGAGCGCCCGAGCGCGGCATTTTTGAGCGCCTCGACCGACCAGCCGGGGCGTTTTGCACAGGGACCTGAGGAAAAATTGGGATTTGCAGGACGGAATCCAGGCTTCGTATGCGTCGTCATCGTGGTCTATCCTTCCAGATAGTGGCCCCTCGTTGGGGAGGGGTGGCCCACGGACGGCGATATGCGTTCAGGCTTTCGGCGTCAAGGGGAAAGTTTTTGTCGCTGTCGGGATATTGCCAGCGCCCGGGGCGAAAATGCAAACGGCGGGCCTACGACCCGCCATTGTCAACGCCTCGGCTTCGATCGAGCCTACCAGAGGTCGTAGCGTAGTCCGACTTTGACTTGATGATTGTTGATTCCTTTGCGGATCGGAAAAGAAGTCAGGCTCTCGGCAGTCACATATTCGGCGTCTGGCGCGGAAAAATACTGATAGCCCAGATCGACTGAGACGTTCTTGGACACCTGGTAGGCAAGGCCGGCATTCAGCGTGTAGGCGAAGGAATATTGGGTCTTGTTGTCACGCAGGACGAAATCGTCGGCGGGGTTGGCGTTGTCGGTGAAGTAGCTCGCCGAGAGGCGACGCTTGCTCTGGACGACACCGACACCAGCGCCGAGATAAGGTGTGATTCCGACATAGGTGCCAAGGTCGACATAGCCATTGAGTATGCCTGAGAAGGCATAGTTCTTCAGGGTCGCCGATGCCACGGTCGTTCCGTCGTTATAGCCGACGTCGATCTTGTTGCCGGGAAGATAGCCGACATTGAGATCGGCGCGCAGATAGTCATTGAAATGATAGCCGAAGCCAATGCTGGCGAAGATGGGATCTTCCTTTTCGTCGAAGCTCGCGGGCGTGAAGGCGAAATGCTCATCCTTGAAGCTCTTCTGCACCAGATAGGAGACATCGCCGCGCAGATACCATCCCGAGCCAACCTCGACCGGTACATAGTCGGGCGCCTGGTCGACATAGACCGGCGGTTCGTAATCGGCGCCAAGCGCCGGCGTCAGCGGCATCAGGACGACTGCTGCAAGCGCCAGAGCTACAGGCGATTTGAATGTCATGGTCCTCGGCTCCCGAACTTGGCGCATTCGCGATCGCGCGCCGTTTCAAGGAGCATTGTTAACCATAGTGGTTAAGTGCGGGTTAAGGATAACAAGGCGTTAGCAATTGATTTGATCCGCTTTCGCCCCTCGAGCTGGACGGTGTTACAGAACAACGCAGCATCTTAGGCAGCCAAACGAAACCGCCCGGCATCAGCCGGGCGGTCGATAAATTCCTCGATTTCAGAAACAACTACTTCGTGTAGACGGGCTCGGGTTCCGGCACGTAAGGCTCCGGCGGCGCGCAGTCCGACCTGCCGAACTGGTAGCGCAGGCCGCCGCGCACTTCGTGCACATTGATGCCGCGGTCGTAGCCCGGGCCAACATTGCTATCCGAAGCGTAGTCGAACATCTTGCCGCCATTGATGTGGCTGAAGCGGTAGCCGACGTCGAGTTTGACGCGGTCGGTCAGGCAGTAGGAGGCGCCCGCCATGGCAGCATAGGCAAAACGCCAGCCTTTGCCGCCATGATGCTCGAACTCGCCGTCATCGTCGACGTTGTGGAGTGTATCCCACTTAACCCAGGCGCCGCCGATGCCGGCACCGACATAAGGCGTGACGCCATGCCAGGTGCCGATGTCGACATAGGCGTTGGCCAAGAGCAGCAGCGCTGAATAGGACGAGGTGTCGACGGATGTGCAAGGGGTTTGTAATACGCCGCAGAAGCCGTTGGTCGAGCCGCGGAATTTGGATTTGCTCATCCAGTCCAAGGTAAGATCGGTGCGGAAATGCTCGTCGATCTGGTAACCAACACCGCCGCCGGCCGAAAAAGCGCCATCCAGCTTGCCTGTATCGAACTTGCCGGGATTCTGGGGCGCTACACCGTAGGTGATGTAGTCGCCACCACGAAACTTCGACCAGTGATAGTCGATGTCGCCACGGATATACCAGCCGCCAAAGTCGGCCGGCTGCTCGTAGGCAACCGGTGGCGGCGCCTCCTCGACGACGGGCGGCTCGACGAAATCGGCGGCGAATGCCGGCCCGGCGCCGGCAAACAGCGCGGCCAGGAGAGCCATTCTTGCTGTGTTGAACATGCTTATCACCCCTGAGACCCCTCGAACGGCGAACGCGCCCGAAATGTGATTGACCTCAGTTGTGGATAATGAATCGGAAAGGTTAAAAGGCGTTTAACCGTATTGATTAACCACGAATCGCTAAAATTCGAGCATCTGGCGGCCGTTGCTGCAGGCGGTGCTGGCCGCGACCCAATCAAAAGCCCGCCGGCAAGGCGGGCTTTTGAACCGATGTTGGAGGGAGATCAGGCGGCGCTGCGCGTTTCCGAAATGACCTCGACGATGTCGTTGACCACGGACTCGACAAGCTGCGGGTCGTCGCCCTCCGCCATGACGCGGATGAGCGGCTCCGTGCCGGAAGGCCGGATGACCAGGCGTCCGGCCTTGCCGAGGCGATTGCGCGCATCTTCGATCGCCGCCTTGACCGGCGCCTCCTCCAGCGGCTTGCCGCCGGAAATATGCACATTCTTCAACAGCTGCGGCACCGGCTCGAACTTCTTCGACAGTTCGCTGACCGGCCGGTTATGCCGCTTGATGCAGGCGAGTACCTGGAGCGCCGAGACGAGGCCGTCGCCAGTGGTCGAGAAATCGGACAGCACGATGTGGCCCGACTGTTCGCCGCCGACATTGAGCCCATGGGCGCGCATGTGCTCGACGACATAGCGGTCGCCGACCTTGGTGCGATGCAACTGCAGGTTCATGTCGCCGAGGAAGCGTTCGAGGCCGAGATTGGACATCACCGTCGAGACGACGCCGCCGCCGGCCAGCCGTCCGCTCTGCTGCCAGGACTCGGCGATCAGCGCCATGATCTGGTCGCCATCGACGATCGCGCCGTTCTCGTCGACGATGACGACACGGTCGGCATCGCCGTCGAGCGCAATGCCGATATCGGCGCGCACCTCGTGCACCTTCTTTTGCAGGCCGGCCGGATGAGTCGAGCCGCATTCCTTGTTGATGTTGAAGCCGTTGGGCTCGACATTGATGGCAACGACCTCGGCGCCGAGTTCCCACAGCGCGTCGGGCGCCACCTTGTAGGCGGCGCCATTGGCGCAATCGACGACGATGCGCAGGCCCGACAGCGACATCGAGCGCGGCAGCGTGCGCTTGGCGAATTCGATATAGCGGTCATGCACGCCGTCGACGCGTTTGGCACGGCCGAGCCCATCGGAATCGGCGAGCGCCAATTCGATATCCTTGTCGAGCATCCCCTCGATACGCTCCTCGATCTCATCGGACAGCTTGTAGCCATCGGGGCCGAACAGCTTGATGCCGTTGTCGTAATAGGGGTTGTGCGAGGCAGAGATCATCACGCCGATATCGGCGCGCAGAGAGCGCACCAGCATGGCAACAGCCGGCGTCGGGATCGGGCCGAGCAGGAAGACATCCATGCCGGCGGCGCACAGGCCGGATACCATCGCGTTCTCGATCATGTAGCCGGAAAGCCTGGTATCCTTGCCGAGCACGACGCGGTGGCGGTGGCTGCCGCGCTGGAACGAGAGGCCGGCGGCCATGCCGACCCGCATGGCGACCTCCGCCGTCATTGGAAACTTGTTGGCTCGCCCACGAATGCCGTCCGTGCCGAAATAATGTCCTGCCATGTTCGCCAGCTTCCCGATGGTTCTTTCCGAGCATCTCATGCCATAAAATGGCCCAAGCCCCGTCATCACATTGTATGATTATGGACGACCAATCCTTAGAAAATTGTTGTTTTGTGTGTTTTGCGTCACGCTAGTGTGTTGATTTTCAAGTTCCGAGCCCTTGTTGCGGCAGCAGCATCAGAAACGTCAACTCAAACCTCATCTGGATCCTTTGGTCTGTGGCAGTGTGTGGCCTTGAACCCGAATCCGCATCGTGCTGCTCCAGAAAGCGGTAGGCTCAGGTTCGCCGCACCCGCCGATTTGACTGGCTGTCATGCGACGCAGTGCCCTCGCTGGGAACCAGCCATAGGCGCGCTTTCCTTGCAATGCACCCGGACGAACTTGGCTGGGAGGCAGTCCCGGCAACGAATTCATCACCTTAAAGAAAAGAATGCACTTCTAAATTTGTCTCTACGCTACTTAGCATCTGGCGCAACCAGCCGTTGAGCGCTATTGCTGCACTGGGACATATCATGAACCGCCGTAGGGAGAACAAGCATGCTCATCCATCGACTTGCCACTTTGACGGGTCTTGCCGTCGCGACCTTATTCCTGGCGGCGCCTGCCAATGCGCTGACCATGGCCGAGTGCAGCACCAAGTATAACGCGGCCAAGGATGCGGGAACGCTTGGCGGGCAGAACTGGAACCAGTTCCGCAAGGCCCAATGCGGCACCGATGCCACCGCCGCTACGACCGACACCGCGCCAGCCAAAGCCGCAGCCAAGGCCACTGACACGACCAAGGCAGCCGCCGGCGACGATGCGGCGCCGGGCCTGACGGCGAAGGAGTGCAGCACCAAGTACCAGGCGGCCAAGGCTGCCGGCACGCTCAACGGCATGAAGTGGAACGATTTCCGCAAGACCCAGTGCGCCGCCGGCGCGACGGCAGCCGCACAACCCGCCGCCACGACCAAAGCAGCGGCGGCCAGCAGCGATGACGCGGCGCCTGGGCTGACGGCCAAGGAATGCAGCACCAAGTACCAGGCCGCCAAGGCTGCCGGCACGCTCAACGGCATGAAATGGAACGACTTCCGCAAGAGTGAATGCGCCGCCGGCGCAACTGCAGCCGCACAGCCTGCCGCGGCACCTGCCAAGGCGACGACAGCCGCCGCGACCGATACCGGCAAAGGCCTCAGCATGGCGGATTGCAGCGCCAAATATCAGGCTGCCAAGGCCGGCAACACGCTGAACGGCATGAAGTGGAACGACTTCCGCAAGAGCCAATGCGGCGCCGGCGCAGCCGACGACGACACCCTGCCGGCTCCCGATGCCAAGTACACCGGCGATCCGCAACCGCCGACCATCACCGCCCCCCAGGGCGTGAAATTCCCGACGGCGATCTCCAAGAAGTATGCAACCGAGACCCCGGCCAAGGGCCGCATGCACACCTGCCTCGACCTCTATTACGCCAACAAGGACGCCAACACGCTGGGCGGCCTCAGGTGGATCCAGAAAGGCGGCGGCTTCTATAGCCTCTGCAACGCCAAGCTGAAGAGCTGACCGGCGCCACCATCCGACGACATGAGCCCGCGAGCCGCAAGGTTCGCGGGCTTTTTTGTTGCTGCCGACTCCAAGGAGAGGCCCTGCGTTGCAAAGTGGCATCGTCGATGACGCTGCCAATCTCCCCCTCGTGGGGGAGATGCCCGGCAGGGCAGAGGGGGGCGCGAAGGAAACCTTTAATTTGTTTTCTCTGATGGAGATCAGATCAGTTGTGGCGTGGCTGCGATACGTTGGCAGGTCGGCGGGACAGCGCCCCCCTCTGTCCTGCCGGACATCTCCCCCACAAGGAGGGAGATTAGCCATCATGTCGGCTTTCGCCAATCGCCAACGTTGGCGCAAGGTTGCGGACCTAATCGAAAGGTGCCTGAAACAAAAAACCCGCCTCGGCGGGCGGATCGTTGGAGCCATTTGGCACCATATCCAAATTAGTAGCATAGCTGCCGGCACAAAGCAAGAACAAAATGTGGCGCCGCCGGTAGAAACTGCGAATTTCCTTGACCGCCACGCCTCGTCGATCGTCCCGAAGTCGTCAACGATAGAAGGCCGCGTTCCTTCGCGCCCCTCTCTGTCCTGCCCTCTTTGCGACCACTTGGCATCTCCCCCAGGAGGGGAGATTGGCCGTCATCGTCACTTTCGCCAATTCAAGCGAAGGGTCGCATTCCCCCAAAAGAAAACGCCGCGGTTAGAGCCGCGGCGTTTCGAAGTCGACCTGTCCTGGGCCGGAGCCTAGCTTGACGGCTGGGGTTCCATGCCGCCTTCGGGCTCGGGGCCTTTCTTGCGGCGGCCGGACTTCGGCACGGCCGAGCCGCGGCTCGGCGGTGTGTCGTCGCCGAGGTCGCGTGCGGGCTTGTTGCCGGCGATCAGCTGCTTGATCTCCTCGCCGGACAGCGTCTCGTATTCGAGCAGGCCCTGCGCCAGCGCGATCCATTCCTTCTTTTTCTTGGTCAGGATGGACCTTGCCGTCGAATAGGCCTCGTCGATCAGCCGGCGCACTTCGGCGTCGATGATCTGCGCCGTCTCTTCCGAGATGTTCTGGGTGCGCGCCACCGAATGGCCGAGGAACACCTCCTCCTGGTTGTCGCCATAGGCGACATGGCCGAGCTTGTCGGAGAAGCCCCAGCGCGTCACCATGGCGCGCGCCAGTTTGGTCGCCTGCTCGATATCGGAGGAGGCCCCGGAGGTGATGTTCTCCTTGCCGAACTTGAACTCCTCGGCGACACGGCCGCCCATCATGATGGCGAGACGCGAGATCATGTATTTGTAGCTCATCGAATAGCGGTCGCCTTCCGGCAGCTGCATGACCATGCCGAGTGCCCGGCCGCGCGGGATGATGGTCGCCTTGTGCAGCGGATCGGCCGACGGCACGTTGAGCGCCAGGATGGCGTGGCCGGCCTCGTGATAGGCGGTCAGCTCCTTCTCGGCCTGCGTCATCGCCGACGAGCGGCGCTCGGCACCCATCATGATCTTGTCCTTGGCGTCCTCGAATTCGGCCATGGTGACGAGGCGCTTGTTGCGCCGCGCCGCCATCAGTGCGGATTCGTTGACCAGGTTCATCAGGTCGGCGCCGGAAAAGCCCGGCGTGCCGCGCGCGATCACCTTGAGGTCGACATTGGGCGCCAGCGGCACGTTGCGCACATGCACTTTCAGGATCTTCTCGCGGCCGACGATGTCGGGGTTCGGCACCACCACCTGGCGATCGAAGCGGCCCGGCCTCAGCAGCGCCGGATCGAGCACGTCGGGCCGGTTAGTAGCGGCGATCAGGATGATGCTTTCGTTGGATTCGAAGCCATCCATCTCGACCAGCAGCTGGTTCAGCGTCTGCTCGCGCTCGTCATTGCCGCCGCCGAGGCCGGCGCCGCGATGGCGGCCGACCGCGTCGATTTCGTCAATGAAGATGATGCAAGGCGCGTTCTTCTTGGCCTGGTCGAACATGTCGCGGACGCGGCTTGCGCCGACGCCGACGAACATCTCGACGAAGTCCGAGCCCGAAATGGTGAAGAACGGCACGTTGGCTTCACCGGCGACCGAGCGGGCGAGCAGCGTCTTGCCGGTTCCGGGAGGACCGACGAGCAGCACGCCGCGCGGGATCTTGCCGCCGAGCCGCTGGAATTTCTGCGGGTCGCGCAGGAACTCGACGATTTCTTCCAGATCTTCCTTGGCTTCGTCGACACCGGCGACGTCCTGGAAGGTGACGCGGCCGTGCGCTTCGGTCAAAAGCTTGGCCTTCGACTTGCCGAAGCCCATGGCGCGGCCGGAACCGGACTGCATCTGGCGCATGAAGAATATCCAGACGCCGAGGATGAGGATCATCGGCAGCCAGGAGATCAGGGTACCGAACAGCGAATTGGAGCCGTCGGATTCAGGACGCGCATTGATGGTGACGTTCTTGTCCTGCAGCCGCGAAACCAGCGACGGGTCCCCAGGCGAATAGGTCTGGAAGCCGTTGGAACTGTCCGTGTAATTGCCGGAGATACGGGCGCCGGCGATGGTCACCGACTTGATCCGTCCCGCCGCGACTTCCTGCAGGAACTGCGAATAGGGGACATCGCTCGAGGCTCCACGCGTCTGCGGCGTCTGGAAAAGGTTGAAGAGAGCGATGAGCAGGACCGCTATGATCCCCCAGAGCGCGAGGTTGCGATAATTCGGATTCATCAATTGTCCCGTTGGCGCCGCTGGGCGGACACGCGTCGTGAGAGGAAACTTGGCCCTAACATAGGGAGAGCGTCTCCCCTTGCCAAGCATAACAGCAGGTCTCGGTTAAGCTTTCGGCCGTGGTAGGTCGGCACTGTGGCCACCGAATGGCGAGGCTGGAACCGGCGCCGCGCCAAGCAAGGCGGCGACGGCATCGGCCGGCGCCAGATCGAAGGACGGCAGGAAACGGGCGAAGGGCGCGACTGCCGGATATGCGGCGACAGCCGCCGGCATCGGGCCTTCCCCGGGCAAACCCGCGCCTTCCCCAGGCAGACCAAGGCATTCGCCATCCCGCCATAGCGCCGGCTCGGCGGCCAAGGCGGCACGTACAAGGCTTGCCGGCGTGCCACGCCCTTCAATTGCCCGCTTTGCGGCAAGAGCCGTCCCGAGCGGTGCTACCAACAGCGGCGCGATCAACAATGCACCTGAACTGTCGCCCAATGTGATCCGTCTGCGGCCGTCCCAAAGGGCGTTGTCGGAAACCTCGATAGCGGGCGGCAGATCGCGCAATTCGCGATGCAGAAAGATACCGGTACGCCGGGCATCGACCACGGTCCGCGACAATGTGGCACAAAGCGGCCCGGTGCGGAGCCGGCCGAAAACGGCTTGGCTGCGGGCCTGGTCGGGAAGGAAGGCGGTGCCGCCGGTCGCCGCCAGCAGGATACGCAGCGCATAGATGGCCGCCCGGCTGTCGGCGGCCGTCGCAAAATCCCGATCGAGGCGGATGAGGCCGGCGGCCGGCCTGGAGGCCAAGCTGCGGATCAGCATGGCCGCGCGATGTCCCAGCTGCTCACGCTCGACCGCCGCCTTTGTGGCCAGCGCCATCGCTTCAGCCACGCGAGGCGCACCATCGCCTTCGGCAAGTGCTGCGCGGACGCGCGGCCGCTCGAAAGCGGTGTCGGCATTGGTCGGATCTTCGATCCAGGCAACCTGTTCACGCCGCAGGAATTCGCGCAGCTCAGCACGCCTTACGCCGAGCAGCGGCCGTACGATCCAGTGCCGCCAGTCGTAGAGCGTTGCCGGCGCCATGCCGGCAAGGCCCCGCCCTTCGTCGCGCGGCCCGTCGTCGCTCTGTCCTGCGTCACTTGGCGCCCGATCACTTGGCCACTCGTCACGCGCTTGCCGCATCAGCACGGTCTCGGCCTGGTCGTCGGCGGTGTGGCCGGTCAGGATCAGGCCAATGCCTGCCGCTTCGGCGGCCTCGGCGAGCAGCCGGTATCGCGCTTCGCGCGCGGCGGCGGGCAGGCCGGTCGATGGTTTGTGCCCCGACCAGGCGAGGATGCGATGGGCAATGCCGCGCGCCGCGCACAGCCTGGCCACGGCTTGCGCTTCCGCTGCCGCTTGCGGCCGCAATCGATGATCGATCGTCACCGCCAGCAATTTGGTTGCCGGGGCGTTGCGGTCGAGATGAGCTTTGAGGAGGAGGAGAAGGGCGGTCGAGTCGCTGCCGCCGGACACGGCCGCTACAGCGCCGTTGGAAAAGTCGATCCGCGAAAAATCCGAAAGGTCAGGTTCGGTGTCGAGCGTCATGCATGTCGCCCAAAAGTGGGCCCGGTTTTGCGGCAACGACATGCAGCGGAAAAACTAGCACGCCGCGAGTGCCCTTTCCTGCTTGACCCGCTCCTTGAGCGCGCCGGAAATATCGGGGTAGCGCTTGCCGATCTCGCTGAAAGTGGCACAGGCCACGTCGCGCTGCTTCAGCCCGACCAGTGAAACGCCGAGCTTCAGCAACATGTCGGGCGCCTTCTTGGCCTTGGGATAGTCCTTGCTGGCAGCGAGGAAAATCTCGGCCGCATCGCGGTATTTCTGCTGGCCGAGCAGCGATTCACCAAGCCAGTAATGCGCGTCCGCCGCCTTGGCGTCCCGGGGAAAACGGGCGATGTGGTCGCGGAAACCCTGTTCGGCGGTGCTGTAGTCGCCCGACAGGATGAACTGGTAGGAGTTGCGGTAAAGTTCCTCCGGGTCGTTGGTCGAGGGGAGTGCCGCGACCACCGTATCGTCGGACTTACCGGCCTTGTTGCCGGCTGCGCCGGCGCCGTTGGCTGGGGCCGTATTCTGCTCAGGCGCATTCGCCTGCGCATTGCCATCGGCTTCGACGACATTGCCGTTTTTGTCGACGGTGATGGTGCCGAACGTCTTGGGCGGTGCGCCGGGGATCAGCTTGCCGGGATCGCCGTTGGGCGATTCGATGATGACGTCCTCGACGCTTTTGCGGCCGTCTGCTGCCTTGCCCGCATCAGCCGGAGCCGGCGTCCCCGGCGCCTCCGCCACGTTATTGTCACCGTTGGGGGTGTCGTTGTTGGGGGCGGCCTCGGACTTCTTCTGCTCGGTTGGCTGCTGCGCGCCTTGACCGCCTTCCAATTGCTGGAAGCGGAATTCGTTGTCTTCCTGCTGCTTGCGGATCTGCTCCTGCATCTGCAGGACCTGGAAATTGAGTTCCTCGATCTTGCCGTTCATCTGCCGGAGCTGTTCCTCCAGCGCCGGAGTGCCGGTGCCATCCTGTTGCGCAAATTGAACCTGATCCGGCTTTTTCTTTTCGCCGAAAATGCCGGGCAGCTTGATCGTCGGCAGGTGGAAGGAAAAACCGCTTTCCGATGACTGCCCGGTGCCATTTGCCCCGTCAGCAAGTGCCGCGATACTTGATACGAGCAGCAGCGCAAGCGTGCCGCTCAAGACCGATCTGAAATGCATGTGCCTCTCGCCGTGAAAACCGTTGTTGCGCGCCTCTCAATCGAAGTAGACCAGCCAACTGGGACCAGCCAGACGCTCTCGGCTCTTAACAGGACGTGAGACTTCGGCCAAATTTTGTTTGGAGCGAGCAGATATGAAAAAGGCGGCCCTTTGGCCGCCTTTCGCACCAAGTGTTGCATTTATGCCGATCAGGAGCCGGCGCCGCCCAGCGTGGTGACGGCGCGGCGGTTCTGCGACCAGCAGGAGATGTCATCGCAAACCGCGACCGGACGCTCCTTGCCGTAGGAAATGGTCTTCAGGCGCTGCGCCGAAACGCCCTTGGCGACCAGGAAGTCGCGGGTGGCGGCAGCACGGCGGGCGCCGAGCGCCAGATTGTATTCGCGCGTGCCGCGCTCGTCGGCATGGCCTTCAATGACGATGGCATACTGCTTGTACTGGTTCAGCCACTGCGCCTGGCGCGACAGCGTCGTCTGCGCATCGGCGCGGATCGAGGATGAATCGGTGTCGAAGAAGATGCGGTCGCCGATGTTGACGGTGAAGTCCTGGGCCGACCCGGGCGTTGCCGCGCCGGCGCCGTTGAGGCCGAGATCGGCGGCGCTGTTCGGCGTCTTCTTCGAGGCGCAACCGGTAATCGCGAGCATCGCGACCAGCGCGATCATGACCGGGTTTGTGGTAAGTGCTGCGATACGGCCCATGCCGCCTCTCCTTCGCAATTCGAGTGATTTCATTGATCGTCCAGTAACCACGTTTGGGTTAACCGACGCTCAAGAAACACGGTTAAAATTTGGTTTCGGCTGCCGTCCGCAACCGTTCTGCCGAGGGCTACTCAAAGGCGACAATGAGCGCGGACCGTAGGCGGAAATGCGGCCAAAACGCGACCATCGGGTGAAAACAAGGCCGGAAACGGCGCTTTTCGGCCACCGTTGCCGGCATGCAACTGGGAGCAAAGGATGCTCGAGTTGAACATCCTCTTCCAGCCTATTCGAGCAACGGCGACCAGGCCGGATCCGAGGCGAAGTTCGCCGTCGGGATCGACTGTTCGTTGCGGCCGGTGAGATCGACCGAAACAAGTTTTGGTCCACCATTGGAATCGCGGAAGAACATCAGTACCCGGCCGTTGGGCGCCCAGGTCGGCCCTTCCTGCTGAAAGCCGGTGGACAGGATGCGCTCACCCGAACCGTCGGTGCGCATGACGCCGATCTGGAATTCGCCGCCGGTCTGCTTGGTGAAGGCGATGAGATCGCCGCGCGGCGACCACACCGGCGTCGAATAGACGCCGTCGCCGAACGAGATTCGGGTCTGGCCCGAGCCGTCGGCGCCCATCACATAGATCTGCGCGCGGCCGCCGCGGTCCGAGGTGAACACCACCTTGCTGCCGTCAGGCGAGTAGGACGGTGAGGTGTCGATGGCGGTCGAATTGGTAAGCCTGGTTGTCGAGCGGCTTCTCAGATCCATGGCGAAGATGTTGGAATTGCCGTCGTCGCGCAGCAGGCTCATGATCACCTTCTGGCCGTCCGGCGAAAAGCGCGGCGCAAACGTCATGCCGGGGAAATTGCCGACCAGCTCGCGCTGCCCCGTCTCGATCTGCAAAAGGTACACCCGCGGCTGACCGCTCTCATAGGACATGTAGGTGATTTCCTGCCGGTTCGGCGAGAAGCGCGGCGTCAGCACGATCGATTTGCCGTTCGAGAGATAGCGGACGTTGGCGCCGTCCTGGTCCATGATGGCAAGCCGTTTCTTGCGCGCATTCTTGGCGCCGGACTCGTCGATGAAGACGACGCGCGTGTCGAAATAGCCCTTCTCGCCGGTCAGCCGCTCATAGATAGCGTCGGCGATGATATGGGCGACGCGCCTGGTATTGGCGTCGTTGGCGAAGAACTGTTCGCCCGACATCTGCTGGCCGGCAAAGGTGTCCCACAGCCGGTACTGGGCGCGGACACGGCCGTCAGCCTCCTTGCCGACACTGCCGGTGACCAGCGCCTGCGCATTGATCACCTTCCAGTCTTCGAAGCGCGGTGTGGCATCCGGGTTCGAAATCTTTTCAATGAAAGCGCTTTTGTCGATCGGCGCGAACAGGCCGGAGCGTTTCAGGTCGGCACTGACGATGCCGGAAATCTCGGCACCGAGTGCATCGCCACCCTGGAA
This sequence comes from Mesorhizobium sp. M1428, assembly GCF_040317515.1. Classification (NCBI taxonomy): domain Bacteria; kingdom Pseudomonadati; phylum Pseudomonadota; class Alphaproteobacteria; order Hyphomicrobiales; family Phyllobacteriaceae; genus Mesorhizobium; species Mesorhizobium sp. M1428. Next base: position 60,922 of record NZ_JAMYKT010000013.1, read on the forward strand.
ATCCGTGATAGCGATCGGCAATGGCTCGACATTGCCCTTGTTGACGTTGAGCTCAACGAGCGCCCGCGCCGGCAAGGTGGCGGCGGCAGTCATGCCCAGCGCCATCGCTACGATCATCAGGAGCGGCTTGAGGATGGATTTCATGTCTTCTCGCTTCTCTTCGCTGATTCTGTGGGCGCCGGTCCTAAAGGCCGAGCATCTCCCTGGGGTCGAAAGTGACCCGAACGTCGGACCAGATGTCTTGCTTGCCCGCCGGAACCTGCAGGCCGGCCACATCGCATTTCTGAACCGCGCGCACTGCACTTTCGTCAAACGGGCGGTTTCCGCTCGACTTTTCAACGCTCGGCCGGCCATCCAGCTTGCCGGAGGCGTCCAGATTAAACCGGACCACGACGACGAAATTCTCCGAACCCTCGAGCCCTGCCGGAAGCGTCCAACAACCGCCAAGCTGGGCCTCCAATGCCCCCTGCTCCGATTTCGAAAGCTTCTGGCCCTGATCCTTGTCGCCGCCGAGCGATGCCTGCTGGGTCGAGCGCTTGGCGCCGCCGCCGGATGGCTTGCGCTTGTCGAGCAAAGCCGAAATCTCGTCGGCGTTGAATTGCTTGTCGTCCGATTTCGGCTTGGATGAGGCCTCCTTGACCGGCTTGTCGGCGTCCTTGCGCTCCGGCGCCTTGGCGCTTTCGGCCTGGGCCGGCTGCGGCTTCGGCCGAGCCTCGGGCGCCGGGGCCGAGTCGGGAAGCTGCGCCTCCTCGGTTGGCGGTTGCTTGGCAATCGCTTCGGCGACGGCATCCGGCTTGACCTCGGGCTGCGGGTCGATCGCGGCGGTCTTGTCCTGCGGCGGCGTGGGCGTCGGCTCCTTGGCCGGCGTCGGCTTGGGTTCGGTCTGCTTGACAGGCTCGGGCTTGACCTCTTCCTTCGGCTGCGGCACCGGCGCTACCTCCGTAGCGGGAATAGGCTTCGGCTCTTCCTTCGGCTTCGGCACGTCCTCGGGCTTGGGCTTCTCGACCGGCGTCGGCGCGGGCGGCGGAGCCGCCGTCATATCGACTGGCTGGGGCTTGGGCTCCGGTGTCGGCGGCTTGTCGGTGTCGACGCTGTTATCGCCGATTTTCTGGGCGTCTGGAACGATGTCGGGACGCTGCGTCGGCAGCGGCGCCGGCTTGTCATGCATCACAGATTTCTTGTCGCCTTGCAGGACCTGCGCCGTCGCTTCCATCGGCACGATCTCGACCGACACTGATTCCGCATCGGACGCAGGCATCGCGGGCGGCGAGGACAACGTGAACAGCCCGAAGGCGATCGCCACCGTATGCAAGATCACCGATGTGGTGAGGCCGGTCCTCATCTTGCGTCTATTGATCCTGTTCCTGCAGTGAAACCAGGCCGATGTTCTTGTAGCCGGCAGCCGAGATGCGGGCCATCACGTTCATGGCCGTGCCGTAATCCGTCGCCTTGTCACCCCTGATGAAAATGCGCTCGTCATAGCCGGTCTTCGAGATCGCCTGCAGCTTTGCCACCAGCTCCTCGATCGGGATCTCGGTTTCCTGGAGGTAGATCTGACCGGCCGGGTTGATGGACACGGTTATAGGCTGCGTATCGGCGTTCATCGCTTTGGCTTGCGTATCGGGCAGGTCGATCGGCACGCCGACCGTCAGCAACGGCGCCGCGACCATGAAGATGATCAAAAGCACCAGCATCACGTCGACCATCGGCGTGACGTTGATCTCCGATATCAAGGCGTGATGGCGGCCGCGCCGCCTGTGGCCGCGCCCGCCGCGTCCTCCGCCACCTGCGCTTACGGACATTCCCATGATCGTTCCTCAGGCCTTCTGCGCGACTTTTTCATCGATTTGGCGCGAGAGTATGGCGGAGAACTCATCCGCGAAGCCTTCCATGCGCACCGCGATCTTGCTCGCGTCCGACGACAGCTTGTTGTAGGCGATAACCGCGGGGATGGCGGCGAGCAGGCCGATGGCCGTCGCCAGCAGCGCCTCGGCGATGCCGGGCGCGACCACCGACAGGCTGGTGTTCTTCGAGGCGGCGATCGCCTGGAACGAGGTCATGATGCCGATAACCGTGCCGAACAGGCCGATGAAGGGCGCCGCCGAGCCGGTGGTGGCGAGAAAGCCGAGCCGCCCTTCCAGCTTTTCCATCTCGCGGGTCAACGCCAGATCCATCGCCTTGTCGATGCGGGTCTGCAGGCCGAGCGGCGATTTCGCGCCCTTCTCGAAGCTCTTCTTCCATTCGCGCATGGCGGCGACGAAGATCGCGCTCATGCCGGTCGTCTTGCGGTCGGCGAGCGTGCGGTAAAGTTCTTCCAGCGACTGTCCCGACCAGAACACCTGTTCGAAGCGGTTGAGCGCCAGCCGCATGCGGGCATAGGCGACGAGCTTGTCGACGATGATCGCCCAGGTCCAGATCGAGGCGCAGAGCAAGCCGATCATGACCAGCTTGACCACCCAACCGGCCTGCATGAACAAGGCCCAAATCGATAAATGCGCGCCCGGGTCGGCGAGAGCGATGTTTTCCATGTTACGTCCTTAAAGATTTTCCGGGCGTGGCTGGCGGCTGGCCCATGGGCATCCCTTGTGGTCCGTTCGCGTTAAGCTTGCGGAATAACCCCAAATGCACCGTTGGCGGCCTTTTCAGGGCAAATATTGGTGAAAGGAAGGCGCTTGGATTCTTCCAATCTTAACCAATCCCTTCATGGACCGTTATGGTTAAGGATGGGTTAGGACGTACAGCGCGGCGCATTGCCGCGCCTATGTGGGTCGCCCCGGCGATCCTGGCCCGGACGGGGCTGCGGGATCGTCACCTCTGAACCCTTTATTTGCGCGTTCTGGGCATGAAGGCTGCCACCCAGTCCTTGGGAAAGCGCCGCGGCCGGCCGTTCTCGCCGATGATCGCCGCTTCGACCCGCGCCTCGACCAGCACTTCGCTACCGCGCTTCAACTGTTGCGCCATGACGATGCGGGCGCCGGAAATCTCATCGGTGCGCGTATCGATGGTCAGGATGTCGTCCATGCGGGCCGAACCGCGGAAGTCGATCTCCATGCGCCGCACCACCCAGACTATTTTCTCGCCATGCTTGCCGTCGGCAAGCTCGGTGTGGTGGACGCCGGCCAGCCGCAGATAGTCGGAACGGCCGCGCTCGAAGAATTCGAGATAGCGTGCGTGGTAGACGACGCCGGAAAAATCGGTGTCGGCATAATAGACCCGCGCCATCAATCGATGGCCGAATTCCGTCAGCGCGCCGGAAAGTCCGGCGGACAATGCCGATTCACCGTGATCGTCCATTGCGCTGTCCTTTTGGCCCGACGGGCCCTGTTTCAAGCAACACCTGTTTTGCGCATAGACCGGCGATGATCAAGACCTGGAGGGCGGGGCCGGCAACTGCCAGCACCGAAGCCGTAAGCAGCGGAACTTATGGCTCTTCCTGGAACAGGCTGATCTGCTGCTGCGCCAGGTCCTTCGGCGCGTCGAGGCCGAGATGCCGCCAGGCATTGGCCGCCAGCACGCGGCCGCGCGGGGTGCGCATGATGAAGCCTTGCTGGATCAGAAAGGGCTCGATGATGTCCTCAATGGCATCGCGTGGCTCCGAAAGCCCGGCCGCGATGGTTTCGATGCCGACCGGCCCGCCGCCGAAATTCCGGGCGATCATCTGGAGATAACGGCGGTCGAGCGCGTCGAGGCCGAGCCCGTCGACCTCCAGCCGCGTCAGCGCCTCATCGGCGATCTGGCGGTCGACATGGCCGTCGCCGGCAACGCTGGCGAAGTCGCGCACCCGGCGCAACAGCCGGCCGGCGATGCGCGGCGTGCCCCGCGCCCTCCGGGCGATCTCCAAAGCACCGTCGTCGCCGAGCGGCATGGCAAGGATGCGGGCGCCGCGCCGCACGATCTGCTCGAGTTCCTCGACGGAATAGAAATTGAGCCGCACCGGAATGCCGAAGCGGTCGCGCAGCGGGTTGGTCAACAGGCCGAGCCGGGTGGTGGCGGCGACAAGCGTGAAGCGGGCCAGGTCGATCTTGACCGAGCGCGCCGCCGGCCCCTCGCCGATGATCAGGTCGAGCTGGAAATCCTCCATCGCCGGATAGAGGATTTCCTCGACCGCCGGGTTGAGCCGATGGATCTCGTCGATGAACAGCACGTCGCGGTCTTCGAGGTTGGTGAGCAGCGCCGCCAGATCGCCGGCCTTGGCGATGACCGGACCCGAGGTCGAGCGGAAATTGACGCCGAGCTCGCGCGCCATGATCTGCGCCAGCGTCGTCTTGCCGAGGCCGGGCGGGCCGACGAACAGCACATGGTCGAGTGCTTCGCTGCGCCCCTTGGCGGCTTCGATGAACACTTTGAGATTGGCCCGCACCGCCGCCTGTCCGACGAAGTCGCCAAGCGTCTGCGGCCGCAAGGTCTGCTCGGCGTCCTCGCCGCGTTTATCGGGAGCAATGAGGCGTGGCGAAAGGCTCATTCGCATACCGCTCGAAGGAAAAAGTTCGTATCGACACGGATCAAGGTCACCCGGCACCCTCTCGTTCGGCGTCTTGCTGCTCGCCAACAACATGGCGGCCTACTGCATCTCTTACCACCGCGTCGATCTGTTCCAGCGTAACAGGCCCGTCAGGTGGATCACCTAGAAATCCAGCGAGGTCGGCAAATTTGAGATTGCGCGGCGTTCCTATCAGGAGACCATCCACGACCGTCCAGGCAACAGTATCGCCTGACTTGAGCGACAACTCGTTCCGGACTTTCTTTGGAATCGTAAGCTGCCCCCTGGAGGTCAAGCCCGCATATCCGACCATGCTCTTGTTCCTAGTCGGAATTTATTTGTCGGGCAACGTCTCACCGTGCCAGCTCCTTCAGCCCGAAGCGGATCAGCTTAGAGGCGTCCGCCTCCTCGCCTGCCGTCTTCAGCGCTGCCGCCACCGCATTGGCGGCGGTGTCGCGCGAATAGCCGAGATTGACCAGCGCCGAGACGGCGTCGGTGATCGGCGCCGGGGCAACGCCTTCGCCGAGCTCCTGCTTCAGGCCGATGGTGCCGGAGGCAGTGCCCGCATAGGCCGGCGCCTTGTTCTTCAATTCGGTGACGATGCGCTCGGCGACTTTCTTGCCGACGCCGGGCGCGCGGCTGACCATGGCGATGTCGCGCAACGCAATCGCATTGGCGAGGTCGGCCGGCGCCAGCGTCGACAGGATGGCCAGCGCCACCTTGGCGCCGACGCCCTGCACATTGTTCATCAACAGCCGGAACCACTCGCGTTCCAGCACCGACTGGAACCCATAGAGCCGCAGCATGTCCTCGCGCACATAGGTCTCGATGAACAGCACCACCGCCTCGCCGGGCGGCGGCAATGCGGCAAGCGTGCGCGCCGAGCAATAGGCGACATAGCCGACGCCATGCACGTCGACGATGCAGAAATCCTCGTCGATCTCGTCCAGCGTGCCTTTTAGCTTGCCGATCATTTGGGCTTGCCGATCATTTGAACTTTCCTGTCAAGCCTGGCCCTTCATGGGTTTCCGGCGAGATGATATTGAGGTCCGGGAAATAGCTACGATAGCGCGCGGCATCGCGCGTCAGTAGCCGATGTCCCGCAATGACGGCGTGGGCGCCGATGAAGAAATCCGGTAAGGTTCGTTCGCGAATGCCGCCGGCGCGGCGATAGCGGGAATGCGTGACACCGGCGAGGAAGGCCGCTTCCCAGGGCAGGAATTCACGCTCAATCTTGAGCATGTCGGCTGCTTGGCGAAGGGCCTGCTCCGTCGCAATCAGCGGCGCGAGTTCGGACCAGACGATTGTGTTGATGACAAGTGCACCGTCGCGCCCGCATGCGGTGATCGCCGACGCTGACCACTTCCTCTCCCGTCCGGCAGGGCCCCACACGTCGATCAGGACATTTGTGTCAATCAATGTCGAGATCTTCACGCGGCCCCCTCAGCCATTCCATATATTCGTCCGTCGTCATGCCCCCCAAATCCAGCGTACCGGCCATACGATCGAGCGTCTGGCTGAATCTGCGCGAGGCTTCCTCCTCCGACATGTTTTCGTCGACCGCAATGACAAGAGCGCCGTCCTCGGTGGGAACGAATTCCACCTCCGAGCCTGGGCCGATGCCCAGGTGATCCCGTATCTCCTTCGGGATGGTCACCTGGCCCTTAGTCGTAACGCGCATGGTAATACCTCGCCGGTATTACTTATTGCCATCCGGAGAACAAGTCAAGAACAACTTATCCGGCCAGCGCCGCCAGCCTGTAGGCGATGCTCTGCCGGTGATGCGCGTGACAGATGGCGATGGCCAGCGCATCGGCGGCATCGTCTGTGTCGAAAGTCGCCTTCGGCATCAGCACCTTGACCATCATGTGGATCTGCTTCTTGTCGCCATGGCCGACGCCGATCACCGCCTTTTTAACGGCGTTTGGCGCATATTCGGCAACGACAAGCCCGGCACGCGCCGGCACCAGCATGGCGATGCCGCGTGCCTGGCCGAGTTTCAGCGTCGCAGCGGCGTCCTTGTTGACGAAAGTCTGCTCGACCGCCGCCTCGTGCGGCATCGCGGCATGCAGGATCTCGGCGAGCCCGTCATGCAATTGGCAAAGACGCACCGCCAGCGCCGCCTTGTCGTCGGACCGCACCGTGCCGGAAGCAACGAAGCGCAGCGAATTGCCGAGGCTTTCGACGATGCCCCAACCGGTGCGCCTCAGCCCCGGATCGATGCCGATGATGCGAATCGCTTCCCCCATCCGCCAAGTTTACCTCCGACGGACAGCGATGCCAGCGAAATGTGAACAAACCAGAAACAGGCTCTGGCAGTGCCCCGAGCAACCTGTCAGCCGCGGGCGAAAGCCGTGTTCAGCAGCGTGATCTGGTCTGAGACCGGATTGACGCGACGGCTCGACAGCGGCACCTCGGCGAGGCCGCCATAGATCTCCTCGTCCATGCGGCGCACCAGCGCCTGAAGGCGCAGCGAGCGGTTGACGAGGTCGACGAAATCCGTCGGCAGCTCGGCCCAGCCGGGCGCCTCCTCGTGCGCGGAGGCGGTGTCGAGACGCACCTTGGATTTTTCGGAAGCCACCTGATCGCGGGTCATCTCGCCGGAATTCGCCGCCCGCTGCAAAAGCAGCCACGAGGCGACCTGCATCAGTCTGGTAGTCAGCCGCATCGATTCGGCCGCATAAAGCGTCGCTGTCAGCCTCGACAGCTTCTTGGCCTCGGCGCGGCCCTTGCCGTCGAGATATTCGGCCGCCTGCTCGACCAGGCCCATGCCTTCCTGATAGAGCGGCTTGAAGGATTGGGAGAAAACCCGGCGCTCCGCCAGCTTGATGGTTTTCGCGCTCGCCTTCGAAGGCTCGTTCATCGCTACGCCCCTGCACTTGCCTGACAGCCGGCCGATTCGGCTCTTGGCCGCCATATCCGGCAGCCTAAACGACTGAAGCTTGAAAATGCGCTTCGCTGCCAGCGAAGGCAAGCACATGTTTAACAAACGGTTAACGGCCGCATTTAGCCGGAAGGAAGCCCATGCCGGCGCACAAAAAAAGAGCCGCGGATAAGGCGGCTCTCAGGAGTTTAACAGGGAGGCGTCAAACAAAGTGGCTCCAACCACTCGGTAAGAATCCAGATCACTGGATGGACATAGTAAACGCCTGTAAAGCTTAACGAAGCCTTAACGCGGGGCATATTTTTCGATCAAGCGCCCAGCATCTGTGCCGTAACAGCACAGCTGACTGGCCACGGCGCCGTTCACACCACCGGCTGGACAGTGGGGCGACGCCCTTGCGCCCGGATTCCTCCAGATCGTGACCGACATACCGAAACAGATCCGCTCGCCGCGCGACATCGTTCCGAAACAGGCGCCGCGCTAAACGCCCGTTCCTCGCAACGAGGCGGAGCAAACCTTGCGCTCCGGCAATCATCAAAATCTCTCAAGGAGCGAACAATGGACTGGTACTCGGCCGTTAAATTTCTGCACATCGTCTCGGCGATCCTCTGGGTCGGCGGCGGCTTCACGCTGATGCTGCTCGCGGTACGCGCCGACCGCGCTGGAAACGTCGAAGGCATGCTGCAGGCGATGCGCGCCACCGGCGAGCTCGGCAACCGGTTCTTCGCGCCGATGTCGATGCTGACATTGCTCTTCGGCCTCATTATGTGCGGCTTCTGGGTCGGCTTTTCCGATCTGTGGGTGCTGATCGGCCTTGCCGGTTATGCGACGACCTTCTGTATCGGCATGTTCATCTTCAAGCCTACTGCCGACCGTATGGCAGGTATGATCGCCAAGGATGGCGTGACGCCGGCAGTGCTTGCCCAGGGCCAGCGCGTCCTCAATGCTGCGCGCTTCGACTATTCGGTGATGCTGGTGATCATCGCGGACATGGTGCTGAAGCCGACGCTGCACGACATCACCATTCTGGGCTGCATGGCGTTCGTGCTGGCAACCGGCGCTGCCCTGGCGCTTGGCAGGACGCGGCCGCTGCTGCCGAGTGCCGCCTGAGGTTTAAGGAATCCGGCGGCGGCCGACAGGGGCCGCCGTCTTACAGGAGGCCGGCGATGCCGTCCCACAGAAGCTTGACCGCGACGACCGCTACGGTCGCATAGGTGAAGGGGTAGAACAGCTCCGGCCGCATCCGCCGCACCAGCCAGGCGCCGGCGATTGTCGACAGCGGCGCCAGCGGCATCAGGACCGCAGACGCGGTCAAATTGGTGGTATCGAACTGGCCGAGCGCGAAATAAGGGATGAGCTTCAGCGCATTGGTGACCGCGAAAAAAATCGCCGCGGTGCCCGACAGCACCTTCGGATCAAGCCTGATCGGCAAGGCGTAGACCTGAAAAGGCGGGCCGCCGACATGGGCGACGAAGCTGGTGAACCCGGCAACGGTACCCCAGAAGCCGGCGGCGACGCGGTTGGGCTCCGCCGCGTGGCCGGCACCGTGGCGGAGTTGCAGATAGAGCCAGCGCAGCACGAAGATCAGGGCAACCGCGCCGACGATCAGCCGCACCATCTCTTCGGTTACCAGTGCCGCCGTCAGCCAACCAAGGGCGATGCCGATCACGGCGCCGGGCATCATGTCGGCCAGCATCTTGCGGTCGAAGATGCCCCACCATGTCCACACCGAGACAATGTCCATCAGGCACAGAATTGGCAGAAGGATTGCGGCAGCCTGAACCGGCGGCATGGTCAGCGCCATCAACGGCACGCCGACAAAGCCGACGGCGCCGCCGAAGCCGCCTTTCGACAGGCCGACGAGGATGACGGCCGGAATGGCCGCGGCATAGAACCAGGGATCGACGAGCAGGCCTGACATGGGGGAAGGGAAGCTGGAGAAAAAGTTGACCTCTGGAATAGACCAGAAATGACCGGACCGCGACCGCAAATATGTGGGCCACGCCACCGAACCCCGTCACATGTTTGGCATATCGAGCGGCGGCGGGCGTCTCCGGATCGGCTGCGCCTTGATGATGGCGGTGCTGGTTTCGGCCTTGTCGGCGATGCGGTCGAGAATCCCGTCGAGCTCGCCGATCGAGCGGACGAACAGCCGCGCAACGAAGCAGTCATCGCCCGTCACCTTGTCGCAATCGCCGAATTCGGGGATTTCCTCGATCAGCTTCTGGACGATGTGCAGTTTGCCCGGCAATGGCCGGATGCGAACGATCGCCTGCAAGGCGTAGCCGAGCGCCTGCGGATCGATGTCGATGGTGAACGCACGAATAACGCCGCGATCCTCAAGCCGCCGAAGCCGCTCTGAAACGCTTGGCGACGACAACCCGACCTGCAGCGCCAGTTCCTTTAGCGAAGTCCGTGAATCCTTGACCAGGATATCGAGAAGCTTTCTGTCGAGCTCGTCCAGCATTTTACAATTCCAAGAAAAAGCCGATGTTTACCTAATTAAATTAGGTTCATTCTGCATATCACCAGCTACAAGTCATGGAAAGGCCCGATCCGCCGTGGGATTATAAAATCTCAACGGGTTTCAGGAGCATCCATGGACAACACGGTACGCGGCACGATCGAAATGACGGCGGCGATGGCGATCCTCGGCACGATCGGCTGGTTCGTCGTCCTTTCCGGCCAACCCATCATGGACGTGGTGTTCTGGCGCTGCGCTTTCGGGGCGGTAACGCTGCTGATCATCTGCGCGGCCCTTGGGCTATTGCGCGGCAGGCTGTCGCTTCGCATCGTCGCGATCGCGGCTCTCGGCGGGGCTGCCATCGTCATCAACTGGCTGCTGCTGTTCAGCGCGTTTTCTCGCGCATCGATCTCGATCGCCACGGCTGTCTACAACACGCAGCCTTTCATGCTGGTGGGTTTTGGCGCGCTCTTCTTCTCCGAACGGCTGACGATGACCAAGCTGACCTGGCTCGGCATTGCCTTTGCCGGCATGCTGCTGATCGTGCAGGCCGCGCCCGATGCAGGCAACCATGGTACGGACTACTTTACGGGAATTGCGATGGCGCTGGCCGCGGCTTTCTTCTGGGCCGTTGCGGCTATCGTCACCAAGAAGCTCAAAGGCACGCCGCCGCACCTTATCGCCCTGATCCAGGTCTGCGTCGGCGTTCTCATGCTGGCACCCTTCGCCAATCTCACCCACCTTCCCGCCGATGCGCGGAGCTGGGTCATGCTGGCGACACTCGGCATCGTCCATACCGGCCTGATGTACATCCTCATGTACGGCGCCATCCAGAAACTGCCTACGCATCTGCAGGGATCGCTGTCTTTCATCTACCCCGTCGTCGCCATCCTCGTTGACGTCGTCGCTTTCGGCCATCGTCTGCAGCCGGCGCAGATCGTCGGCGCCGCCGCCATCCTGGTCGCCGCTGCCGGCATGAACCTCGGCTGGTCGCTTTGGAAATCGAAAGTGCCTGCGTAGAGCCCGCAAGCGGCCAGGCGAGGAGAATTTCGGCCAACGGCAGCCATGCTCCGAGCCCCATGGAATCGTTGACGGCAATCGTGATCCCCCTGCCGCCTGTTCAATCCCCGCACTTTGCTCTATGCCGCAATGCAACCATCTTCGCCCGGCATAGGCGATAACCCGGGATCGAACACCAATGAATAACGCAACGCCGCCCAACCGCTGCCGTATCGTGCTGATCGCGCCGCCGAACGTGCCGGCCGAGCGCATCGCCGCGGCCTTCGACGGCGGTGACGTCGCCTCGCTTATCCTGCCGGAAAACGGCATGGACGAGGCCGCCTTCCAGGCCTTTGCCGAACAGATCGTGCCGGTGGCGCAAGCGGCCGGCATTGCCGTCATCATTGCCGGCGACACCCGCATCGCCGGCCGCGTCCAGGCCGACGGCATTCATGTCGAGGTCGGCAAGGACGAGCTCGCCGAAACGATCGACCATTTCCAGGCCAGGATGATGGTCGGCACCGGCGGCGCCAAGACCCGCGACGATGCGCTGGAACTCGGCGAGGTCAGGCCTGACTACATTTTCTTCGGCCGCTTCGGCTACGACAACAAGCCTGAACCGCACCCGCGCAACCTGTCGCTCGGGCAGTGGTGGGCGGACGTGATCCAGATCCCTTGCATCGTCATGGCAGGATCCGATCTTGCCTCGGTGGAAGCGGTCGCCGCCACCGGCGCCGAATTCGTGGCGCTGTCCAGCGCCGTCTTCGCCGACGGCGTCGATCCGAAGGTGGCGGTCGCCGCCGCCAACGCGCTGCTCGACGAAACCGCGCCGCGCTTCGAGGACTGACGTGCGCTCGCGGAAAATCCTTTTCAGCGCCTTTCTTGCAACGGCCGTGACGCAGGCGATAGCGGCGGAGCCCGTTCCGCTGCCCCAGCCCAGGCCGGATTCCAGCGAACCTGCCGACAGGCCGATCGCCGCACAATTGCCGCAGCCCGCCACCACCGCCCCGCTGCCGTCGGCCGATACAATCAATCCCGACCGCTTCGGTGCAAAGCCGTCCGATGCTGCCTATGGCGCCTTTCAGCGCGGACTTTACAAGACGGCCTACAACCTTGCGCTTTCCCGTGCTCAAAACGGCGATCCGGCGGCACAGACGCTGGTGGCAGAGATACTGTCGCGCGGCCTCGGCGTGCCGGTCGACGCGGCAGGGGCGGCGAAGTGGTATGCGCTTGCCGCCGAGCAGGGCGTCCCGGAATCGCAATTCCAGTATGCGCTGATGCTGCTCGACGGCCGCTACGTCAAAAAGGACGAGAAGGAGGCCTATGCGCTGATGCAGGCCGCCGCCGAGGCCGGCAACCGCCTGGCGCAGTTCAATTTTGCACAGTTGATGGTCGAACAGGAGCCCGGCGATGCCGGTATTGCCAAAGCCGTATCCTATTACGAGCGCGCTGCCGCGACCGGGCTTGCCGACGCACAATATGCGATGGCACAGGTCTACGCCAATGGCGCCGGCGGCAAGCCGCGCGACGATGTCCGCGCCCGCGGCCTGCTGGCACAGGCCGCGCGGCAGAACTACGACACCGCACAGATCGATCTCGCCACCTGGATGATCGAGGGGCGCGGCGGCGTCCGCGACCTGAAATCCGGCTTCAACTGGATGAAACAGGCCGCAGAAGGCGGCAATGTCGCCGCCCAGAACCGTCTCGCCAAGCTCTATATGAACGGCATTGGCACCGATCCGGATCTGATCCTCGCCGGCGCCTGGTATGTTGTCGCCCGCCGCGCCGGGCTCATAGACCAGGAGATGGACGATTTCCTGCAGGGCCTGACCGACGAGCAGACGCAGCAGGCGCTGCAACGGGCCAACCGCCTGCCCTGACCGCGATCTCGCGGCCCATCGCACCCGGGCTCGTCAGGCGGGCTTATCGCGTATGATCGAGGACGACCTTGCCGAAGGGCGAGCCGTGTTCAAGGTACCGAAAGGCTTCAGCGGCCTGGCTCCACGGCACGACCCGGTCGATCACCGGTCTCAACCGGTTGACGACAATGGCGCGGTTCATCGCCTCGAAGGATTCGCGTGAGCCCACCGGGATGCCTCGGGCCCTGACCTGCCGGCGGAAGATGTCGAGCGGGTTGATGGCGCCGTCACTGCCGCCGAGATAGCCGATGACGTTGATCTGGGCGCCGCGCGCCGCTGCCCTCAGCGATTGTGCAAAACTCTGCGGTCCGCCAACCTCGATGATATGGTCGGCGCCGCGGCCATCCGTCAATCCGAGCACGGCCGATGCCCAGTCGGGGACGCTGCGATAGTTCACGCCATCCTGCGCGCCAAGTTGCTTTGCCCGCGCAAGCTTCTCGTCGCTGCTCGACGTCACGATGACGCGGGTCCCGGCAGCGGCGGCGAACTGCACCGCAAACAGTGAAACGCCGCCGGTGCCGAGGCAAAGCACGGTGTCGCCGGGTTTGACGCCGCCCTCCGTAAACAGCGCGTGCCATGCCATCACGCCGGCGCATGGCAGCGTCGCCGCCTCGAGGTCGCTCAGATTGGCTGGCGCCAGCACCGCCGCCTGTTCGTCAAGCCGGGCAAATTCGCTGAGCAGCCCGTCGATTGGGCCGCCGCGTTGATAGGAGGGCTCGGCCATGGCGAAACTGCCGCCGACCCAGCGTTGCCAGAACGTGCCGCAGACCCGGTCGCCGATCTTGAACCGGCTGACCTCGGCGCCGATGGCAACGACTTCGCCGACGCCGTCCGACAGCGGCACCAGCGGCAATGCAAACTTCGTGTGATAGCTGCCGCGGACGATCTCGGCATCGCGGTAGTTCAGCGCCGTCGCCTTCACCTTCACAATCATCTCCTGGCGCCCTGGCTCGGGCATCGGCCGCTCGACCATTCTGAGGTTCTCGAGGCCGCCCGGGCTCTGCAATTCGATCGCTTTCATCGTCGTTCCTTTCCGGCTGGGTCCTGCCGGAGGAAAATCGCTTGCCATCCATCGGATTTCAAATTCATAATGTTCAGGATAATTATGCTTCTATGACATGTTCGGGTGCGTCATGCTTGAAGAACTGAAAACACTGGCCCTCTTTGCCGAGGAGGGTTCGATTCAGAAGGTGGCGCAACGCCTGCCGTTGACGCAGCCGGCCGTCACCCGCCAGATCCAGCGGCTGGAGGAGATGCTCGGCACGGAATTGCTCGACCGCCGGCTAAAGCCGTCGCGACTGACCCCGGCCGGCTTAGAGGTGCTGGCACGCGGCAAGGACATTCTCGCCGCGGTCGACGCGCTGAGATCATTTGCCAAGGGCGACGAGCCGGAGGGCCTGCTGCGGCTCGGCCTCGCGCATGGACTTTGCGACAAAGCCGTGGCCGCCGCTATTGCTGATGCCGTGGCGCGGTTTCCGAAGGTCTCGCTGCGTCTGAAGAGCGGCTGGAGCCTTGAGCTGGCCGACCAGCACAAGCGCGGACAGCTCGACCTCGCCTTCATCCTGGATGGCGGCAATTCCAACACTGGCGACGGCGTTGTCGGAACCGAGCCCCTTGGCATCATCGCTGCGGAAAACACCGGCCGGCTGGCCGACGTTAAGACCATGCCCTGGGTCCTCAGCCCTGAACCTTGCGACGCGCGCCGGCGGCTGGCGGCTGCCCTTGCCGAGGGCGGCCACAAGTTGATAGTCGGCGCCGAGATTCAGGACAGCGCGCTGCAGATCGACTGGGTTCGTCGAGGCCAAGGCCTTGGCCTGCTGCCCAGGCGGCTGCTGCGGGAAAAGCCGCCGCAGGGCATTGCCCTGGTCGACGCTCCCGGCCTCGAGCTGTCGCTGCGAATTGTCGTGCTGCGTTCGCCGCACCTGCATCTTTTGAGAGAGGTCGCCGACGCGGTGACCGAGGCTGTCACCGCGACTGTCAGGACAGACTGAGGCCGCCACGCCGCGTTGCCGGGCCAGCCTCGCTCCCGCTTCATCGGAAGGCGCTCCTTGCCTCTGCTGGCGATTTGTGGTCTTGGAGGCGCCAAATCGCCCTTTGCGGCGATCATCTCATTTCCGGATCATCTCACCATGGCCAAGATCAATGGCAACGAAATCCGTCCCGGCAATGTCATCGAGCATGATGGCGGCCTTTGGGTGGCGGTCAGGACCAATACCGTGAAGCCCGGCAAGGGCGGCGCCTACAACCAGGTCGAGCTCAAGAACCTGATCAACGGCACCAAGCTCAACGAGCGCTTCCGTTCGGCCGAGACGGTCGAGCAGATCCGGCTCGATCTGAAGGATTTTTCCTTCCTCTACGAGCAGGGCGACGCGCTGGTATTCATGGACACCGAAAGCTACGAGCAGCTCGAATTGCAAAAGGAGTTCGTCGGCGATCGCGCGGCCTTCCTGCAGGACGGCATGATGGTGACGGTCCAGCTCTATGACGAAAGGCCGATCGGCATTTCGCTGCCCGACCAGGTGACGCTGACCATCACCGAGGCCGACCCGGTTGTGAAGGGCCAGACGGCAGCCTCGTCCTACAAGCCGGCGATACTCGAAAACGGCATTCGCGTGCTGGTGCCGCCGTTCATCGGCTCGGGCGAGCGCATCATCGTCGATACCAACGAAATCACTTACGTACGCCGCGCCGACTAGGGCGTTATCCCAAAGAGTTGCAGACTTTTTGGATAAGATCATGCGTCAAGGCAAATAGGCGCAGCGACAGGAAGAACAGCAATGGCGCGTTCCGCGATCCTCAATGTCATGGTCCAGGCCGCAATGAAGGCCGGCCGCTCGCTGTCGCGTGACTTCGGCGAAGTGCAGAACCTGCAGGTCTCGATGAAGGGGCCGGGCGACTATGTCAGCCAGGCCGACCGCAAGGCCGAAGACATCGTCTTTGCCGAACTGTCCAAGGCGCGGCCCGGCTACGCCTTCCTGATGGAGGAACGCGGCGTGATCGAGGGCGACGACGGCCAGCACCGCTGGATTGTCGACCCGCTCGACGGCACCACCAATTTCCTGCACGGAATTCCGCTCTTTGCCGTTTCGATCGCGCTGGAGCGCCAGGGCCAGATCGTCGCCGGCGTCGTCTACAATCCGGCGATGGATGAGCTCTATACCGCCGAGCGCGGCGGCGGCGCTTTCATGAACGACCGCCGGCTGCGCGTCGCCGGCCGCACCAAGCTGGTCGATGCGGTGATCGGCTGCGGCATGCCGCATCTCGGGCGTGGCCAGCACGGCAATTTCCTCATCGAATTGCGCAATGTCATGGCCGAGGTGTCCGGCGTCCGCCGTCTCGGCTCCGCCTCGCTCGATCTCGCCTACGTCGCCGCCGGCCGCATGGACGGGTTCTGGGAAACCGGCCTGTCGGCCTGGGATGTCGCCGCCGGCATTTTGCTGATCCGCGAGGCGGGCGGCTTCGTCTCCGATTTCGCCGGGGGACAGGATGTGCTGAACGCCGGTTCACTGGTTGCCGGCAACGAACTCATCCAGCGCGCGCTGTTGAAAACTATAAAAAGGCCACTCTCAGCCAGCTGATAGAGGCACGCCGCGCTGAAGCGCCGCAGTCGCAAAACCGCAACCAAAGCTTGAAATACTGTCCCGCGGCCGCCCAGATAAGGCGGCGCAGGATCATCGATGACGAACAGCCGACCCCAATCCCAGAGCGAACTCTCCCAGCTCGACATTCCCTTCATGGGGCGCTGGCATTACTCGCGCGCCGAGATCATCGCCGACGGCATCGTCCACGCCGTCGGCATCGTGCTGGCGATCGCTGCCGGCTCGATGCTGCTGGCACTGGCCGCCTATCGAACCGGCCCCGGCGAATATGTCGCCGCCGCCTTCTATGTAGTCTCGCTGCTCACCGTGCTGTCGGTTTCGCTGGCCTATAATGTCTGGCCGGTGTCGTCGCCGGCAAAATGGATATTGCGGCGCTTCGACCATGCGGCGATCTACCTGCTGATCGCTGCGACCTACACGCCGTTCCTGGCCCAGCTCGGCGGCTCGCCGCTGGCCGTTTCGATGATCGTCCTGGTCTGGACCGCCGCGGCGATCGGCATCGCCATCAAGGTCTTTCTTCCCGGCCGTTTCGACCGACTGGCGATCGTCTTCTATCTGGCTATCGGCTGGAGCGGCATCGTTCTGGTGGAGCCGCTCGTGCGGACGCTGCCGGCGACATCGATCGCGCTCATCGTTGCCGGCGGCATCGTCTACTCCTGCGGCGTGATCTTCTTCGCCTGGAAGGGCCTGCGCTTCCACAATGCGCTGTGGCATGGCTTTGTCGTCACCGGCGCCGGCCTGCATCTGGCCGCCATGGTCGACTGCCTGGTCATCAACCGGCTTTGACCTCTGGTTGCGGACAGTGGCAATATTGCCAAGCGCCATTCAATTTCGTCACAATTCCGTTTAGAGTCGCAAACACAAATTGATCGGCGGCGACGGCATCGGAAACGGGGCACGGATGACTCTTCTCAGATCCTTCGGCATGGGCAGGCGCTCCGACGTTCTGATCTACGATCCGCACAAATTGTCGAGCCCGCAGGTGTTTCTGCTGACCATGGTGATCTTTCTGTTCATCGTGGCCTTCATCGCCGCCATCCTGACCCGCCAGATCTCGACCGCCTTCGTCACCAATCCCGGCCTTAACGGCCTGATCATCGGCGTGCTGGCGGTCGGCATCCTGCTGGCCTTCGTCCAGGTCGGCCGGCTGTTCCGCGAGGTGCGCTGGGTCAACTCGTTCCGCGCCGGTTCCGAAACCACCGAACCGGTGCTGCTGGCGCCGATGAAGGCGATGATCGGCCGCTCGTCGACGATTGCCTTCTCGACCAGTTCGATGCGCACCATGCTGGATTCGATCGCCACCCGCCTCGACGAAAGCCGCGACACGTCGCGCTACCTTGTCGGACTGCTGGTGTTCCTCGGCCTGCTCGGCACCTTCTGGGGCCTGCTCAACACGATCGGCTCGATCCGCGAAACCATCGAGTCGCTCGATCCCGGCACCGGCGATGCCGCCGCCGTGCTCGAATCCCTGAAGCAGGGGCTTTCCGCTCCGTTGGCCGGCATGGGCACCGCCTTCTCGTCCTCGCTGTTCGGCCTCTCCGGCTCGCTGGTGCTCGGCTTCCTCGACCTGCAGGCCGGCCGCGCCCAGACGCGCTTCTATACCGAACTCGAGAACTGGCTGTCCTCGGTCACCGACCTCTCCTCCGACATCGTCGTTGCCGACGCAGTCAAGACCGAACCCTCCGAGGAAATCCGGCTGTTGTCGGAAAAGCTGCGCACGCTGCAGGAGAATGGCGGCAGCTCCAATCCGCGCGTCGCCACCGCCATGGCCAATCTCGCCGACGGCATTTCCGGCCTGGTCAAGAACATGCGCTCGGAACAGCAGATCATGCGCGACTGGGTCGAGGCCCAGTCGGACGAGCAGAAGGCGATGCGCAATACGCTGGAGAAGATCGCCGACGCCTTGAAGAAGCCTGGAGTGCATTGACGTGGCGTTGGCACGAGGCCGGCGCTCCGACCGCCGCATCGATTACTGGCCGGGCTTCGTCGATGCGCTGTCGACGCTGCTGTTGGCGATCATGTTCCTGCTCACGGTTTTCGTGCTGGCGCAGTTCCTGCTCGGCCGCGAGATCTCCGGCAAGGACACGGTGCTCAACCGCCTCAACTCGCAGATCAACGAGTTGACCCAGCTTCTGGCGCTGGAGCGCTCGACGACGCAGGACAAGGAAGACACCCTTGCCAATTTGCAGGCATCGCTGTCCGCATCGGAGGCGGAAAAGAGCCGGCTCGAGCAATTGCTGGCGCAAGGCGCCGGTGCCGGCGATGCCGCCAACCAGCGTGCCACCGCCCTTTCCGGCGAACTCGACAGCCAGCGCCAGATCAGCCAGCAGGCGCTGAGCCAGGTCGAGATCCTCAACCAGCAGATTTCGGCGCTGCGCAAGCAGATCGCAGCGCTCGAACAAGCGCTCGACGTGTCCGAAACGCGCGACCGCGAATCCAACACCAAGATCGCCGATCTCGGCCGCCGCCTCAACGTCGCACTGGCGCAACGCGTGCAGGAGCTGAACCGTTACCGCTCCGATTTCTTCGGCCGCTTGCGTGAAATTCTCGCCGACCGCGAGAACATCCGCATCGTCGGCGACCGCTTCGTCTTCCAGTCGGAAGTGCTTTTCCCGACCGGCTCCGAGGTGATCAACGATGCCGGCAAGGTCGAGATGAAGAAGCTCGCCGATGCCATCATCGAATTGCAAAAGGAGATCCCGGCGGAGATCAACTGGGTGCTGCGCGTCGACGGCCACACCGACAACAAGCCGCTCTCCGGCACCGGCCGCTATCGCGACAATTGGGAATTGTCGACGGCGCGCTCGACATCGGTGGTCAAGTTCCTGATCGAGAACGGCGTGCCGGCCAACCGGCTGGTCGCGGCCGGCTTCGGCGAATTCCAGCCGCTCGACCCCGCCGATACCGAAGAGGCGCGCAACAAGAACCGCCGCATCGAGTTGAAGCTGACCGAGCGGTGATCTGCAAGCCTTTGGCTTGCGCCATGCTCCGGATCGGGGCCGGCCGGAGCGGCGGGGCCATCTAGGGCACCGGCGCGGCGCCGGCAAGCCCCGAAGAAATTACCTTTTTTTGATTACAATTCGCCGCGACGCGTCACTAGCTTTTGGCAAGGGGCCGGGAACCGCCGGCGATGCCTCCCACATCGCGACGCGACGGAACCTGACGGCCCGCGGCCGGAAGGCAGGACCCTCCCAACCACCGCCTTCCCCAGTAAAGGAGACGCAATCATGCGCTTCTTCGCTCCCATGAATCTCAGGACTGCTACGCTCGCCACACTTCTCCTCGCCGTTCCGTTTGCTGGCGCTTACGCCGGCCCGCGTGCGACGGCCTTGATCAATCAGATCCAGAGCGTGGAGACGGGTATCCTGGGCGCCATCCGGGCGAACAAGCTCGAGCCGGGTGAGGCACGTGACCTGCGCACGCAGGTCGCTCAACTCGATCGGGCCGCCCAGAGGGCCGCGCGCGATGGAACGATGCCGAGCACGCAATATCAGCAGTTGCTGGCGCAGCTCGACGATGTCAGCCAAAAGCTGCGCGCTGCTACCGGCAGTGCCTTCCTCATCGGCAACGGCGCCGACGGCGGATACTATCCGAACGGCTATGGCCCAAACTATCCAGGCGGCTGAAATCGGCCGCCGTGCCCGGCGCTGTGGCTATTGATTTTGCGCATGATCCTTTCCAGCTCGGTTCAGGGATCATGCGCTAGCCCAACGCCAGCGCAATCAGCGCCAGCGCTGGCGGCAATGCATCGTTCGCGGACGGCTTTCGGGGTTGCCAACAGTTTTGCATTGGTATCTTTTCCCGCCGTCAAATCAGCGGAATCCACAATGTCCTTTCAAAAACTCGACGACCTCGGCCACAAGCTCGAAGCGCTGGAACACGCCCTCGCCATCCTCGGCGCCGACGAGGCGACCTATATGGCGGTCGGCGGCGGCGAGAAGCGCGCGGAGGCAATGTCGGCGCTTGCCGGCATGCACCATGCCCGGGCAACGGCGCCGGAGATTGCCGACTGGATCGCGGCGGCCGAGCAGGAGGCGCTGAACGAAGAGCAGCAGGCCGCGGTCAGGGAATTCCGCCGGCAATACACCAACCTGACCTGCCTGCCGGTCGAGTTCGTCGAGCGCCAGACGACCGCGCGCATGCGCTCCGAGCAGCTCTGGCGCGACCTGCGAGCCAAGAACGACTGGGCCGGCTTCCTGCCGGCGCTGGAAGGCGTCCTGGCACTGGTCCGCGAGGAGGCAGCCCTTCGCGCCGAGGTGCTCGGGCTCGAGCCTTACGACGCGCTGATGGAGCAATATGACCCGGGCAATCGCACCGCCGACATCACGCCTGTGTTTGCCGAGTTGAAGACCTTCCTGAAAGGCTTCGTACCGGAGGCACTGGCCGTGCAGGAAGAGCGGCTGGCGAAACATCCGCTGAAGCCGCTTTCCGGCAGCTACCCCCTGGACAAGCAGCGCGAGCTTGGCCTCGCCATGATGGCGGCAGTCGGGTTCGACCTCACCCACGGCTCGCTGTCGGTTTCGCACCATCCGTTCTGCGGCGGGGTGCCGAGCGACGTGCGCATCACCACGCGCTACAAGACTTCGGATTTCCTGTCGGCGCTGATGGGCGTGCTGCACGAGACCGGCCATGCGCTGTACGAGCAGAACCTGCCGAAGGCGTGGGCGCACTGGCCGCTCGGCAAAGCGCGCGGCATGGCGGTGCATGAAAGCCAGAGCCTGTTCGTCGAAAAGCAGATCGGCCGCAATCCAGAATTCTGGCGCTGGGCGCTGCCGGTGGTCGAAAGGCACCTCGGCGAGAGCTGGACAATCGACGACATCCTGCCGCATGTGCACCGGGTCGAGCGCGGCCTGATCCGCGTCGATGCCGACGAGGTCACCTATCCGCTGCATGTCATCCTGCGCTACGAGCTGGAGCAGGAGCTTGTCTCGGGTCGGCTGGAGGCAGCCGACCTGCCCGAGGCCTGGGATGCCAAGATGCGCGATTATCTCGGCCTGTCGACATCAGACAATCCGGCTGATGGTCCGATGCAGGACGTCCACTGGCCGGGTGCCGCCTTCGGCTATTTCCCCTCCTACACACTCGGCGCCATGATGGCGGCGCAGCAATGGGCGGCGCTGACCAGAGATCATCCTTCAGCCGACGAAGACCTCGCCAAGGGAGATTTCGCCGCGATCAACGACTGGCGCCGCAAAAGGATTTGGTCGCAAGGCTCGCGCTGGTCGACGCCGGAATTGCTCGAACGCGCCACCGGCGAAAAGCTCAATGCCGTGCATTTCACCGACCATCTGAAGAAGCGGTACGGGAACTGAGCCGCTTCATCTATTCCCGGTTCTTGCCGCGGTGACTGCAGAAATCCGCGAAACTGGCCTTTACTTTGGTGGGAAAGCCTCTGAAAAAGGAGTTCTTCCAAGTTGGGCGAGCGTAGATGTCTATCTGTTACAGTTTTCATAGGATGAAGTCTTTCTGGCCCCGCTTGGTATTTTTCATCTTATTGATCGGCCTGAGTTCTCCGGCCATGTCCGACGACATGGTTCTCAAGGGTCCGGCAGAAAGCTGGGTAGAGCAGCTTGATATTCCGGCTGCCGATCCCGCCCGATCGGATCAAATCAAGAATGGCGTTTCATGGCTGCTCTCGGACGACCAGATCAAGCATCGTGCCGGCGGCTACATCGAGTACTCGCGCACCGTCTATAAGATCGTCGACCGTCCCGGCCTGGATCGTGGCGCGAGCATCGATCTGCAGTTCGATCCGTCCCGGCACAAGGTCACGCTCAACCATCTTCACATCATCCGCGATGGTGCCGTTCTGGACCGGCTGGAAGGCGTCGAATTCGACATCTTCCGCAGGGAAAGAGACGCCGAGAAAGGCGTCTTCGACGGCTGGCTGACAGCACATGTCAACATCGATGACGTGCGCGCCGGCGACATCGTCGATTACGGGTCGACCTACGAAGTAACACCGCTGGTCGGCAAGGATCTTTTCTTCAAGAATTTCTCCACCGAATGGGAAGAACCGGTAGCGCTTATCCGTACAAGCATCATTTGGCCTTCGGGCCAGCCGCTCGAGATCAAGACCAGGGGGACCCGACTCAAGCCCTCAATCTCCTCGACTGGGCCAGACACCACCTATCTGTGGGAAATCTCAAACCCGAAACCGGTCAATGTCGAGGATAACCTGCCCGTGACCTATCCGGGCTGGGGCTCCATCGATGTCGCGTCTACCGCGAATTGGCAAAGTGTGGTCGATGCTGTTGCGCCCTATTACAAGCCAGCGACCGTTTTTCCCTCGGCTTTTGCCGCAAAGCTCGACGACATCGCTCTGCGGCATCCGGTGCCCGAAGACCGGATGGTCGAGGCAATGCGGTTGGTGCAGGACCAGATCCGCTATGTAAGCCTGTCGATGGGTGCCGGTTCCTACGTTCCGCGTGATCCCGCGACGGTCATCCTGAGCGGGTTCGGTGACTGCAAGGACAAGGCCCTGCTGCTGGTTTCGTCGCTTGTGCGGCTTGGCATTGCTGCCGAGGTCGCCTTGGCCGATCTCGACGAGGGACGGGCCCTGGACCAGCATCTGCCGGCGCTTCGCGATTTCGACCATGCCATCGTCAAGGCAAGGATCGGAGCAAAGACATATTGGCTGGACGCCACGAACTATCTTCAGGGTGGCAGGGCGCACAATCTCGCACAGCCGGACTACGGCTTCGCGCTGCCGCTTTCCAGCACCGGCGGGTTGGAGAAGATGCCGAGCCCTGTACTCACCAGCCCATCGATCCAGATCGCCGAGGAATTCGACTTTCCGCCGAAACCGGGCGATCCCCTCGTGCTGACCGTCTTCTCGACATATGAGGATGCCGATGCCGATTGGATGCGCGGCAATTTCGCCAGCCGGTCGCTGAGCGAGGTGTCGGACGCTTACCTGAAATATTACAACAAGCAATATCCGGGCATCCAAACCATCGCCAAGCCGGAAATCGTGGATCGCCGCGACGGCAACATAGTGAGCGTGAAGGAAAGTTATCGCTTGCCGGCGGAGGCGCTGGCGGCCAACGATCTGGCAAAGAATTTCCCGATCCGCGCGGCCGATCTCGGCAACAACTCTTTTCCAACCCCGACAATCGTCGACCGAACCGGGCCCGTCTCCCTCGGCCCCCAGCTCTACCGCCGCCACAAGGTGACCGTGCGCAACCTCAAGGCGAGATTTTCCGGCGAGTCGATGAAAAACGTCGTGACGCCCTATCTGTCTCTCAAGGCGTCCTGGTCCAACACGCCCACCGAATTTCAAGTTGAATGGAACTTTCAGACGCTGGCAACTGAAGTGCCGGCGAAGGCGATTGCCGATTATCTGAAAACCGTCGATGAGGTCGCAGACCAAATTCGCTGGCAGTACGATTTTACCTATGAAGAGCCGCCTGCCGATGTGCAGCTCAGCGATCCGGCAAGGGAGCAGCGACAGACCGTCGCCAGCATGCTTTTGTTGTCGTTGCTTGTCGGCGTTCCCCTGTTCATCGCCTATCGACGCGGCAAACGCCGAGCTTTCGGTAGCTGAAGAATCTCGGCGGCCGCGGGCAGATCATGCCGGTCTTCGGAAAAGATCACCGTCAAACAAGAAGATGAAGCCCAACCCCCGATGAGATCGGGATGGAACAGGCTTCGACTCCGTAGCGATGCTACTCCGCCGCGCCCCTGAAAGCATTCGCCCCGGTCTCAAATTGCAGCTTGGCCAGCCGCGCATAGATACCGCCCTTGGCGACCAGGCTCTGATGCGTGCCTTCCTCGACGATGCGGCCGCCATCCATGACCAGGATGCGATCGGCCTTCAGCACGGTTGCCAGCCGATGCGCGATGACGATCGTGGTGCGGCCCTTCATCAGCCGGTCCAGCGCCGTCTGCACCAGCGTCTCGCTTTCGGCATCTAGCGCCGAGGTCGCCTCATCGAGCAGCAGGATGGGCGCATCGCGCAAAATGGCGCGGGCGATCGCGACGCGCTGGCGCTGGCCGCCCGACAGCGTCACCCCGCGCTCACCGACCTGGCTATCATAGCCCTTTTCGAGTTTTAGGATGAACTCGTCGGCAAGCGCGTCCTTCGCCGCCGCCTCGATCTCGGCCTGGCTGGCGCCAGGCCGGCCAAAGCCGATATTGTCGCGCGCGCTTGCGGCAAAGATGGTGACGTCCTGCGGCACGATGGCGATGCGCGCGCGGATCGCGGCCGGATCGGCCTCGCGCAGATCGATCCCGTCGATGACGATCCTGCCGGCTTCAGGATCGTAGAAGCGTAGAAGCAGCGAAAACACGGTACTCTTGCCGGCGCCGGATGGCCCGACGATCGCCAGCGTCTCACCGGGTTTGACCTGAAAGCTCAGGCCATGGACGGCGGCGCGGTCGGGCCGGGCCGGATAGGAGAAGGAAACATCGTCGAAGCTGATCGCGCCTCTCGCCTTTGCCGGCAGCGGCTTCGGATCGGCCGGCGCCTGGATCGCGGGTTTCTCGGCCAGGATCTCGGTCAGCCGTTCGGCAGCGCCCGCTGCCTGGGACAGTTCGCCCCAGACCTCCGACAAGGCGCCGAGCGCGCCTGCGGCGAACACCGAATAGAGCAGGAATTGGCCAAGCGTGCCCGGCGACAGGGTGCCGTCGAGCACGTCGCGCGAACCGAACCACAGCACCGCCACGACCGACGAAAAGATCATGAAGATGGCGAAGAAGGTGAGAAAGGAGCGGGCAAAGATCGAGGCCCGCGCCGCTTCGAAGGCTGCTTCCACGGCGGATGAAAAATACCTGGTTACAAGCTTCTCGTTGGTGAAGGCCTGCAGCGTGCGCACCGCGCCGATCTGCTCGCTGGCATAGGCGGTGGCATTGGCCAGTGTATCCTGCGCCAGCCGTGACTTGCGCCGCACCGAGCGGCCGAAGGCGACCAGCGGCAGCACGATTAGCGGAATGGCCGCGATGACCAGGCCGGACAGTTTTGGGCTGGTGAAGACCATCATCGCCACAGCGCCGAGGCCGAGGATGACGTTGCGCAGCGCCACCGAGGCGGTGGCACCGACGGCGGATTTGACCTGTGTCGTGTCGGCAGCGAGCCGCGAGACGATCTCGCCCGACTGGGCCGTGTCGAAGAAGGAGGGCGACAGCGTGGTGACGTGGGCAAAGACATCGCGGCGGATATCGGCAACGACGCGCTCGCCGAGCGTGATGACGAAATAGTAGCGGCTGGCCGACGCCGCCGCCAGAACGGCCGCCATCACCACCAGCATGGCGAAATATTCGGCAATGAAGCTGGAATCGGAAGCGGAAAAGCCGTGGTCGATCATCCGCCGCACGGCCAGCGGCAGCGCCAGCGTCGTCGCCGCCGCGATGGCCAGCGAGACGACCGCGCCGATGACCATCTTGCGGTAATGGGTGATGTAGGGAAACAGGCGCTGCAGCGGCCTCAGCGAGCGCCTGCGCTCGTCTGCATCGCCGCTGATGTTCGCCATGACCGTTTCCTTTGGCCCTTTGAGGTTTGCGCCATCAATATGCGCTTGCCACGGCCTTGTGATTCAATTCCGGCTGATGTATAGGCTCGCCGACCGTTTTAGAAGCCGTGGCTCCTCAATAGCTGCGGCTTCGAGTTTTAAAAAGGGGCGCATCGACGCAGGCTTCAGCCCGTCGGCAGCGCCCGGCAAGCCAGGAACAGACCCATGAAGACCGACATCCATCCCGACTATCACACCATCAAGGTCGTCATGACCGACGGCACCGAATACATGACCCGTTCGACCTGGGGCAAGGAAGGCGATACGATGAACCTCGATATCGACCCGACCACCCACCCGGCCTGGACCGGCGGCCAGCAGACCCTGCTCGACCGCGGTGGCCGCCTGTCGAAGTTCAAGAAGCGCTTCGAAGGTTTCGGCCTCTAAGCCGCAGGCCTTTCGCATCAGAAAAAACCCGCCCTTGAGGCGGGTTTTTTCTTGACCTTAAATGCGCGGCGGAACGCATCCGCCAGGGAGGGCGACATGTCTATTCTCGAAGATAAGCGATGTTCCAACCTCATGGGCGGGTACAAGACCATTTATGATCCGCGACCGGCCTTGCGAGCGCTCGCCCTTCAGTACGGTAACAAGTCTATCTGGGATGAACTCTGGAATGAGTTGCATCACCAGGGAGATGTCGGAGACGCATCTTACGCAGCGGTTGTTGAAATCGCTCACATCTCCGAAGGCCACGCTCCCGCCTATTGGGGAGCCTACGGTCTGGCTGCCACCATCGAAGAGGCTCGCCTGGTCGACGGTCGAAACCCGTCAATTCCGGATTGGATCGAACCGCACTACAAAATTGCCTGGCAGACTCTTTTCCAGTTGGCTTTGCGGGATCTGGCACTTTCGGCGGATGACGAGACCATTAACTGCGCATTGGCTGTTGTCGCCCTTTATCGAGGCCTGCTCGACCTCGGCCGAATGGCGATGTGCACGGAGGATGAACGTGCGGAAATGCTGCGGGATTACTTCGGCCGCTAGCGTACAGCTTTACTCGGCCAGCAACTCCCTCAGCGCCATCCGCTTGTAGGCCGCAACCAGCCGGTCGCCTTCCTGCCGCCCGACCGAGATCGCCAGCCGCATTGCGGCCTCGCCCATCTGCCAGATGAGAAATGACGTCGTTTCCAGTGCTTCCGGATCGGCCGACGGCCGCAACCGCTTCAGCACCGCAGTAAGGAATTCGGCGTTGGCCCGGCTGTCGGCAAGCTCAAGTTCGCGCAACGCCTTGTCGGCCTGCGTGCCCGACCAGATGTCGCGCATCACCGGCTCCGCCAGGAACATTCCGTAGTAGATATCTACCAGTTCCGAAAATGCCCGGCGCAGGCCTTCGGCGTCATTGACCTCGGCCAGTGCTGCCGCAATGCAGGCCTGGCTTTCGGCGGTGTAGCGTTCGGCTAGCGCCCAGATGATCGCCCGCTTGTCCGGGAAGAACTGGTAGAGCGAGCCGATCGACACGCAGGCCCTCTCTGCAACCTCGCCCATGCGCATGGCATCGCTACCTTGCTCGGCGATCAGCGCCGAGGCGGCGGCCAACATGCGCTCGACCCGCTCGCGGCTGCGCTGCTGGCTCGGCGCCCGACGCGGCGATGCGATCTGGCCGTCCTGTGAATCCGATACGGCAGAGCCTTCCATCACTGTCTCCAGACGAACAATCAACAAATTGGCTTGACTCGCAAAATACGAGGGTTTATCACGTTTTGCAAATGTGAGGATTACTCACATTTGGAAAACGGAGGAAACCGAAATGACTGACACGACATCGAAACCAATTCTGATACTCGGCGGCACCGGAAAAACCGGCCGCCGCCTTGCCGAGCGGCTGACCGCGCATGGCACGCCGGTGCGGATCGGTTCGCGCTCCGGCAGCCCAAGCTTCGACTGGGAAATTCCGGCGACCTGGGGCCCGGCCTTGCAAGGAGTGAGTGCCGTCTACATCAGCTACTACCCCGACATTGCCGTGCCGGGCGCCGCCGAAGTCGTCGACGCCTTCGCCCGGCTCGCCTTGGCCAACGGTGTCACCCGGCTGGTGCTGCTGTCAGGCCGCGGCGAGACCGAAGCCCAGCGCGCCGAAGAGATGCTGAAAGCCTCGGGCGCTGACTGGACGATCCTGCGCTGCGCCTGGTTCTCGCAGAATTTCAGCGAAGGTTTTCTCGTCGAGTCCTTGCTGGAAGGCGAAGTGGCCTTGCCGGTCAGCAATGTCGGCGAGCCATTCGTCGATGCCGACGACATCGCCGATGCCGCCTTCGTCGCGCTGACCGAGCCAGGCCATGTCGGAGAGCTCTACGAGCTGACCGGGCCGCGGCTGCTGAGCTTCGCCGACGCGGTCGCCGAGATCGGCAGGGCCGCCGGCCGCGACATTCCCTTCAAGCAGATTTCACATGCCGAGTTCACCGTCGCCATCGCCGAGCACGGATTGCCGGCCGAGTTCGCCTGGCTGCTTAACGAGCTGTTCACCGAAGTGCTCGACGGCCGGAACGAGTCGCTGACCGACGGCGTCCAGCGCGTGCTCGGCCGCGCCCCAAAAGACTTTTCCGCCTACGCAACCGAAACTGCCGCCACGGGCATCTGGAGGAACTGACATGATCATGAAACTGCTTCCCACCCTCACCTTCGTCGCTGCCATTGGCTCAGGCGTTGTCGGCGGCGTTTTCTTCGCCTTCTCCAACTTTATCATGCCGGCGCTCGCCCGCTTGCCTGCCGGAGGCGGCATCGCCGCCATGAATTCGATCAACATCACCGTGATTACGCCGACATTCATGACCGCGCTTTTCGGCACCGGGCTGGTCTGTCTTGTCCTTGCAGCCGGCGCTCTTATCGGCTGGAGCCAACCGGGTGCATTCTGGCTCCTCGCCGGCGCCCTGATCTACCTCGTCGGCAACCCGATCGTGACGATGATGTTCAACGTACCGCTCAACAACGCCCTGGCCGCAGTCGATCCGGCAAGCGCCAACGGCGCCGCGGTATGGGCCACTTATCTCAGGGACTGGGTGATGTGGAACCATGTCCGCACCGTCACCGCTATCGTGGCGCTGGGCTGCTTCATCTTCGCATGGCGGTGAATGCAGGACGGAAGTGTAAAAGGCCGTCAGGCAGGGTCCTTCGACTTATGGCCCTTGCGGTCGGCATGGCCGAGATCGCGATCCGGATCGATGACATCGCGAACCAGTTGCTTGAGTTTTGCGGCGTCGGGAAAACCGCCGTCACGCTTGCGGTCCCAGACCAGCGTGTCATTGCAGGAAATGGTGAAGATGCCGCCGGTGCCGGGCACCAGCGTCACTTCGCCGAGATCGGTGCCGAAGGTGGACAACAGCTCCTGCGCCATCCAGCCGGCCCTGAGCAGCCATTGGCACTGGGTGCAATAGGTGATGCGGACGGTGGGCGCCTGTTCGTTCATGCCGCGCTGAGCTTCGCCAAGGTCTCCTCGTCGACCTCGAAATTGGCGTAGACGCTCTGCACGTCGTCGTCGTCTTCGAGCGTCGCGACCAGCTTCATCAGCGATTGTGCCCGCTCCTCGTCGACCGCGATATTGGTCTGCGGCTTCCAGATCGGTTTCACCGATTCAGCCTCGCCGAGTGCGCCTTCCAGCGCCTTCGACACTTCGCCGAGATTCTCGAAGGCGCAATAGATCGTGTGGCCTTCCTCGTCCGACTGGACATCGTCGGCGCCGGCCTCGATCGCTGCGTCCATCACCTTCTCGGCGCTGCCGGCCGATGCCGGATAGTAGATCTCGCCGACGCGGTCCCACATGAACGAAACCGAGCCGGTCTCGCCCATCGCCCCGCCGGCCTTGGTGAAGGCGGCACGCACATTCGACGCCGAGCGGTTGCGGTTGTCGGTCAGCGCCTCGACGATCAGCGCGACACCGCCTGGCCCGTAACCCTCGTAGCGCACGGCTTCGTAGGTCTCGGCATCGCCCATCGACGCCTTGTTGATGGCGCGTTGGATATTGTCCTTCGGCATCGACACCGCCTTGGCATTCTGCACCGCAAGGCGCAGGCGCGGGTTCATCGATGGATCGGGCGTGCCGCTCTTGGCGGCGACGGTGATTTCGCGCGCCAGCTTGGAAAACATTTTCGACCGCACCGCATCCTGGCGGCCCTTGCGGTGCATGATGTTCTTGAACTGTGAATGGCCAGCCATGGCACCCCTGTCGTCTTCTCGGCTAGAGCATCTGCCGCCTGGTGAACCACCCGGCATCTTGCAAAATGCTCGAATTCAAAATTTCAGAACGTCCTGCTGCGTCCTGACGGACGGACGGCGCTCTCTGTCGGAATGGCCGGCTTATAGATAAATCGGCTCACTTCGTCCAGCCGCGCCATTGCTGCCGGCACGCAAGGGTTTCAAGACCCGAAAATCGGCAGGCTTCGGCAACCTTTCACCCCTCAAGATCGGATTTCAGCCGGTCGAGGATGCTGATCGCGTGCGTGGCATATTGGCTGATCCAGCGGTCGTGGATGTGCTTGATCGGCAGCGCGTTGAGATGGTTCCAGCGTTCGCGGCCCTCGCGCCGCGCCACCACCAGGTCGGCCTCCTCCAGCACCTTCAGATGCAGCATGACCGTGCAGCGGTCCCTGTCTGGGAAGGCATCGCACAACATGCCGGTGGTCTGCGGCGCATCCTTCAGCTGGTCCAGCAACGCACGCCGGCGCGGATGCGCCAGCGCCTTGAAAACATTATCGTCCCGCGATTGGCTTGACATGTTATATTTCTATAACATATCGTTGACCCGTTCAAGAAAGGAGCTGTGGATATGTCTCTCGGATTCAGGGTTTCTGGCCGCATCGGCAAACCGGTCGCCGAAGTCTTCGATGCGGTCGTCAATCCGAAGAAGCTCAGCGGCTACTTCACCACGATCGGCGGCGCCAGCGCCCCTCTAGTGGCGGGCGCCGGCGTCGTCTGGTGGGGCAAGGTCCCGGTCGAGGTCGACGAGGTGAAGAAAGACAGCCGCATCGTGCTGCGCTGGGATGCCACCGGCGCCGACGGCAAGCCAGCCTACAAGACCCGCATCGAGATGAATTTCGAGCCGCTCGACGATGGCGGCACCTTCGTCACCATCGCCGAAACCGGCTGGCACGAGGACGCGGTCGGCCTGAAGAAGTCCTACCTCAATTGCGAGGGCTGGTCGCAGATGCTGGCCTGCATGAAGGCCTATGTCGAATACGGCATCAATTTGCGCGACGGCTATTACCGCAGCGAGATGAAGGGCGAGCCGGCCAACGAGAACAACATCTGAAAAGCCACCAAGATGACGGAGGCCTGCGATGAAGCAAGTGACGCCATTTCTGATGTTCGAGGGCAAGGCCGAAGAGGCAATGACCTTCTATTGCGAGACAATCCCCGACAGCAGCGTTCTTGACGTCACACGTTACGGCTCCGGCGAAGACGGCCCGGAAGGAACGGTCAAGCTGGCGCGCGTGTCCATAAGCGGTCTGGAAGTGATGGTCTACAACAGCCCCGTGCACCATGCCTTCACGTTCACGCCGTTGGTCTCGCTGTATGTGGATTGCTCCACGGAGGCAGAGCTGAACGGCATTGTCGAGGCGCTGGCCAAGGACGGCAAATTTCTGATGCCGCTGGACAATTATGGTTTCAGCCGCCGGTTTGCGTGGCTCAACGACAGGTTCGGAGTCTCCTGGCAGATCAATTTGGCATAGCAGGTTCTGGACCGAACCAGCCAATCGAACCTGAACACGGCAATGGAGCCAGCAAATGACCCCGAAGATCACCGGCGGCATTAACATCGCCATGAAAGTCCCGCCGCATCAATACCAGGCGACGATCGCCTTCTATCGCGACGTCGTCGGCCTGAAGCCATTCACGGCCAAGGCGCCGGCCGTCGGCTTCGAACTCGGTCCCAATCGGCTGTGGATCGACGAAGCACCGATGCTGAGCCAGGCCGAGATCTGGCTCGAGCTGTTCACCGATGATTTTCCGGCCGCTGCGGAGCATCTCGCCCAGGCCGGCGTCGTGCGTTGCGACGCCATCGAGGCACTGGGTGAAGGCTTCCGCGGCGGCTGGATCACCAACCCGGCCAACATCATTCACCTGGTGCGCGAGCCCGATGCCTGGTGAACAGGGCGGCGCCGTGGAAAGGAGGACGATATGGAAATCCGTGAAACACCGACCGCCGAAGCCGGCATGCTGATAAGGCGGCCGGTCGCCGACGTATTCGAAGCCTTCGTCGATCCGGCGATCACGACGAAGTTCTGGTTCACCCATGGCAGCGACAGGTTGGACAGCGGCAACGAAATCCGTTGGGAATGGCGCATGTACGGCGTCTCGACGACGGTCAATGTCAGTGAGATCGTCGAAAACAAGAAGATCGTCATGCAATGGAGCGATCCGCCGACCACGGTAGTGTGGACTTTCGCCGAAATGCCCGGCGGCATGACCTTTGTCGAGGTCCGCAATTTCGGCTTTGCCGGCAGCCCCGACGAGCAGGTCAAGCAGGCGATCGATTCGACCGGCGGTTTTGCGCTGGTGCTCGCCGGCGCCAAGGCGTGGCTGGAGCAAGGCCTGACGCTTGGCCTGATCGGCGACCGCCATCCGAAGGGCGTGCCGGCAAATTAGCTCTTCTACACGGGGAATTTGACTCCTTTGGCGAGCCTTCCAAGCGCTGCGCGGTGCCGAAGTTGTGAAATGTCGGCGGGACAGCGCCCCCTCTGCCCTACCGGGCATCTCCCCCACAAGGAGGGAGATTGGCCGTCACCTCTGCCTTCGAAGCTGCCGATCTCCCCCCTTGTGGGGGAGATGTCCGGCAGGACAGAGGGGGGCGCGAAGGATCGCCAGAGAGCGGAGCTTCCGGAATGTCGAAAGTATCGATTTCGCTGTCGGGCAATTCAGCCAGCTTGGCGAGCTGGTCGCGCTGATCCTGGCTGAGATCGTTCCTGCTCATCGAGTCATTCTATCATCAATGTGAACCATTCACATACCCTACTCAGTGCCCGCCGCCCTTTGCCTTCTTCCGCCGCCGCGCCAGCATGTTGAGCCCTTCGACCAGTGCCGAAAAGCCCATGGCGGCGTAGATGTAGCCTTTCGGCACATGGTAACCCATGCCGTCGGCGATCAGCGTCATGCCGATCATCAGCAGGAAGCCGAGGGCCAGCATGACGATGCTGGGATTCCTGGCGATGAAATCAGCCAGCGGCCCGGCCGCCAGCATCATCACGCTCACCGCCACGATCACCGCGATGTACATGATCGCGATTTCGTCGGTCATGCCGACCGCGGTGATGATCGAGTCGATCGAGAAGACGAGGTCGAGCAGCAATATCTGAAAAATGGCGCCGGCCAGCGACAGCTGCAATGTCTCGCCCATCATAGTGTCCTGGTGATCATCGAGATCGACCGTGTGGTGGATCTCCTTGGTCGCCTTCCAGACGAGGAACAGGCCGCCGGCGATCAGGATCAGGTCGCGCCATGAAAAGCCATGGCCGAAGGCGGTGAATATCGGCGTCGTCAGCTGGACGATGATCGAGATGGTGGCCAGCAGGATCAGCCGCATCACCAGCGCGGCGGAGATGCCGAGCCGCCGGGCGCGGGCTCGCTGCGCTACCGGCAATTTGTTGGTCAGGATCGAGATGAAGATCAGATTGTCGATGCCGAGCACGACCTCCAGCACGATCAGCGTCAGCAGCGCGACCCATGCCGTCGGGTCGGAGACAAAGGCGAAATGCGGCGCCAGGAATTCGACTAGCTGCATGGAGGTCGTCCCCTCTACGATCTAGAGCAGTTTCGCCGGCAATTGGGTATTGCAAGCGTCCATATCAATGTCACGACCAGAAGGATGGGGCCGTTTCCTCCAGCCGCGGGCCGCGGCGAAACGGCGCGATCCGTTCGGTCAGGCCGCTACGGTCGGAAATGTCGACGCCAACGCCGCACAATGTCGCCGGTCCGGTCGACGCCTCGAAGCGGCCTTTCGGCACCTTGGACAAGAACCGGTTGAGCGGCTCCTCCTTGTCCATGCCGAGCGAGGAATCGTAATCGCCGCACATGCCGGCATCGGAAATATAACCGGTGCCGCCATTGAGGATCTGGTGATCGCCGGTCGGTTGATGCGTATGGGTACCGACAACAAGGCTGGCACGGCCATCGACGAAATGGGCGAAGCACATTTTTTCCGAGGTCGCCTCGGCATGGAAATCGATGACGATCGCATCGGCCTGCTCGCCAAGCGGACAAGCGGCAAGTTCGCGCTCGCCGGCCTGGAACGGATCGTCGAGTTCGGGATGCATGAACACCCGGCCCATGATGTTGGCGACCAGCACGCGCGCGCCGTTCCTGGCGATGTAAACGCCTGAGCCGCGCCCCGGCGTACCCTTGGGGAAATTGGACGGACGCAGGAAGCGCTCTTCGCGCGGTGCGAAAATCAGCGCATCGCGCTGGTCCCAGACATGGTTGCCGGTGGTGACGACATCGGCGCCGGCCGAGATCGTCTCGCGAAAAATCTCCTCGGTGATGCCGAAGCCGCCGGCGGCGTTCTCGCCATTGACGATGACGAAGTCGAGTTTGAAATCCGAGATCAGGCCGGGCAGTTGTTCCCACACCGCCGTACGTCCTGTCTTGCCGACCATGTCGCCGAGGAAGAGAAGTCTCATATAAGCGTGATCCCGAACCGAAGGTCAGCGAAGCAAAAAGCTGCATGACTTTCGGAAAAGATCATGCGTCCAGGAACTTATCTACAATTTCGGCGCGAACCGGCGCAACCCGCTCTCGGTGAGTATTTCCGGAATGATCATGTCATGCGGCTCGTCCGGCACCAGGGCCACCTCCTGGCAGTCGAAGGCAATGCCGATCAGCCGCGGCTGTTGCCCCTTGTCGGCCAGCCGCGCGATCGCCCGGTCGTAATAGCCGGCGCCGTACCCGATGCGGTGGCCGCGCGAATCGAAGGCGGCAAGCGGCACCAGCATCGTTTGGGGATCGAGCACCTCGGCTTCCTCATGCGGCCCGACGGTGCCGAAGCCCATGTCGATCATCGGCGCGCCGCGTACCAGCTCGCGAAAAACGATGGTGGTCTTGTCCAGGATGGCCGGCAGGCAGAGCCTTGCCCCCTTTTCGCGCAAGGCAAACATCAGCGGCCGGACGTCGACTTCCGAGCGCATCGGCCAGAAGCCTGAGACGATCTGGCCCGGCTCGACCGTGATCCGGTCGCGCGCCGTCTCAGCCATTTCGAGTGCTGCCTCCACCCGCCAGAACGGATCGAGCGCGTCGCGGCGCCCGAGGGCTTGGTTGCGGAGATTTTTTTTCCGGTCTTTTGGGGATGTCATGCGCCGACGATAGAAAAGGTCAGATTTGGATGGAGTTTTACGAGCGACGTTTTGGAGGAGCGGCGCGAACCGCACAAAGCGGCGCGACGACAAGATCCGCCAGACATGGCCTTCAGATATGGCCTTTTCGATAGGTGACGATCCACACAACCGGTGGAGAGAGCGATCCCGGGAACCTACAAAGTAGGTGGGCGCCGTATGAGAAAACCCACGGGTCTTCCCAGGGACAGCTCCCTAGGGATCATTAAGGCCCCGGGGAAAATGTTCTCCTGCCGGGAAGCGCAGACCGTCCCCGCCAATATAGGCAGACGGCAGACCAAGCGCCAGAGAGACGACATGTTTCGGCGCTTAATTCGACGCAGAACCCCTCGACGAGGTCAGCGCCCGCAAGATCCCCGCTTCGCCAGCGGCGCCTTGCACAGCGAAGGCCGCGTCCTTAGGGTCGCGCGATGAACCCGGGAGCAAAAATGCGTTTCGAAGGCACGGCAGCCTATGTTGCCGACAAGGATCTGATGGTGGCAGTCAACGCGGCGATCGCGCTGGAGCGGCCGTTGCTGGTCAAGGGCGAGCCCGGCACCGGCAAGACCGAACTTGCCCGCCAGGTGGCGGCAGCTCTCGGCCTGGATCTGATCGAATGGCACGTCAAATCGACGACACGGGCGCAGCAGGGTCTCTATGAATATGACGCCGTCTCGCGGCTGCGCGACAGCCAGCTCGGCGATGAGCGCTTCAACGACATCCGCAATTACATCAAGCGCGGCAAATTATGGGATGCCTTTGCCGCCGGCAAGAAAGTCGTGCTTCTGATCGACGAGATCGACAAGGCCGACATCGAATTCCCCAACGATCTGTTGCAGGAACTGGATCGGATGGAGTTCTTCGTCTACGAGACCGGCGAGACCATCCGCGCCATCGTCAGGCCGATCGTCATCATCACCTCCAACAACGAGAAGGAATTGCCGGACGCCTTCCTGCGCCGCTGCTTCTTCCACTACATCCGCTTTCCCGACGTCAAGACGCTGCACAAAATCGTCGACGTGCACTATCCCGGCATTAAGCAGAATCTCGTGCGAGCAGCACTGACCCAGTTCTACGAGATCCGTGACGTGCCGGGCCTCAAGAAGAAGCCGTCGACCTCCGAGGCACTCGACTGGATCCGCCTGCTCGTCGCCGACGACATCGCGCCGGAAGACCTGCGCGCCGACCCGAAGAATGCGCTGCCGAAATTGCATGGCGCGTTGCTGAAGAACGAACAGGACGTGCATCTGTTCGAGCGCCTGGCCTTCATGGCGAGACGGCAGGGGTGAGGGGCGGGTCGGCCGGAAGCCGACCAAAGCTACCGGACAGCGCTTTCCCCGTGCTGGACCGTTGCCCTTGGCCAGGCACGGAGGCAGCTTCGGGTGGCCGAGTTCAGAGGGAAACGAAATGACCGAGATCACCGTCCGCCCGCTTGCGCAATCCGACCATGCCGACTGGCGGCGTCTGTGGACCGCCTATCTCACCTTCTACGAAACCAAGCTGCCGGAAACGGTTTACGCCGTCACCTGGAAGCGGCTGTTCACGGCGGGCGAGTTCGAGCCAAAAGGTTTCATCGCCACCCTCGACGGCAAGGCCGTCGGCCTGACGCACTATCTCTACCATCGCTCCTGCTGGTCGGAGATAAACAACTGCTACCTGCAGGACCTGTTCGCCGATCCCGATGTGCGCGGCAAGGGCGTCGGCGCCGCCCTGATCGAAGCGGTCAAGCAGGAAGCCGGCAAGATCGGCGTCAAGAACGTCTACTGGATGACGCACGAGACCAACACCACCGCGCGCAAGCTCTACGACCACGTGGCGCGGCGCACGGGCTTCATCGAATATGATTTGATGTGATGGCTGCCGACGATTGAAATAGCTACTGTTGCGCAATATATTGCGCATGATCAGGACTGCCCGTGCCGCTGATCGAGACCAACACGCGCAAGATCGTCACGAGGCTTTTACGTGACGGCTGGGTGAACGTAGGCGGCGGCAAGCATGAGAAGTATGAGCATCCGGAGAGGCCGGAGACCATGATCATCGTGCCGCGGCATCGCGAACAATCTCTGGGTGTCGCGCGGTCGATCGCCCGGCTTGCTGGATGGATTTAAGGACGATCATGACGCACTATGTCGGAATTCTCGACGGCGCAAATGACGTCTGGGGAGTGCGGGTGCCCGATCTTCCCGGATGTCACGGTGGCGGCGCAAGTCCCGAGGAGGCGATCGCTGACGCCACGTCCGCCGTGCGCGAATGGGTCGAAGCACGCACGGCGAAACGCTTGCCCTTGCCGGTCCCCCATACGGTGGCGGAGTTGCTCCAACAGGGCGAACTCGACAGTGCCGCTGGTGAATCCGCGGTGATGATCCCTGTGTTGATCGATTCCGGACGACCAGTCCGGGCCAATCTGTCGCTCGACGCAGGCCTTCTAGCGGCGATCGACGAGGAGGCTAGCCGGCGTGGGCTGACGCGTTCCGCCTTCATCGCCAGCGCCGCACGGGAGAAGATCGAAGGTCACAGATAAAGTCGTACGATGTTCATCCCCTTCTTCCTCGAATTGAAGGCAGCGCGGGTTCCAGTCTCGCTCCGCGAATATCTGTCGCTGCTGGAGGGGCTGGAAGCCGGGCTGGTCGACTATGATGTCGAGGGCTTTTACTATCTCGCCCGCGCCGCTCTGGTGAAGGACGAGCGCCACATCGACCGCTTCGACCAGGTCTTTTCGCACATCTTTAAAGGTGTCGAGGCGCTGGCCGGCGAAGACCCGGTCGATGTCGCAAACATCCCGGAGGAATGGCTGCGGAGGCTCGCCGAAAAGCACCTGACCGACGAGGAGAAGAAACTGGTCGAGGCGCTGGGCGGCTTCGAAAAGCTGATGGAGACGCTGAAGAAGCGGTTGGAGGAGCAAAAGGGCCGGCATCAGGGCGGTTCGAAATGGATCGGCACCGGCGGCACCTCGCCCTTCGGCGCCTATGGCTACAATCCCGAAGGCGTGCGCATCGGCCAGCACGAAAGCCGCAACCGCCGCGCGGTAAAAGTCTGGGACAGGCGCGAGTTCAGGAATTTCGATGACGCCGTCGAACTCGGCACCCGCAACATCAAGGTCGCGCTGAAGCGCCTGCGCCGCTGGGTGCGCGAAGGCGCCGAAGAGGAATTCGACCTGCCCGGCACCATCCACGCCACCGCCGAGCACGGTTATCTTGACGTTAAGACACAACCCGAACGTCGCAATGCCGTCAAGCTGCTGATTTTCTTCGATGTCGGCGGCTCGATGGACGACCATATCAGGAGTGTCGAAGAGCTGTTCTCGGCCGCCCGCGCCGAGTTCCGCCAGCTCGAATATTTCTACTTCCACAACTGCCTCTACGAAGGGGTGTGGAAGGACAATCGCCGCCGCCATGCCGAGGTGATTCCGACCTTCGATCTCCTCCATAAATATGGCCCCGACTACAAGGTGATCGTCGTCGGCGACGCCTCGATGAGCCCCTATGAGATTGCCCAACCCGGCGGCTCGGTCGAGCACTGGAACAAGGAGGCCGGCGCCGTCTGGCTCGGCCGGCTGCTGCAGCAATGGCCGAACGCCATTTGGCTCAACCCCGAAGCCGAGAAGAACTGGGGCTATACCCATTCGATTGCCATGATCCGCGATATCTTTGGCGGCCGCATGTTTCCGCTGACGCTCGCCGGCCTCGAAGCCGCGACGAAGCAACTTTCAAGGAAGCACTGAATGGATCCACGCAAAACAGGACGGTCGACCTGTTTCCTTTGCCTGCAATGCGGTGTCCAGTTCGCGGCGACAGCGACGTCGCCGCGACATTGCCCGATCTGCGAGGACGAGCGGCAATATGTGCGCTGGGAGGGCCAGGCCTGGACCACGCCGGAAGAGCTCGCCGCCGGGTATCGGGTCGTGATCAAGGATGATGCCGGCGCGCTCGCTTTCGGCATCGAGCCGCGCTTCGCCATCGGCCAGCGGGCGTTGCTGGCGCAAACGCCGCACGGCAATGTGCTGTGGGACTGCATCTCGATGGTCAGCGACGAGGCGGTGGCGGAGATCAACCGCCGGGGCGGCCTGGCCGCCATCGCCATTTCGCATTGCCACTATTATTCGGCAATGGTCGAATGGAGCGAGGCGTTTGGCGGCGTGCCGATTTATCT
The DNA here is from genome assembly GCF_040317515.1 of Mesorhizobium sp. M1428. NCBI lineage: Bacteria > Pseudomonadati > Pseudomonadota > Alphaproteobacteria > Hyphomicrobiales > Phyllobacteriaceae > Mesorhizobium > Mesorhizobium sp. M1428. The sequence continues at coordinate 100,215 of NZ_JAMYKT010000013.1, forward strand.
GCACGCCGATGATCGTCAATGGATCATGCGGCCGCATCCGGCGATCATCAGCTGGGAAGGCGAGACGCGCGCCATAAACCCGTCGCTGACGCTCATCCGCTGCGGCGGCCACTTTGCCGGTGGCCAGGTGCTGCACTGGAAGCGCGATACCGGCAATGCCATCCTGGCCGGCGACATACTGCAGGTGACGCCGACGCGCCGTCATGTCAGCTTCATGTACAGCTATCCGAACTATATCCCGCTCAACGCGACGAAAGTGCTCGGCATCAAGGCTGCGCTGGAGCCTTTCGCATTCGACCATATCTACGGCGCATGGTGGAACCAGAACGTCATCGGAGGTGCAAAGGCGGCATTTTCATCATCGGTTGCGCGCTATCTCGCGGCCATCGCCTGAGGAATTTTTCGCAGCAGGACTTGGAAATACGGGCAAACGCCGTAACAAATGCCTATTTCAGGCGAAGTTGGGAAGGCAACCCAAATAGCGACATAAGCTAAGAGGAAAAAATGGACAGCCACACCTACCCCGTTACCCGCACCGACGCCGAATGGCGCGCCCGGCTGACGCCCGAGCAATATGCGGTGATGCGCAACCACGGCACCGAGCGGCCGGGAAGCTGCGCGCTGCTGTACGAGAAGCGCGCCGGCACCTTCTCCTGCGTCGGCTGCGACCAGCCCTTGTTTGAATCCAAGCTGAAATTCGAGAGCGGCACCGGTTGGCCGAGCTTCAACGATCCCGTGCCGGGCTCGGTCGAGACCACCGTCGACCGCAGCTACGGCATGGTCCGCACCGAGTGCCATTGTGCCCGCTGCGGCAGCCATCTCGGCCATGTCTTCGAGGACGGCCCGCCGCCGACCGGTCTGCGCTATTGCATCAACGGCGTGGCGCTCAAATTCGAGCCGGCCGCCTGATCGTCAGGCCACGACCACCAGGATCAGCCACAATGTGGCGCCAAGCGTCATCAGCGAGGCCTTGACGCCACTCGATGTTCCGGCAGTTCGCCAAACGGCAAAGGTCAGGAAGATATTGTAGGGTACCGGCGCGAAATGCACCGCCAGGACCAGCGCAAGCGGCAGCTTCAGCCCGAGCAGAATGAGTGCCGCCACCGACGACGCAACGTTGATCGCTGTGCCGACAATGACCAGGTCGCGCCAGAACAGCCGATCGAGCGGCACGCCGCCCAGCCAGCGTGAGCGGAAGAAAGCGGCAACGCGCGACATGATCGTCATCGATCCACCGGCTCCCTCGCCCTGCTCACCAGAGCAACCCTTCCACAAGGATTGCGTCTGGAACCCTGCTTTATTCCTGACCCAGAACTTCGGCAATCGCGCGCTCGAAACGCGAGGCTTCCGTCACCAGCCAATCGGTCATCGCCGGCCAATTGTCCTCGGCAAAACAATTCACCCGCCACATCGAATTGATGCCGAGGCCGTCGCAACTTTGTTCTGGCCTGAGCTTCAGCCGGTCTTCGATGGCCGGCTGGAACGGCTTCAGCCGCGACCAGGCTTGCGTGGCACCGAATTTCTCGTTGCGGCCGAAGAAGACGCCGACATGATTGTGCGCAGGCGCGACATACATTGAAATGACCAATGCGAAATCGGGCAGCCCACGCTGCCAGAACCACGGTCCGCGCCTCGCCAGCAGAGCCCTTTCATCCGGATGCCGTTCCGCGAACAGCGTCCAGAAGCTGCGTTGGCGGAATTCAGAGGCGCGGCGGGCGCCAAAATCGAATTCGCTCATGGTTCCAACCGTCGAGGGGCGCCGCAACCGGCGCCCAAGGCTGTTACCGGCTTACACCATTCCAAGCGCGGCCTTGTACAGATCGAGAATGGATTCCTCTTCCTGCCGCTCGGCCTGGTCCTTCTTGCGCAGCCGGATAATCGACCGCATCGCCTTGGTGTCGAAGCCGGTGCCCTTGGCCTCTGCGAACACTTCCTTGATGTCGTCGGCAATCGTCTTCTTCTCTTCCTCGAGCCGCTCGATGCGTTCGATGAAGGCGCGCAGCTGGCCGGCGGCAACAGTCTGGCTGGTCTCGGTGATGTCGTCGGCCATATTCTTCTCTCCGCGTCGTTTTCTCGCCGCGACTCGGGGGGGGACCCGAGCGGCGAATTGCAGCGGTTCGATGCCCGACCGGGCGCGGCGGGTCAAGGTGCTATCGATGCGGCATGAAGGGGTTGGGCACGCCTTAAGGTGTGTAGAGATTCAGGTCAGGCCGAGCCGAAAACGATGGCTGCCGAGAACCGGAGCGGAGCGTACCTGAGTACGTGAGCACCGGAAGCGCAGGAAGCCGGCGTTTGCAGGCCGGCATCACCTGAATATCAGCACACCTTACCCGAATGCGATCAGCAGATCCTTGGCATCGATCTGGTCGCCGGCCTTGACCAGCACTTCGGCTATGGTGCCGTCGCGTTCGGCATGCAACGCCGTTTCCATCTTCATCGCTTCGATCGACAGCAGCACGTCGCCGGCCTTCACCGCCTGACCGGCAGCGACCGCAAGCGCCGAGACGACGCCAGGCATCGGCGCGCCGACATGCGCCTCGTTGCCCGGCTCCGCCTTGCGCCGCGCCTTGGCAGCGGACGCGCCATGCGCCCGGTCCGGCACCTTCACGCGGCGCGGCTGGCCGTTGAGCTCGAAGAACACGGTGACCATGCCCTTTTCGTCGACATCGCCCAGGGCAAGGCAGCGCACCACCAGCGTCTTGCCTTTTTCGATATCGACGAAAATCTCGTCTTCCGGCTTCATGCCGTAGAAATAGGTCGGCGTCGGCAGCACGCTGACCGGCCCGTAGGTCTCCTGCGCGGCGGCAAAATCCGAAAACACCTTCGGATACATCAGCCACGACGCGAACTCGAACTCGCTGAGCTTGCGCTCGAGCTTTTCCTCGACCTCCGTGCGACTGGCCTTGAGGTCCGCCGGTTTGAGCAGCGAGCCCGGCCGCACCGTGATCGGCTTTTCGCCCTTCAGCACCTTCTTCTGCAATGGCTTTGGCCAGCCGCCCGGCGACTGGCCGAGATCGCCGCGCAACATCGACACCACCGAATCCGGGAAGGCGATGTCCCTCGCCGGATTCTCGACATCGGCGACGGTCAGGTCCTGGCTCACCATCATCAGCGCCATGTCGCCGACGACCTTGGACGACGGCGTCACCTTGACGATATCGCCGAACATCAGATTGACGTCGTGATACGTCTGCGCCACTTCGTGCCAGCGTGTCTCCAACCCGAGCGAGCGCGCCTGTTCCTTGAGGTTGGTGAACTGCCCGCCCGGCATTTCGTGCAGATAGACCTCCGATGCCGGCCCCTTCAGGTCGCTTTCAAAGGCGGCGTATTGATTGCGCACCGCCTCCCAATAGAACGAGATGTTCCTGATCCATTGCGGGTCGAGGCCCGGATCGCGCTCGGTGCCTTTCAGCGCCTCGACGATCGAACCCAGGCACGGCTGCGAGGTGTTGCCCGATAGCGAATCCATCGCCGCGTCGATGGCGTCGACGCCGCTCTCCACCGCCGCCAGCACGGTTGCCGCCGACAGGCCGGATGTGTCGTGGGTGTGGAAGTGGATCGGCAGGTCCGTCGCCTCGCGCAGTGCCTTGAACAGCACGCGGGCCGCCGCCGGTTTCAAAAGCCCGGCCATATCCTTGACGGCGATGATATGGGCGCCTGCCGCCTGCAATTCCCTGGCCAGGCCGACATAGTATTTCAGATCGTATTTGGCCCGCGCCGGATCGAGTATGTCGCCGGTATAACAGATAGCCGCTTCGATCAGTCTGCCCTCGGCGCCGACCGCATCCATGGCGACGCGCATGTTGTCGACCCAATTCAGGCAATCGAAGACCCGGAACAGGTCGATGCCGCCGGCAGCGGCCTGGCGGACGAAATGCTGGACGACATTGTCGGGATAGTTGGTATAGCCAACGCCGTTGGCGCCGCGCAGGAGCATCTGCAGCAGAAGGTTGGGTGCTGCCTCGCGCACCAGCGACAGCCGCTCCCACGGGTCTTCGGTGAGAAAGCGCATGGCGACGTCGAATGTGGCGCCGCCCCAGCATTCGAGCGACAAAAGCTGCGGCAGAGCACGCGCATAGGTGCCGGCAATTCCGGCGATGTCATAGGTGCGCACACGCGTCGCGAGCAAGGATTGATGCCCGTCGCGCATTGTCGTGTCGGTGACCAGCACCTCTTTTTGTTCGCGCATCCACGCGGCGAATTTCTCCGGCCCGAGCACGTCGAGCTTCTGCTTGCTGCCGTGCGGCACATTGCCGTTGAGATATGGCACCACCGGCGGCGCCGCATCGGCCTTTGGCTGCGGCCGGCCGCGCGTCTCGGGATGACCATTGACCGAAACGTCGGCAAGATAGTTGAGCAGCTTGGTCGCGCGGTCCTGCCGTTTCACGCTGGCGAACAGTTCCGGCGTCGTGTCGATGAACTTGGTGGTGTAGGAATTGTCGGCGAAGCTCGGGTGATTGATGATCGCCTCGAGAAAGGTGAGGTTGGTCGCCACGCCGCGGATGCGGAATTCGCGCAGCGCCCGGTTCATGCGGGCGATGGTTTCGGCCGGCGTCGGCGCCCAAGCCGTTACCTTTTCCAGCAGCGGATCGTAGAAGCGGGTGATGACCGCCCCCGAATAGGCGGTGCCGCCATCAAGGCGGATACCGAAGCCGGTGGCGCCGCGATAGGCGGTGATGCGGCCGTAGTCGGGGATGAAATTATGCTCGGGATCTTCCGTGGTGATGCGGCACTGCAGGGCGTGACCGTTGAGCCTGATGTCCTTCTGCGCCGGAACGCCCGATTCCGCCGTGCCGATGGCAAAGCCGTCGAGGATATGGATCTGCGCCTTGACGATGTCGATGCCGGTCACCTGTTCGGTGACGGTGTGCTCGACCTGGATACGCGGATTGACCTCGATGAAGTAGAATTTTCCGGTGTCGGCATCCTGGAGGAACTCGACCGTGCCGGCGCCGATATAGCTGGTTTCGCGCGCGATCCTCAGCGCATAGCCGCAAAGCTCCTCGCGCTGCGGCATTTCAAGATACGGCGCCGGCGCCCGCTCGACCACTTTCTGGTTGCGGCGCTGGATCGAACAATCGCGCTCGAACAGGTGCACGGCGTTGCCATGCGTGTCGCCCAGTACCTGCACCTCGACATGGCGGGCGCGCTCGATCAGCTTTTCGAGATAGACCTCGTCCTTGCCGAAAGCCGCCTTTGCCTCACGCTTGCCTTCCATCACCTCGCGGGGGAGATCGGCCTCGGAGCGGACGGCGCGCATGCCGCGGCCGCCGCCGCCCCAGGATGCCTTGAGCATCACCGGGTAGCCGATCGTCTTGGCAAGTTCCTTTACCGCCGCCATGTCGTCCGGCAAGGGATCGGTCGCGGGAATTACCGGCACGCCGACTTCGATCGCGAGATTGCGGGCGGCGACCTTGTTGCCCAGCCGGCGCATCGTATCGGGCTTTGGTCCGATGAAGATGATGCCGGCCTTGGCACAGGCCTCGGCGAATTCCGGGCTCTCCGACAGCAGCCCGTAACCCGGATGGATGGCATCGGCGCCCGAAAGCCTGGCGACGCGGATAACCTCCTCGATCGACAGATAGCTTTCGATCGGCCCCATATCCCTGGTCAAATGCGGCCCGCGCCCGACCTGGTAGCTTTCGTCGGCCTTGAAGCGATGCAGGGAGTATTTGTCCTCCTCTGCCCAGATCGCCACGGTTTTGAGGCCGAGTTCATTGGCCGCGCGGAAGACGCGGATGGCTATTTCGGAGCGGTTGGCGACAAGGATCTTCGAGATTGCCAAGGACAGGGCTCCGGACGGGGAAGGGAACTGCCGGACATGATTAGCGCGAAAATGCTGCAGTGCAAACAAAATCGAAAAGAGGGATTAAACCGATTTAGTTCGATCGGTCACGCTGACACATTGCGTGTCGGTCCGGAGAACGCCTGGGCAGTTCCGATCCAGGCTTTCGGGAAACTCCTATAAAAAATGCCCGGCGCGAGGCGCCGGGCATTTTCATGTAGCAACGTCCGGTTATTTGCCGGGTGCGTTCTCGACATAGGTGTATTTGCCGTCGTCACCCTTCTTCCAGGTGTACATGACGTAGTCCGGACGGGTGATATCGCCCTTCGCGTCGTAGCCGATCTCGCCGATCGCGGTCTTCCAGGGGCCGGCCGACTTGATGGTCTCGGCTACCTTCTGAGCGTCATCGGCTGAACCGGTCTTGGTAATGGCGGCCGCGATGATTTCCATCGCTGCGTAGGAGTAGAGGGTGTAGGCCTCGGGCTCGAAGCCGGCCGCACGGAACTTCTCGACGAGTTCCTTGGCGTTCGGATTCTTGCGCGGATCCGGAGCGAACGTCATCAGCGTGCCCTCGACGGCGTCGCCCGCGATGGAGGCCAATTCGTTCGACACGATGCCGTCGCCGGACATGAAGGTTGCCTTGAGGCCCTGGTCGGCGAGCTGGCGTATGATCAGGCCGGCTTCGGTGTGCAGGCCGCCATAGTAGACGACCGTGACGCCCGCGTCCTTCATCTTGGCGATGAGGGCCGAGAAATCCTTGTCGCCGACATTGATGCCTTCATACATGGCCTCAGTCACGCCGTTGGCTGCGAGCGCCTTCTTGGTTTCGTCGGCGAGGCCCTGGCCATAAGGCGTCTTGTCATGGATGACAGCGATCTTGGCATCCTTGAAGTTCGCGGCGAGATAGTCGCCGGCGACCTTGCCCTGCTGATCGTCACGTCCGCAGGTGCGGAAGGTGTTCCACATGCCACGTTCGGTCAACTTCGGATTGGTCGCGGCCGGGGTGATCTCAAGGATGCCGTTCTCGGCGTAGACTTCCGAGGCCGGGATCGAGACGCCGGAGTTGAAGTGGCCATCGACGTACTTGACGCCGTCGGCGACGAACTTGTTGGCGACCGAGATGCCTTGCTTGGGATCGGAGACGTCGTCGCCGACTTCAAGCTTGAGCTGCTGGCCAAGAACGCCGCCCGCCGCATTGATATCGGCGACTGCCTGTTCGGCACCCTTCTGAAGTTGGGCACCGAACGCCGCGTTCGGACCGGTGATCGGACCGGCAACGCCGATCAGGATGTCAGCCCACGCGTTGCCGCTGAACGCGACAAGCGCGGTCAGGGCGACGGCGGACAAAAGTGACTTTTTCATTGAAACGCTCCCATTTACCGAGTGGGCGTGGATGTTGCTTTCATGCGATGCCCACTCTTGCTCGCAGAAAGAGTACTTTGCCGATTTTCAGGCACTTGTCACGCCGATTCATCCCTGAAACGCCGTTAATGATAAATGTCAACCTTTTGGTTTCCAGCTCAAAAGAGAGGCTCTTTCGTAAAGCCAATTATACTGCGTTACCATCTGGTTGGTGCGCGTGTATTGGTAGCCAATGAAGCCCAATATCATCAGCACGATGGTATCGACCACGTAGTAATGCAGCGAAAACATCGTTCCGCCGAACAGCGCATGATGGATGAATCTTACGCCGATGCCGAGCCCCAGCATATAGGCGAATAGCTGGGCGAAGCTGCGCCATGTTTGGGCACACGCCTTGCCCGTCATCCAGGCCGCCCAGCCACCGAGCAGGCAGGTGACGAAAAAGAACTGCCAGATCGAGGGTTCCTCATAGAGAATGCCCTGCATAATGCCCTGCATGATGAAGACTCCTGAAACTCAGTGATGGCCGCCCTCGAGATAGGCGGCGCGCACTTCCGGATTGGCGAGCAGTTCCTTGCCGGTGCCGCTCATCGTCACATTGCCGTTGACCATGACATAGCCGCGCGTGGCGAGCTTCAGTGCGCCGAAGGCGTTCTGCTCGACCAGGAACACGGTCAGTCCCTGCGTGCGGTTTAGCTCGCGAATGGCGTCGAAGATCTGCTTGACGATCAGCGGCGCCAGGCCTAGCGACGGCTCATCCAGCAAGAGCAGCTTCGGCCTTGCCATCAGCGCGCGGCCGATCGACAGCATCTGCTGCTCGCCGCCCGAAAGTGTGCCGCCTCGTTGGCCGACGCGTTCCTTGAGCCGCGGGAACAGCGTGAAGACCCTTTCGACGTCCTCGTCGTAATGCTTGAGACCGTCGAGGCTGGCGCCCATCTGCAGGTTTTCCATCACCGTCATGCGCGGAAAGATGCGCCGGCCCTCCGGCGACTGCGCGATACGCATGCGCGCGATCTCGTGGGTCGGCATCTGGGTGATATCGGTGCCGGCGAAAGTGATGGTGCCGGCACGAGCGCGCGGAGCACCGAAGATGGTCATCATCAGTGTCGACTTGCCGGCGCCGTTGGCGCCGATCAGCGCCACGATCTCGCCCTGTTTGACGGTGACGTCGACGCCGTTCAGCGCCCTGATGTTGCCGTAGTAGGTCTGGACGCCCTTGATATCGAGCAGCGTTGTGCCGGCCATTATTTCCGCCCTCCGCGCCGATTAGAGGTGCCGGGAGTTTTCGGCTTCGCCGGAGCCTTGCCCGGCTTTGCCGTGGAAGATTTCGTGGCCGATTTGGCTTTGGCCGATCCGGACTTTGCAGCAGCGCTCGACCTTGCATCGATCTGCCCGGCTTTCGAAGCGCCCTTTGACACGGTGACGCGTTCGCCCTCGCTATGGCCGACCGTATCGGCCACCGGTCCGGCGAGATAGGAAGACGATGTGCCCGGGCCGTGTGCATAATCCGGACCGGTATCCAGTTGCTCGATGACGTCTTCGTCACCGACCTCGGTCAGCACCGTCTCGACTTCCTCGTCTTCGACACCGAGATAGGCGGCGATGACGCGCGGGTCGGTGCGTACCGATTGCGGGTTGCCGTCGGAGATCTTGCGCCCGTATTCGAGCACGACGACATGGTCTGAAATCTGCATGACCACCGCCATGTCGTGCTCGATCAAAAGGATCGACGTGCCGGTGTTGTCCTTGATGTCCATCAGCAGCGCATTGAGTGCCGCCGATTCCTTCGGATTAAGGCCGGCAGCCGGCTCGTCGAGGCACAGAAGCTCAGGGCCGGTGCACATGGCGCGAGCAATTTCGAGCCGTCGCTGCGCGCCATATGGCAGATCGCCGGCAGGATCGTCGGCGCGGTCGACGAGATCGGCCTTCTCCAGCCAGTGCTCGGCCAGTTCAACCGATTCCGCCGAAGCCTGTCTGTATCCGCTATAGCCGAACAGGCCGAGAATAGTATAGCCGGACGCCTTCATCAGCTTGTTGTGCTGGGCGACCAGAAGGTTCTCCAGCAGCGTCATGCCCGAGAACAGGCGGATGTTCTGGAAGGTGCGCGCCACCTTGGCACGCGCCGGGATCTCATGGTTCGGCAAGCGTTCGAGCAGGAAGGTCGAGCCGTCGCGCCGGTTGAGCGTGATCATGCCTTCCGACGGCTTGTAGAAACCGGTGATGCAATTGAACACGGTGGTCTTGCCGGCGCCGTTGGGACCGATCAGCGCGGTGATCTCGCCACGTTTGGCCTGGAACGACAAATCGCCGATGGCGATGAGACCGCCGAACTTCATCGACAGATGCTCGACCTGCAGGATGGCATCGTTCACGGAGGGGCTCGCATTCATCAGCCGTGTCCCTCCTTGGTGAAGGACCCGGACACCGCCCTGCGCACCTTGAGGAAGGCTGTCGGCTCGCGGCTGCCGACGAAGCCACGCGGCTTCCACAGCATGACGATGACCATGGCCATGCCGAACAACAGCATGCGATAAAGCTCCGGCGTAAAGTCGGGGCCGAACCCGGGTATGACCTTGATGTTGCCCCAACTCAGGCCGGTCTTGAGGAAATCCAGTTCGCGCAGGATTTCGGTGCCGCCGATCATCACCATGGCGGCGACGGCAATGCCGACCAGCGAGCCCATGCCGCCAAGCACGACGATGGCAAGGATGATCGCCGATTCCAGGAAGACGAAGGATTCCGGGCTGACGAAGCCTTGCCGCGCGGCGAAGAACGAGCCGGCGAAGCCGCCGAACATCGCGCCCGTGGCAAAGGCCGTGAGCTTGGTGGTGGTGGTGTTGATGCCGAGCGAGCGGCAGGCGATCTCGTCCTCGCGCAGCGCTTCCCAGGCGCGGCCGACCGGCAGGCGCCTGAGCCTCACCGTGACGAAGGCGGTCAGCAGGCAGAGTCCAAGGATCAGGTAGTAGAGGAAGATCTTGTAGTAGGCGCCGGACTGCGCGATGCCGAGCACCTTGGCGATGTAGTTCGGGTCGGAGACGTTGAACGACATCAGGCCGAAGAAAGAGACCTTCGGGATGCCGGAAATCCCGGCCGAGCCGTTGGTCACTTCGCGCCAGTTGATGATCACCAGCCTTATGATCTCGCCGAAAGCGAGCGTCACGATCGCCAGATAGTCACCGCGCAGGCGCAGCACAGGGAAGCCCAGCATCACGCCCCAGAATGCGGCCATCAGGCCGGCGGCGGGCAGCAGGATCCAGAAGGAAAGGCCGAAATGCGTGCCGAGCAGCGCATAAGCATAGGCACCGACGGCGTAGAAGGCGACATAGCCGAGGTCGAGCAGGCCGGCCAAACCAATAACGATATTCAACCCCCAGGCCAGCATCACGTAGATCAGGATCTGGATGCCGAAATTGTCGACATACTTCAGCGAACCCTGGAAACCGACCGCCATGGACCCGGCATATAGCGCCAGCACCAACACCACGACGATCGGGTAGAGCGCCAGTGCGGTTATGCCCAATGCCGAGAAATGAGCATGAATGAAGGCCCGGAAACGATAAATCAGCCACGCCAGCGCATAGATGATTGCGAGCGCCCGCAGGAACCGCACAAAATCGGAAATTTCCGGCCCTAAGGCCTCGGTCAGGAAGCCACTGAGCGCGAGCAGAATGACGGCGACGGCGAGCGCCACGATGAACGCGGGAAGGCGGAAGAATCGCGAAGCCAGGCTGACCGGCAGCAGGCCGGTGGCGACGTCGACGATCTTCTGGTTCGCCAGGAAGGGTTGGCCATAGGCGACGTAAAGGAAGCGTCCGGCCATGGTGGCGATCACGACGCCGGCGAGCAAGCCCCAGCGCTGCACGAGGATCAGTTCGTTGGAAATGTTCTGGTCGGTCTTCAGGCCGATGAACAGGACGAACAGGCCGAGCGCGATGGCGCCGGCATAGAGCGCTTCGCGAAAAGCGCGCTGGACCGGGGTGGCGACGACGGTGCTTTCCGGAGATACGGTAACCGCCATGATCTCAGACCTTTTCGACTTCTGGCCGGCCGAGAATGCCGGAAGGCAGGAAGATCAGTACGATCGCCAGGATGGAGAAGGCGGCGACGTCCTTGTAATCGATCGAGAAATAAGCCGACCACATGCTTTCGATGAAGCCAATCATCAGCCCGCCGAGCACGGCGCCGGGCAGTGAGCCGATGCCGCCGAGCACCGCGGCAGTAAATGCCTTCACACCGGGCGTAAAGCCGTCGGAAAACACCACCACACCGTAGTACATCAGGAACAAAGTGCCGGCGACGGCGGCAAGGGCGGCGCCCATGATGAAGGTGATCGAGATGGTGCGGTCGACGTCGATGCCAAGCAGTGCGGCCATCTTGCGGTCCTGCTCGCAGGCGCGCTGCGCCCGGCCGAGCGAAGTCTTGTTGACCAGGTACCAGAACAACGCCAGCAGGACTATGGTGACCAGGACGATGATGATCTGCTTCAGCGAGACGCTGATGCCTTCGATGTTGTAGACCTTGGACACCATTGGCGGGACCGGCTTGTTGCGCGGCCCTTGCGTCACCTGGACGAAATTGGACAGCGCAATCGACATGCCGATCGCGGTGATCAGCGGCGCCAGCCGGAATGAACCGCGCAAAGGCCGGTAGGCCACCTTCTCGATCGTCCAGTTATACAGGCTGGTCAGCAGCATCGCGACGATCATCATGATCAGCAGCGCAATGACGATCGGCAGCGAATAGAACAATGCACCGAGGATAAGGAAAACGATGAGCGCGGTGAAAGCGCCGATCATAAAAATGTCGCCATGGGCGAAATTGATCATGCCGATGATGCCGTAGACCATCGTATAGCCGATCGCTATCAGCCCATAGATCGATCCCAGCGTCAGCCCATTGATAAGCTGCTGGACAAAGTACTGCATGCTGTCGTGGCTCCCCTGGAATGTCGCCCATGCAGACGCATTCCTTTTCGTATTTCCCCTAGTCGTAAAGTTTCGAGCCCGGATTGCAACGTGATTTTTCGATCATTATGCGTGTTTTCGCCGCACGCCGTCCGATTGCCCGTTTTGTTCCCGTCCGACCCCTGGACCATCGCGAACCCTACCATTGGCCTAACGCAATGTCTTTGACGATTCAATCGCAGCATGCGCTCTATTTCGAAGAAATCGGCGTCAAAATAAGTTGATGAGCGGGATCGTTGCGTGATCGATCGCAATTCGTTTGCGCTCTCTTTCTTTCCCTTGCGTCAGTAATTTCCCTATTTGACGACGAAGCCGTGCGCGAACGGGTCGCGGTCGTCGATGAAGATCGTGTTCAATCCGGTCATCCGCGCCCAGCCGCCGATCGACGGAATGATTGCCGGGTTGCCGGCGACGGTGACCTCTTTCTCCACCCTGCCCTTGAACAGCGACCCGATGATCGATTCATGGACGAAGTCCTCGCCAACCCCAAGCTTGCCCTTGGCGTGAAGCTGCGCCATGCGCGCCGAGGTGCCGGTGCCGCAGGGCGACCGGTCGATTGCCTTGTCGCCATAGAAGACGGCGTTCCGGGCATCGGCTTGCGGGTTGGTCGGCGCGCCGGTCCACAATATGTGCGACAGCTTGTTGATGCCGGGATTCTCCGGATGCACGAAGGTATATTTTTCGTTGAGCCGTTGCCGCACCACCGGGCTCCAGGCGATCAGGTCGCCGGCCGAATGCTCGGCCATGTCGCGATAGTTCTTTTGCGGTTCGACGATGGCGTAGAAATTGCCGCCATAGGCGACATCGACGCTGATTTCGCCGAGCCCGGGGCACTCGACCGTCAGTCCCTCGGCGTAGAGGAAGGACGGCACATTGGTAATGCGAACCTCCTCGACATAGTCGCCGACTTGGCTGTACTCGGCTACGACCACGCCCGCCGGCGTATCCAGCCTGAGCACGCCCGGTGTCTTCGGCTTGATCAGCCCATGCTCGACCGCAAAAGTTACCGTGCCGATGGTGCCATGGCCGCACATCGGCAGGCAGCCCGAGGTTTCGATGAACAGGATGGCGATGTCGCAATCCTCGCGCGTCGGTGGATAGAGGATCGAGCCGGACATCACGTCATGGCCGCGCGGCTCGAACATCAGGCCGGTGAGAATCCAGTCATATTCGGCCAGGAAATGCGCTCGCCGCTCCATCATCGTCGAGCCCTTGAGCAAAGGCCCACCGCCGGCGACCAGCCGCACCGGATTGCCGCAGGTGTGGCCGTCTATGCAGAAGAAGGAATTCTTGGCCATGCCGGCTCCCAACTGAATGTCTTCGAACTCAAAACCGTTGCGGGCTGAACGGGCCGAGATCGAGCGATGGACTCTGCCCGAGAACAAGTTCGCGGATCAAGCGCCCGGTCGCCGCGGCCTGGGTCAGGCCGAGGTGACCATGGCCGAAACCATACACAACCGACGGCGTTTGTTGCGACCGCCCGATCACCGGCAGCGAATCCGGCAGCGACGGTCGGAAGCCCATCCATTCGCGGCCATTGGCCGGATCCAGCCCCGGCAGGAATTTCTGCGCCTTTTCGAGCAGCGCTTTCGAGCGCGCATAATTGGGCGGCCTCTCTAGGCCGCCGAGCTCGACAGCGCCGCCAACGCGCAAGCCCGTCTCGAGCGGCGTGATGACGAAGCCATGCCCGGAAAAGATCAATTGCCGCCTTACGTCGAAGGCAGTCTTCGGCAACGTCGTGTTGTAGCCACGCTCGGTCTCCAGCGGGATGCCGTCGCCGAGATGTCTCGCCAGCAGATGCGACCAGGCCCCGGCAGCAATGACGACGTGCTTCGCCCGTCGCCTCGTGCCGTCGGCCGCGGTCAGGATCGCGCCGTCCTGTCCCGCCTCGACACGCTCGATCCGGGCCTTTTCGAACCCGGCGCCCAACCCCTCGGCATAGGCCCACAAGGCCTTTCCAAGCAGCTTGGGATCGGCGACGGTTTTCCACCCCGGCACGAACGTTCCCTTGACGAAGCGCGGCGACAGGCCGGGCTGCAGGGCTGTGAGAGCCCTACCCTCGACATGGCTGAAGCCGATGCCGAAGCGCTGCCGTGCCGCCCAGCCGGGCAGCGAAGCCTTGAACTCGGCCTCGCTTTCGTAGAGTTCGAGCGAGCCGTCCTCGTGCAGCATCGGCCGTGTGCCGGAACGGTCGAGCAAGCCCATCCATTCCGCCTCGGCGAGCTTCATCATCCCGGCCTGCGCGGCAAGGCCGGCTTCATAGCGGTCGCTTCGGCCGGCACGCCAGAAGCGGACCAGCCAGGGCAGCAGCTTCGGCAGATAGGCGGGCGGAATGCTGAGCGGGCCGAGCGGGTCGGCGAGCCATTTCGGCAACTGCCTGATCATGCCCTTGTGGGCCAGCGGCAGCACGTCGGAGAAGGCAAAGGCGGCGGCATTGCCGGAACTGGTCTCCTCGCATATCCCTGTCCGATCGAAGATCGTGACGTTTCGGCCCGCCTCGGCCAGAAAGGCGGCGGCACAGATGCCGATAATGCCGCCACCAATGATGGCGACATCGAGCGTAGCATTGTCATTCATTGCCATGCGCCGCGCTGCACATCTGCAAATGCCATCAAAGCGACTGGATCAGAATGCCGGCAGCTCTGGCCGCACCGCCAGCGCATCCCTGACGATCTTTTCGACTGTCTTGCGCCGCTCGCCCGACAATGGCTGGCGCGGCATGCGCACGCGGTCGTTGGTGTTGATCGCCAAGACTTCGGCGAGCTTGATGTTCTGCACCAGATAGGTCGAGACGTCGAGGTCGAGCAGCGGCCGGAACCAGCGGTAGATCTTCAATGCCTCCTCGCGGCGGCCCTGCCTCATCAGCTGGTAGATCGCGACGGTCTCGCGCGGGAACGCGGTGACCAGGCCCGCCACCCAGCCGATGGCGCCGACCGACAGCGCCTCGAAGGCAAGATTATCGACGCCGGTGAACAGGTCGTAGCGATCGCCGAGACGGTTGATGATCTCGGTCGAGCGGCGGATGTCGTCGGAGGACTCCTTGATGGCAACGAAGCGCTGGTCTTTCGCCAACTCCTCCATCTGGTCGACAGTGACGTCGGCGCGATAAGCAAGCCGGTTGGAGTAGATCATCACCGGCAGATCACCGGCCGCGGCGACGGCGCTGAGTGCCGCGACCGTCTCCTCGGCATTGGTATGGTAGATCGGGCTCGGCACCACCATCAAACCATTGGCGCCTTCCTTGGCGGCGCGGCGCGCGATCGCCGCCGCCTCGCGTGTACCGGCCTCGTTGACCGTCAACAGCACCGGCTTCTTGCCGGCGACCTTCTGCGCGGTCTTCAGCACCGCGATCTTCTCGTCATGCGACAGCATCGGGCCTTCGCCAAGCGAGCCGCAGACGATGATGCCGTCACAGCCGGCCTCCATCTGCAGCGCAAAGCAGCGCTCCATCTCGGCGTGGTCGAGGCTGTCGTCCTCGGTGAATTTGGTCGTAACGGCGGGGAAGACTCCGGCCCACATGTCGATCGCTCCATCTGATATATCAGTCGTATATTTCTTAAGAAGCCGGCTGTCAACATTGAATCCGCTATGATATATCAACAATATATCAGGAGATGCCGCATTGGTATATGACAGCCCGGGCTCCGAGCCGGCAACTGCGAAGGCCTACCGCAGGCTCGAGCACATGATCGTAACGCTCGAACTGGCGCCGGCGAGCTTCATCACCGAGGGGGCGCTGATCGACAGGCTCGGCCTCGGCCGCACCCCGGTTCGCGAAGCGATCCAGCGGCTGGCCTGGGAGGGGCTGCTTGAGGTCCGGCCGCGCGCCGGCATCGCCATCGCGCCGCTTCACCCCGGCGACTGGCTGCGTGTCCTCGACGCCCGCCGTGGCGTCGAGGTGGTGCTTGCCCGCTCGGCCGCCCGCTTCGTCACCCGCGAGGCCGCCGACCTGTTTCATGACGCTGCCCTTGCCATGCAAAAGGCGGTGATTTCGGAAAATGTGTTTTACTTCATCCAGGCCGACAAGGCGCTCGACGAAGCGCTGGCGCTGGCTGCCGACAACCCGTTCGCCGCGCGCCTGGCGGCGCCCTTGCAAACCCACAGCCGCCGCTTCTGGTTTCGCTACAAGGCCGACACCGGCTTGGCCGAATCCGCCGAGCACCACGTCGCGCTGATCCGCTCGATCCTCGCCGGCGACGAAGAGGCCGCGGCCAAGGACGCCAAGCGGCTGATGGCGCTGCTGCGCGGCCACGCTGAGGCAGCGGCTACGCGCTGACGCCGCCCGCTCCCTCATGAGTTTTGGCCGGGCAGGGCCTCTACGCTTTCCCAATTTTCGCCGGCTGCGACAATGCAGCTTCTGCCGGCGACGTCGGTCACGATGACCGTCCAGCTTCCGCTATCGGCGACAAAAACTTCCATGACCGCCTCCTGACCGATCAGTCCGAGAGCAAACTGTTTTTCCTGGAAATTCTCAGTCAGGTGGGCGACGAGGGCGCCATGTTCAACGCAGTATTGATATTGGGCGCTTGCGGCATTCGTACCCACCGCGAATAAGCCAGCAAAAGCTACGGTCTTCACCCATCCTAACAGCGATTTGCGTGCCATAGGGCACCTCCTTTGCCATCACGATCCGGCAAAGGGAGGTGATTGACGGCCTCATTTTGCCGGAGCGATCCAGGCCGGTTCCGGCGTCATCATCGCGTCGCTCCTTTCCGTGTTCCGGTCTGCCGTCAGCGGGAACGATTCTGGATGTTCTCGCTATGTTCGATATATGGTATCGCTAACGAAAAATAGCAAGCGATGCGCGCCTTAAGCGGGCGCGGGGAGATCCGTTTCAAGGTCGCCGAGAATAAGGCCGCTGCCCGGCTACCGTGCCGAGGCTGCGGCCAGGTGAATAGGAAAGGCCTACTTCAGGTGCCTGGCAGCGCCGCTATCGTCATCGCGCTCTCCCAGCCTTCGCCGACTGAAATCACGCAGCTTTGACCTTTTGTGTCGCTGGCGAGGATGGTCCATGTGCCTTTGTCGGAAACGAAGACTTCAAGCACCACATTCGGATTGACGACGCCGACCGCGCTAGGGTTTTCATGAAACTTCTCGCCGAGCGCCTTGACCATATCGGCGCGTGCCGCACATTGCTCGGCAGCCATTGCCGGGACGGCGGAAAGCGCCATCGCAGCGCAAGCTATAGTCGCCATGAGACGTGTCATCTGACACCTCCTTTGCGCCGGACGATATCCCCCGGAGCCGTCACCAGCGCCGTTGGTTGATCTGCCAGCGTGTCCTTCGCGGCAGGACTGCAACCTAAGAAGATTGCTGCCTTCTTGGTTCCATCACATTAGTGTTCATGCCGATGAAGACCGCGACAAAAAGGCCCGAGCTTGGTGCCCGGGCCTTGTCTGCTTTCCGCGATTTGGATCAGTTCATCGTCGGGATGACGAACTCGGCACCATCCTTCACGCCGCCCGCGCGCCCGAAGCCGAAGGCAAGGACGCACAGACAGAGAACCGTCCGGCTAATTCATCGTCGGGATGACGAACTCGGCACCATCCTTCACGCCGCCCGCGCGCCCGAAGCCGAAGGCGAGGACGCACAGACAGAGAACCGTCCGGCTAATTCATCGTCGGGATGACGAACTCGGCGCCATCCTTCACGCCGGACGGCCAGCGCGACGTTACCGTCTTTGTCTTGGTGTAGAAGCGGAACGCGTCCGGCCCGTGCTGGTTGAGGTCACCGAAGGAGGACGCCTTCCAGCCGCCAAAGGTGTAGTAGGCGATCGGCACCGGGATCGGCACATTGATGCCGACCATGCCGACCTGGACCCGTGAGGCGAAGTCGCGCGCCGCATCGCCGTCGCGGGTGAAGATGGCGACGCCATTGCCCATTTCGTGCTCGTTGGCGAGCTTGATGGCGTTCTCGTAGGTTGGCGCGCGCACCACCGACAGCACCGGCCCGAAGATCTCTTCCTTGTAGATGCGCATGTCGGCGGTCACGTTGTCGAACAGGCAGCCGCCCATGTAGTAGCCGTTCTCGTAGCCCTGCATGGAAAAGCCGCGGCCGTCGACGACCAGCTTGGCACCTTCCTTGACTCCGATATCGACATAACCCTTGACCCGCTCCAGCGCCTGCGCCGTGACCAGCGGGCCGAAATCGGCGGAAGAATCCGTCGACGGACCGACCTTCAGGCTCTCGACGCGCGGCACCAGTCTTTCCATCAGCCGGTTGGCGGTGTCGTTGCCGACCGGGACGGCCACCGAGATCGCCATGCAGCGCTCGCCGGCCGAGCCGTAGCCGGCGCCGATCAGCGCGTCGACGGTCTGGTCCATGTCGGCATCCGGCATGATGATCATGTGATTCTTGGCGCCGCCGAAGCACTGCACGCGCTTGCCGGCCGCGCAGCCGCGCGAATAGATGTACTGGGCGATCGGTGTCGAGCCGACGAATCCGATAGCCTTGATGTCGGGATCGTCGAGGATGGCGTCGACCACTTCCTTGTCGCCGTTGACGACGTTAAGGATGCCGGCAGGCAGGCCGGCCTCGATGAACAGTTCGGCAATCCGCATCGGCACGCCCGGATCGCGCTCGGACGGCTTGAGAATGAAGGCATTGCCGCAGGCGATGGCCGGCGCGATCTTCCACAGCGGGATCATCGCCGGAAAATTGAACGGCGTGATGCCGGCGACGACGCCGAGCGGCTGGCGCATCGAATAGACGTCGATGCCGGGGCCGGCGCCATCGGTGAACTCGCCCTTCATCATATGCGGCGCACCGATGCAGACCTCGACCACTTCGAGGCCGCGCTGGATGTCGCCCTTGGCGTCGGCGATGGTCTTGCCGTGTTCGCGCGCCAATATCTCGGCTAGCGCGTCATACTCCTTGGCGACCAGCTCGAGAAACCGCATCAGGACGCGTACGCGCCGCTGCGGATTGGTCGCCGTCCAGCCAGGCTGTGCCGCCTTGGCGTTTTCGACCGCCGCGCGCAATTCCGCCTGCGACGCCAACGCCACCGTGCCGCGCACTGTGCCATCCATCGGCTGCATGACGTCCTGCTTGCGGCCGCTGGTTCCGGCGACGCGCTTGCCGCCGATGAAATGACCGTATTCGATCATGATCTCTCTCCCTGGTTCGTGATGAGGCATTGTCCGCCTTTGCGGGAGCGATGGCAACGCGAGCGAAAACGCAACCGTTGTGCAGAAAATAGAGTGCGAGCGGTGCCTGTGCATTAAATCGCGCAAATGGTAGAGATGTGCGGTGTACGCCATGGGATTGAGAAATTGAGTTTCTTCGCGCCCCCCTCTGTCCTGCCGGACATCTCCCCCACTTGGGGGGAGATCGGCTGTCATATCCGCTTTCGCCAACCAGCAACGTTGCAAGAAAGTCGCCGCCGGAGCGGCCGGCCGATCTCCCCCCAAGTGGGGGAGATGCCCGGCAGGACAGAGGGGGGCGCCGTAGAGCGCTGCTGTAATCGTTATCATCCGGACCATCCCGATGAACTGGGATGATGCCCGCATCTTCCTTGCCGTGGCGCGGGCCGGCCAGATCCTGGGCGCTGCCAGGCGGCTGGAGCTTAATCACGCGACCGTCTCGCGCCGCATTGCCGCCCTCGAGGATGCGCTCAGGACAAAACTGTTTCGCCGGCTTACCACCGGCAGCGAGCTGACGCCGGCGGGCGAGCGTTTCCTCGAGATCGCCGAACGCATGGAGGGCGACATGATCGCCGCGCGCTCGACTGTTTCAGGCGAAGGCGACGACGTCTCGGGCACCGTGCGCATCGGCGCGCCGGACGGTTTTGGCGTCGCCTTCTTGGCCAGGCGCCTCGGCGCGCTGACCGCTCTACACCGTGAGCTCACCATCCAGCTCGTGCCGGTGCCACGCTCCTTCTCTTTGTCCCGGCGCGAGGCCGACATTGCCATCACCGTCGAACGGCCGACGGAAGGCCGCCTGGTGGCGGGAAAGCTGGTCGACTACACGCTCGGCCTGTTCGCGTCGCGGGCCTATGCCGACACGCATGGCCTGCCCGGAACCGCCGCCGAGCTAGGCCAGCATACGCTGATCGGCTACGTGCCGGACCTGATCGTCAGTCCCTCGCTCGACTACGCGGCCGAATTCAGCGCCGACTGGCGCACCAGCTTCGCCATTTCCTCAGCGCTCGGCCAGGCCGAAGCGGTGCGTTCCGGTGCCGGCATCGGCATACTGCACACCTTCGTTGCCCGCTCGATGCCGGAGCTGGTGCCCCTCGATATCGTCGCACCCATCCGCCGCGCCTACTGGCTGGTCTATCATGAATCGGTCAGGCCGCTGCGCCGCGTCCAGATCGTCTCGAGCTTCATCACCAAGGCCGTCGAACGGGACAGGGGTTTGTTCGCGTGAAGCCTATCGGCCGCTGGCGTCTTAGGCTGCTGGGGTCTTACTTGGCGTATCGTCCCGGCCCGAGATCGCCGACGTCGATGTCTGGCACCCGGCTGGAGATGATGTCGGCCAGAACCTTGGCCGAGCCGCAGGCCATGGTCCAGCCGAGTGTGCCATGGCCGGTATTGAGATAGAGATTGGAGAAATCTGTGCGGCCGATCAGCGGCGGCCCGTCCGGTGTCATCGGCCGCAGCCCGCACCAGAAGGTCGCCGACCGCATGTCGCCGCTGCCCGGAAACAGGTCGCCGACCGAATGTTCGAGCGTGCGCCGCCGCGATTCGTGCAGCCGCAGGTCGAAGCCGGAAATCTCCGCTGTGCCGCCGACCCGGATACGGTCGCCGAGCCGGGTGATCGCTACCTTGTAGCTCTCGTCCATCACGGTCGAGACGGGTGCGGCGGCGGCGTCCTTGATCGGCAGGGTGATCGAATAGCCCTTGACCGGATAGACCGGGATGGGCCGCTTCAGCATGCGCATGAACCACGCCGAATAGCTGCCCATCGCCATCACATAGGCATCAGCGACCATCCAGCCCTTGCTGGTGCTGATATTGGTGATGCGATCGCGCTTCTTGACGACGCGCCGTATCTCCGTGTCGTATTCGAAGGTGACGCCGCGTGCCGCGCAAAGCTCGGCAAGCCTGTCGGTGAACATCTTGCAGTCGCCGGTTTCGTCGCCCGGCAACCGCAGGCCACCGACGAATTTTTCGCGCACGCCGGCCAGCCCAGGCTCGGCCGCAATGCAGCCGTCGGGGTCGAGGACCTCGTAGGGGACGCCATAGGTCTTCAGCACCTCGACATCGCCGCCGACGCCGTCGAGCTGCTTTTGCGTTCGGAAGAGCTGCAGCGTGCCCTTGGCGCGCTCGTCGTAGGCGATGCCGGTCGCCTCGCGCAGCGCCTTCAGCGTGTCGCGACTGTACTCGGCCAGCGGCACCATGCGCGCCTTGTTCAGCGCGTAGCGTTCAGCCGTGCAATTGCGCAGCATCTTGACCAGCCATATCCACATATGCGGATCGAGGGCCGGTCGCACCACCAGTGGACCGTGCTTCATCAAAAGCCATTTGATGGCCTTCAGCGGAACGCCGGGCCCGGCCCAGGGCGAGGCATAGCCGGGCGAGATCTCGCCGGCATTGGCAAAGCTGGTTTCCAGCGCCGGGCCTTTCTGGCGATCGATCACCGTCACCTGATGGCCGGCCTCGGCAAGAAAATAGGCGGTGGTGACCCCGACCACGCCGCCGCCCAGCACGAAGATCTTCATCGTTTGGTTCTCCGCGGCGGCACCTCGTCGGGATTCGAGAGCGGGATCATCGCCGCCTTCTGTCTGCCGGATTCTGTGGCGTCAGCCAAGTGCCGATGCTTAGGGAAAAGACATGCGTGAGGACAACAAGCTTGCGTCCTAGCCATTCACATAGCGCCGGTGGGAACGGTGGCCGAGGCTGGTCAAGACCTCATAGCCGATGGTGCCGGCCTGGCCGGCTACTTGGTCCACCGTCTGCGACGACGGCCCGATGAGTTCGACGAGGTCGCCGGCCTGCAGCCTGCCGGGCGGCAGTGCGGAAATGTCGAGGATGATCGTATCCATCGAAATCCGGCCGACGAAGGGCAGCCGCACATTTTCGAACCAGGCGACAGAAGCGGCGCGTCGATGCCAGCCATCGCCATAGCCGAGCGAAATGGTCGCCGCGGCAAGCGGGGTCTTAGCATGGAAAGTGTGGCCGTAGCCGACACCGGCGCCGGCCTCCAATATCCGCGTCTGGATGACCTTGGCTTGCAATCGCACCACCGGCAGCATCGGATTGTCCTTCGCCGGCGTCGGATTGATGCCATAGAGAGCGGCACCCGGACGGACGAGGTCGTAGTGATAGCGCTGCCCGAGAAAAATGCCCGATGAATTGGCAAGCGAAGCCGGCGCCTCCGGCAGCATCCGGCGCAGCCGTTCGAATTCCAGCCGCTGCCGCTCGTTGGCCGGTTGCTCGGGTTCGTCGGCGCAGGCGAGATGGCTCATCATGAATGTCAGTTCGACACCGTCGAAGGCCTGCGGATCGTGCGCCACGGCTTTCACCTCGGACGGCGTCATGCCGAGCCGCGACATGCCGCTGTCGACCTGGACGGCGGCCGGCAACTTACGGCCCACCCGCCCGGCCATCTCGCGCCATGCCGCGAGTTGGCTGGCGCTGTTGACGACGGTGCAAAGCCCTGCCGCAACCGCTTCCGTTTCCGCACCCGGCGGAATGCCGTTCAGCACATAAATGGCCGGGTCTGAGCCGAGCGCCTTGCGCAGCAAGATGCCGCCGGCCAAATGCGCAACAAAGAAAGTATTACAGCCCTCAGCCATCAGTGCGGCGGCTACCGGCGCCGCGCCAATCCCGTAACCGTCGGCCTTGACCACTCCAGCACAGCCGACGCCGTCCAGCCGCGCCTTCAGCCGCCGGTAGTTCTCACGGACGGCGCCGAGATCGATGGTCAGGATCGCCCCCGCCGCGGCTTCGCTGATCGGTTCGCCCAGGGTGACGGTCAGCGGAAGAGATTTGCTGGAGATATCGTTCATGCCGACCTGTTTTAGCGGAAGGCCGGCGGCTACGCCACCAGGTGCCGGAACGCTGCCACCACGTCCTCGTAGACCTTGCGCTTGAACGGCACGATCAGACCCGGCAATTCCAGCATCGGCCGCCACGCCCACCGGTCGAACTCCGCATTGTGGCCACCCGGCGGCGGATTGATCTCGATCTCGCTTTCGTCGCCGTGGAAACGGAAGGCAAACCATTTCTGCGTCTGGCCGCGATATCGTCCCTTGAAGGCGACGCCGACCAGATGCGCCGGCAGATCGTAGTTGATCCAGTGCGGCGCCTCGGCCAGCAGCGACACCGAGCGCATGCCGGTCTCTTCGTAGAGCTCGCGCTCCGCCGCGGGCAGCGGCTCCTCGCCATTGTCGATGCCGCCCTGCGGCATCTGCCAGAGCTGCGTCGTTCCAGCGAATTCGCTGTCCGGCTCGGCAATGCGACGGCCGACCCAGACCAGGCCGTCGCCATTGAGGACCATCACCCCTACGCAGGGCCGGTAGGGTAGCGTCTCGGGGTCAACGAGCTTGTTCTTTGCCATCTCAGCCTTTTTCCGGATCTATCGCCACCGCCGAAACCGGCACGATCTCGATGCCGCGCTTCTTGGCCTCGGTCACCCAGGAAGACACGGTATCCACCGTCAGGTCGAAGGCCGAGCCGATGCCTACGGCAAACCCTTTCGCACGCGCTGTCGCTTCCAGCCCATCCAGTTTCTTCAATATGGCGCCACGGTCCTGCACCGCGTCGATCGCCGTATCGCCGCCGACGAACGGTACGCCGTCCTTCAGCGCCAGTTCGGGTGCCAGGCTGCGCGCCGACGAACCGTCGTCGACATAGGCCAGGCCACGCTTGCCAAGCTCGGCCATCAGCGGCCCCATCGCCGTCGCGTCGGCCGAAAAGCGGGCGCCCATATAGTTCATGACGCCGGTGTAGTTGGTCGTTCGCGACAGCGCCCAGCGTAAATTCTTCAAATTCTCGTCCGGCGTCGCAGCCACGGTCAGCGTGTTGCGGCCGGAGTCGACGTTCGGATAGTCGAACGGCTCGAGCGGCACCTGCATGATGACCTCATGGCCGCTCTGCCGCGCCACCTGCATCCAGCGGCCGATGCTGTTGCCTTGCGGCGCGAAGGCCAGCGTCACTTCCGCCGGCAGCTTGGCGATGGCTGCCTGCGTGCCGGTCTGCGACACGGCAAGACCGCCGATGACGAGCGCCACGCGTGCGCCGCGAGCCCCGGACCACGGCCGCGCATAGACATCGAATGGGCGCCGGCCGTCGGCGGCGCGGATCGGCAGCGGACCGGTCTCGCTGGCCTCGATCAGGGCCTTGTCGGGAATGTGCGCGATCCTGAGGTTCTGGCCGATCGTCGAAGGGTCGCGAATGACGATGGCCGCCTCGGGTGGACCGTCGCCCTCTTTGGTCTGGACATGGATGATCTGCGGACCGCCCGTCTTCGGCTCGCTTATATTGGCCCCACTTGCGTTGCTTGGCGCTGCCACGTCGGGCGTCGCCTTGGCCGGCGCCACGGCGGTATCCGCCGCCGCCGGCGTCTTTGGCGCCGAAACGGCTACTTCTTGCAGCCTCCGGAACGGCTTGTCGCGCAAGGCGATCGCGCTGGAAACGCCGACCACGGACAGCACGACAAGTGCGGCCGCGACCGCACCGGCGCTGATCCCGCTGCCTGAGCGCGACGGCCGGATCGCCTGTCCGAGCGGTCGTTCTATGTCCTTGCCGATATCAGCCAAGCCCGCACCCCCGGCGTGCATCCCCGAAGTAAAACCTTCTCCGGAGGCGCAAAATCCAAAATGTCGGCGCGTCCCCTTGCTTCACTGGACGCGCAACATGCCGGCCGCAGCCCCGAATCAAACTGCCGGAGCCTCGCGGCCCCGGCAGCATCGCATCGCTTCGCTCAGGCAGCCAGACCTGTTTGGCCCGGCTTGCCCGTCCTTACTGGTTCAACACGGCCTTTTGCGGATTCGGCGGGAACGCCGGATCGGTCTTCTGGCCGCGCAGCAGCTGCTCGGCAAAGATGAGCTGCAAATCGTCCTTCGGTTCCGGCGGCACATAGGCTGCCGAACCCGAACCGGTCGTGCCTTCGTCGGCGCCCTTGATGTGGCCCTTGAGGTCGGATTCGCCGCGCGTTAGGTCCCTGCCCTGCAGTTCCGCCGGCAGCGGCTGGTCGACCTTGATGTCGGGCGTGATACCCTTGCCCTGGATCGACTTGCCGGACGGCGTGTAATAGAGCGCCGTCGTCAGCCGCAGCGCCCCGTTCTCGCCAAGCGGGATGATGGTCTGCACCGAACCCTTGCCGAAGGACTGCGTGCCGACCACTGTGGCGCGGCGCAGATCCTGCAGCGCGCCGGCGACGATTTCCGAGGCACTGGCCGAGCCGCCGTTGACGAGCACGATCAGCGGCTTGCCGCCGATGTCGTCGCCGGCCCGCGCGTCGAAGCGGGTGACGTCCTTCGGATCGCGGCCGCGCGTCGAGACGATCTCGCCACGGTCGAGGAAGGCATCCGACACGCTCACCGCCTGGTCGAGCAAACCGCCCGGATTGAGGCGCAGGTCGAGCACGTAGCCCTTGAGCTTGTCGTTCGGCACCTGCTTCTTGATGGTGTCGATGGCATTCTCGAGGTCGTCATAGGTTTTTTCGGTAAAGGAGGTGATCTTCATGTAACCGATGTCGTTTTCGACCCGGAACTTGACCGCCTTGACCTTGATGATATCGCGCACGACGGTCAGTTCGATCGGCTTGTCGGCGCCCTGGCGCAGGATGGTGAGCTTGATCGGCGTATTGACCAGCCCGCGCATCTTCTCGACGGCGTCGTTGAGGGTCAGGCCGCGAACCTCCTCGCCGTCGATCTTGGCGATATAGTCGCCGGCGAGCACGCCTGCCTTGGCGGCCGGCGTATCGTCGATCGGCGTGATTACCTTGACCAGATCGTTCTCCATGGTGACCTCGATGCCGAGGCCGCCGAACTCGCCCTTGGTCTGCACGCGCATGTCCTGCGCTTCTTCGGCGTTCATGTAGGAGGAGTGCGGGTCGAGCGAGGACAGCATGCCGTTGATGGCATTTTCAACCAGCGACTTGTCGTCGGGCGGTGTCACATAATTCGCCCGCACCCGTTCGAAGATGTCGCCGAAGATCGCCAGTTGCTTATAGGTCTCGGAGCCCGCAGCCTTCGCCGTCGAGCCGGGCGCGCCATAGACCAGGCTCATCGCCGATGCACCCATTAGCGCACCGGCAAACAGAAGCGACAGTTTCCGCATCATTCACGTCCTTCCAGAAAAACGGTCCGCCCACCATGGGGCCGGATCGACGGGTTTTCCATCCTTGCGGAACTCGACATAGAGCTCCGGCGTGGCATTTCCATTCTTCGATGCCGAGGTGCTCGCCACCCGGGCCTCTCCCATCGCGCCGACCGGCTCACCTGCGAGCACCGACTGGCCAGACGCGACGCTGATTCTGCTCATCCCCGCCAGGACGACATGATAGCCGTCACCCGCATTCAGGATCAAGAGTTGACCGTAAGAGCGGAAAGGCCCCGCATAAAGCACATTTCCATCCGCCGGCGCTGTGACGATGGCTCCCGATTGTGTCGCAACCATGTCACCGAGCATCACCGCGCCGTTACCGTCGTTGGCCCCGAAGCGCCGCTTGATCCTGCCGGTGACCGGCAGCGCGATCTGCCCTTGAAGCGCGGAAAACGGCGCGGCAGCGGTGAGCCTGTTGCTCTCCGGCACCGGCAGCGAGGCCAATTCCGTCGGCGCCGCAGCCGATGCCGGGCCCTTGTCGGCGTCCGCGGTCTTTTGCTCGGCTGCCTTGGCCGCATCCGCCGCCTTGCGGGCCCTGTCGGCCTCGAGCGATGCGATCAGTTCTTTCAGGCTGCCGGCCTTGGCCGCCAGCGTCGCGGATCGCTGCTTTTCGGCGGCCAGCGCGGTTTGCGTATCGGCGGCGAGCTTCTGCTTGGCTTCGAGCAGCATGCCGAGCCGCTTTTTTTCCGCCGCCTGCTCGCCGACCGCTGCCGTCAGCCGCGCCCGCTCGGCCTCGATCGAGGCCGTCACCCGCGACTGCTCCTTGAGATCGGCCAGCAACATGTCGGTCTGCTGGCGCAGTTCCGGCACCACGGCACCGAGCAGGATGGCGCTGCGCACCGACGACAATGCGTCCTCCGGCTTGACCAGGATCGCCGGCGGCGGATTGAGCCCCATGCGCTGCAGCGCGCCGAGCACTTCGGCCAGAACGTCGCGTCTGGCGGCCAGTGAGGCGCGGATCTTCTGCTCCTGCGCCTTCAGCCCTTCCAGCTTGCCGCCAATGTCCTCGATGTCCTGGCCGAGCTTCTGCTCGGTCATCGCCGACTGGATCAGCGCCGCGGTGATCGAGGCGTGGTCCTTCTTGACCGCTGCTATGTCGGCGGCGAGCTTGGCCAGCCGCTCGGACGACAGCGTGATCTCTTTCGATACTTTTTCGTATTCGGCGCGGCTCTGGTCCGGGTCGGGCGCCAGGTCGAGCGTGTTCTCGGCCCGCGCGACGCCGAGCGAAAGCGCGATCGTCGCCACGGCGATGCCGTAGCGTACGCGCCAGGAGCCCGTTCGTGATTTCCAGTCTTCAGACATTGAAGCCTAACTCTATGCGCGGCTTCGTTAACGAACCATCAACCATGTTCGAGCCCCGGCCGCCATCCGCAAACCCCATGCGCCCAAACTGTCGATGAGCATTGGGGCAAAAATCCGGGCGGCTGGCATCAATTCGCCGACCAAGCCGACTTCATGAACGATGGTAGGGGTGGCCGGAAAGGATCGTGGCCGCCCTGTAAAGCTGCTCGCCCAGCATCACGCGGACCAGCTGATGCGGCCAGGTCAGCGCGCCGAGCGACACCGTCAGATCAGCCAGGTCGCGCAGCGACTGGTCATGGCCGTCGGCGCCGCCAATGGCAATCACCAGCGCCTTGCGCCCGCCATCGCGCAGCGAACCTATGCGGCCGGCGAAATCCTCGGAGGAAAGGTTCTTGCCGCGCTCATCCAGCAGCATCAGCGCCGTGCCCGGCTGCAAGTGCGTCTGCAGCTTCAGGCCTTCCTCGCGCCGGCGCTCATTGGCCGTCTGCGCGCGGCCTTCGGCAATCTCGACGATCCCGGCGAATTCGAGGCCTACGGCAGGACCGCTCTTGGCAAAACGCTCGAAATAGCGATCGGCCAACTGCTTCTCGGGGCCGGCTTTCATTCGGCCCACGGCATGAACGGTAATCTTCATCCTTGCCTCGAAGAGCCGCTGATGCATGTCGGACAACGACATGCATCAAGACGAATACGGCTCAGTGGAGGGTCTCCTCCTCGAGATCAGGCGCCTGCCACATCTTTTCGAGATTGTAGAAGTCGCGGACCTCGGGACGGAAGACATGGACGATGATGTCGCCCGAATCGATCAGGACCCAGTCGGCGCCAGCCAGCCCCTCGACGCGCGCCGTGCCGAGCCCGGCATCCTTGAGCGCCTTGAGGAGATGATCGGCAACAGCCGAGACATGACGGTGCGATCGACCCGATGCGACGACCATGTAGTCGCCGAGGCTCGATTTCCCCTGAATGTCGATTGAGACGATGTTTTCGGCCTTGGAGTCTTCCAGACTGGCAAGGACTGTCTTGATGGCGCGGGACACGGCGTCGTTTACGCTGATCCCGGCCGGCGAAGGCACGATGTCGGCCTTCTTCCGAAGTGCTGTTCTCAGTGTATTTCCTTTCGCAGCAAGAACAACCAAATCACCTATGAAATCAGGTGACACTGCTTAGATAGGCAGAGTTAGGTTGCAGTTTCAAGACACCGCTCGCAAGCAGGCGCCCGGCAGCGGCCGAATATCGGGCTTTCCGGGCGAGAAATTCGGAACCGCCTCGCCCCGCAGCGGTTATCGGCTCATCCACGAACCGGAATCCCGACATGCCGATCGATCCCCAGAACGCTCTCCTCACTGTTCAATCCGGCCTTGCGCAACTCAGTACGCTGATCGTCTCCTACTCGCTTTCGGCGGTCGGCGCCGTCATCCTGCTGGTCATCGGCTACATCGTCGCCGGCCTCGCCGAGCGTTCGATCTACGCCGGCCTCGGCCACGTTCACGGTTTCGACGAAACGCTCCGCCATTTCTTCTCGCAGGTCGTCCGCTACGCCATCCTGGGACTGGTCGTGATCATGGTTCTCGGCCAGTTCGGCGTGCAGACGGCTTCGATCATTGCCGCTATCGGTGCTGCCGGCCTGGCCATCGGCCTGGCGCTGCAAGGCACGCTGCAGAACATTGCCGCCGGTATCATGCTCCTGGCGCTGCGGCCGTTCCGCATCGGGGAATATGTCGAAGTCGGCGCCATATCCGGTACTGTCGAGGAGATCGGGCTGTTTGCCACTACGCTGAGAACGGTCGAGGGCGTCTACGTGCTTGCACCCAACTCGACCCTGTGGAACCAGCCGGTCCGCAATTTCACCCGCAACGGCGTGCGCCGCGGCGACATCACGCTCAGCATCGGCTCGTGGAACGACATCGATTTCGCGCAAAAGACCATGCTTGGCGTTGCCGCCGCCGACCGGCGTGTCAGGCGGCAGCCGGCGCCGATCGCCTTTGTCGCAACCGTCGGCGATAGCACCGTCACCATCACCTTGCGCTACTGGACGGCAGCCGCCGACTTCTTCGCCGCCCAGATCGACCTCACCAAGAATGTCAAGCAGGCGTTCGATGCCGAGGGCCTTTCGGTCCCGGCGCCGGCGCCGAAAGCGCCGCAGCCCGATGCCTCAGCCACACGGCAATAAAGCATTTGAAACCAGCTGGAGGGCGTTCAAAGCTCTCCGCGCCCGCGCTGACCTTCGGGCGCGAAGGCGAGATCGACGGGCAACGGCGCCTGCGCCGTCATCGGCGCGAAACTGCCGGTCTCGGTGGCGGGCACCGGCCGCACCATGACGACCCGCCAAAGAACGAACAGGCAATAGGCGGCGGCAATGATGATTGCCACATAGATGAAGGCCTGCGTGCCGTAGATGGCGGAAAGCCCGGTCACAATGCCGGGCACGACGAAGCCGGACAGCGACCAGGCAAACAAGAGCGAGCTCGACAGCGCCACCATATCGTCCTTGCCGGCGCGGTCGCCGGCATGGGCGCTGGCCAGAGAGTAGATCGATTCCGAGGCGCCGTCCCAGACGACGTAGATGACGAGCAGCGCCGCCAGCGCGCCACCGTCGAAACCGAGGGCAAACAGGCCCGCCGCGGCGGCAAGCGCCGACGCCGCGATCAGCACAAAGCGCCGGTCGGTGCGGTCGGAAATCCAGCCGAGCGGAATCTGCAGGATCAGCGTGCCGACCGGCATTGCCGAAAGCAGCAAGGCGACGTCGGCCTGGCTGTAGCCCTTGGCGGTGGCATGGATTGGCGCAAAACCCGAAATGGTCATCGACAGGCCGCCGACGGCAAGCATGCCGGCAACGCCGACCGGTGAGATCCGCCAGGCCCTGCCGAGCGCCACGGAGGCCGCTTGCGGCGCCGGCGGCTGCGCGAGCCGCGTCAGCCCGACGGGAAGGATCGACAGCGCGGTGAAGGCAATGCCGATCAGCGGCGCGTCGGCCGCGCGGATATCGATCAACGCCAGTGTCGAATAGCCGACGCCGAGCCCGGCGACATAGGCAACGTAGAAGATAGCCATGACCCGGCCGCGGATGGCGTTGGCGACGACATCGTTCAGCCAGCTTTGCGCGACGATGAACAGGCCGCATATGGCAAAGCCGTAGAGCGCCCGTGCCGCGATCCATGGCAATGGGTGGGGCCCGGCGCCCACCGCGGCATTGGACAGCACTATCAGTGCCGACAGCACCATGAACACGCGAGCATGGCCGACACGCCGCACCAGCGGCCCGGTCAGGATACAGCCGGCGAGGCCGCCAGCCGAAAGGCCGGTGACGATCAGTCCCGCCCATGTCGGATCGAAGCCCTCGGCGCCGAGCCGGACCGGGATATAAGCGAACATCAGCCCGTTGCCGACGGCGATCAGCGCCATCGACAAGAGGATGCTGGCAATGGCGATCGCCGGCGCCGGCTGCCCTAGACCGTTCTTGTCCTGGTCGCGCTCGAGAATCGTCATGACCGAGGATCGCCCATCAAGCTGGTCGAGGCAGCGGCAAAAGCGACATCAGCGGTCTTGCCCTCCGTGTTGGCTCAGCCCTTTGCCACCTTGCGGATCGCGCTGGACGACAGCGACGAACGCGGCCCGTGGATGAAGGTCCAGGCCGGCGCGTCCATGCGGGCGAGCAGTGGTGCGTCGCCCTCGTCGACGCGGGCATAGTCGAACGTCTTGGCGACCACCGACGACAGGAACGACAGCGTCGCGCCTGGCCGGTCAACCACCGCTATCGGGAACGTCATGACGATGCGGCGCCAGCGCTGCCAGCGATGGAAGTCGCGAAGCGAGTCGGCGCCCATGATCCAGACGAAATCGACGCCCGGATTTCGCGCCTTGACCAGCGCCAGCGTGTCCGCTGTGAAGCGGACGCGGTGGGCCGCCTCGAATGCGGTGACCTTGATCTTTGGGTTCTTCGCGATCTTTTCGGATAGCTGCAGCCGCTCGGCCAGCGGCGCCAGGTCTCCGGCATTCTTGAGCGGATTGCCGGGTGTCACCATCCACCACAGCTGATCGAGCGCAAGGCGTCTGAGTGCGATCTCGGCGACCAGCGCATGGCCAGCGTGCGGCGGGTTGAACGAGCCGCCGAAAAGCCCGACCGCCACGCCTTTCCCGGCATGCGGCATCTTGAGGTAGCGGGAGGATATGGCATGTTCGGACAAGGCAAGCATGCGTCAGGCACCCCCCTCTGCCCTGCCGGGCATCTCGCCCGCAAGGGGGGAGATTGTCAGCTTCATCCCCGGCGCCCTTAGTTCGACATCGAAAATTGGCGAAAGTATATGCGACATCCGATCTCCCCCCTTGCGGGGGAGATGTCCGGCAGGACAGAGGGGGGTGGCTGGGCGCACGCCTCTCAGGCTCTGACTGCGAACGGACTCAAGGCCTCACCTGTCCCGACCCGCGTACGCGGTATTTGAACGAGGTCAGTTGCTCGACGCCGACCGGCCCGCGTGCATGCATCTTGCCGGTGGCGATGCCGATCTCGGCGCCCATGCCGAACTCGCCGCCATCGGCAAACTGCGTCGAGGCGTTGTGCAGAAGGATCGCCGAATCGATCTCGTTGAGGAACCGTTCGACGGCGTTTGCATCCTCGGCGATGATCGCCTCGGTGTGATGCGAGGAAAAATTCTCGATATGCTCGATGGCGCCGCCAATGCCGTCGACCAGCTTCACAGCAATGATGGCGTCGAGGTATTCGGTCACCCAGTCTGCATCGCTCGCCGGCTGGGCATCGGCATAAAGCTTCAGCACCTCGGTATCGGCATGGATCTCGCAGCCTGCCGCCTGTAGGGCCTCGAGGATCGGCACCAGGTGCGTGGCGGCGACGGCACGGTCGACCAGCAGCGTCTCGGCAGCACCACACACCCCGGTGCGCCGCATCTTGGCATTGACCGCGATCTTGACCGCCATGTCGAGATCGGCCGATCGGTCGATATAGAGATGGCAGATGCCCTCGAGATGGGCGAACACCGGCACCCGCGCCTCGTTCTGCACACGCTCGACCAGGCTGCGGCCGCCGCGCGGAATGATGACTTCGAGATTGCCGGAAAGCCCTTTCAGCATTTCGCCGACGGCGGCGCGATCGGTGGTCGGCACCAATTGTATGGCATCCTCCGGCAGCCCGGCTGCCTTCAGCCCCTCGACCAGGCAGGCATGGATCGCGGCGGAAGAATTCGCCGAATCCGAACCGCCGCGCAGGATCACCGGATTGCCCGCCTTGAGGCAGAGCGCGCCGGCATCGGCGGTCACGTTAGGCCGGCTCTCATAGATGACGCCGACGACGCCGAGCGGCGTGCGCACCCGTTCGATATGCAACCCGTTCGGCCGGTCCCATGCCGCAATGACGTCGCCGACTGGATCGCGCAACTCGGCGATTTCATGGATACCGTCTGCCATGGCGCGGATGCGGGCCGGATCGAGCTTCAGCCGGTCCATGAAGGAGGCGGAAAGCCCGGATTCGTGACCATTCGAAACATCGATGGCGTTAGCATCGAGAATGTCCTGCTCACGGGCGATGATGGCGTCGGCCATGGCGAGGAGCGCGGCATTCTTGGCGGCAGTGTTCGCAATGGCCAGCGGTCGGGCGGCAGCGCGCGCCTTGCGGCCTATCCGTGCCATCAAACTGGCTACATCATCGCCTTGGTGTTTGTTCAGCATTTGACCGATCCAGTGACGCTGGTGGATTTACACGCGGCCAGCCTTCCCGGCAATGGCCGCAAATTTGAGGAAGCAGAATGAAGAGAGTTATAATCCTCGTTGCTCTCGGCGCGATCCTCGTACCGACAGGCCTCCGTGCCGCCGACTACTGCGACGACAAGTTTGAACCCGGAGAGAGCCCCGACGGCAAGGCCATGCTTATGGTAAGCTCGATGATGTCCCTCGCACTCGCTGAGCGCTATTGCGGCGCGCCACCGACACCGCTTTCCCAGATCGACGTCGTTGTTGAAGAGTTGCATGGATGTGGGCCGCGCGCTCGGCTTGAGGCGGAATTCAAAAAAAGGATGGAAGAGGAAAAAGGGGCAGAAGCAATGACGACTGACGCGCTCATCCGCGATCTCGTCGTCGAAGACGACAAGGATGTTCCCCAAGCCGAAGTGGATCGACGTGCCAAGGCCGGCATCGAAGCGGAGTTGGGAGGTTGCAGCGAACTTCTGAAGATATACCAGGACTTTCAGGATCGATATCGCAACCCACCCAAATGGCCGCATGAGCCTGACCAGTAGCGCGCCGTCAAAGGCGGGCTGCATCTCCGTCGGCCGCGCCGCTCACCACGAGGTCGTCGCGGTGGATCATCGCCGAACGCGCCTCGTAGCCGAGCACGGTCTCGATCTCGGTCGTCTTCAGGCCCGCGATCCTTACGGCATCGGCGGCATCATAGGCAACCAGCCCGCGCGCTATCTCGCGGCCCTCGGGCGACAGGATCGCCACCGTGTCGCCACGCGCAAAATTGCCGCTGACAAGTTTGACACCGGCCGGCAGCAGCGACTTGCCGGAGAGCAGCGCGCCGATGGCGCCGGCATCGACGGTCAGCCGTCCTGCCGGTTCGAGCTGCCCGGCGATCCAGGTCTTGTAGCCTTTGACCGGATTGGCGCTCGGCCGGAAGAACGTGGCGCGCTCGCCGCGCTCGATTGCCAGCAGCGGCGACAGCCGCGTGCCCGATGTGATGATCATGGCGGTACCGGCTGCGGTGGCGATCTTGCCGGCGTCGAGCTTGGTGCGCATGCCACCGCGCGACAATTCCGAAGCGGCGGCGCCCGCCATCGCCTCGATGTCGGGGGTGATGCGGTCGACGATCGGAATGAACCGGGCTTGCAGATCGCGCCCCGGCGGTGCCGTGTAGAGCCCGTCAATGTCGGAAAGCAGCACCAGTAGATCGGCGCCCATCATGGTGGCGACGCGCGCCGCCAGCCGGTCGTTATCGCCATAACGGA
Organism: Mesorhizobium sp. M1428; assembly: GCF_040317515.1. NCBI lineage: Bacteria > Pseudomonadati > Pseudomonadota > Alphaproteobacteria > Hyphomicrobiales > Phyllobacteriaceae > Mesorhizobium > Mesorhizobium sp. M1428. The sequence continues at coordinate 134,854 of NZ_JAMYKT010000013.1, forward strand.
TTTCGGAGGTGGCCACCGTGTCGTTCTCGTTGATGACCGGCACCGCCTTCATCTTGAGCAGCGTCGAGATCGTCGCCCGCGCGTTGAGATAACGGCGGCGCTCTTCGGTGTCGCCGAGCGTCAACAGGATCTGGCCCGATTTCAAGCCATTCTTGCCGAGCGCATCCGACCAGGCGCCGGCCAAAGCGATCTGCCCGACGGCAGCAGCGGCCTGGCTCTCCTCGAGCTTCAGCGCTCGCTTGCCGAGGTCGAGGATGGTGCGGCCAAGTGCAATCGCCCCGGAAGACACGACGAGAATTTCGGCGCCGCCATTGGCCAGCACGGCGATGTCGTTGGCAAGCGAGGCCAGCCAGTCGCGCTTCAGGCCCGCCGTGCGGTCGACAAGCAGCGCCGAGCCGATCTTGACGGCAATGCGCCGATAATTTTTCAGCGATTGCGCGGCCATGGCTATGTGTTCCAGCGCGTCTCGACCGGCGCAGCGACAGCCTCGCGCGCATCGGCCACCACAGCCATCAGCGCGCGCAACACCGCCTCGACGCCTTCGCCGGTGACCGCCGAAAGCAGCATCGGCGCGCGGCCGGCGGCGCGTTTCAGCGAGGCGGCTTTCGTCTTGCGCGCGGCGGCGTCGAGTATGTCGACTTGGGAAAGCGCGACGATCTCGACTTTGTCGGTCAGTCCGTTGCCGTAGGCGTCGAGTTCGGCGCGCACGGTCTTGTAGGCCTTGGCGGGATTTTCTTCCTGCGCCGAGACAAGATGCAGAAGGACACGCGTGCGTTCGACATGGCCGAGGAAGCGGTCGCCGATGCCGACACCTTCATGCGCGCCTTCGATCAGGCCGGGAATGTCGGCGATGACGAATTCACGCCCGTCGATGCGGGCCACGCCAAGGCCCGGATGCAGCGTGGTGAAGGGATAGTCGGCGATCTTCGGCTTGGCCGCGGTGACCGCCGCCAGGAAGGTCGACTTGCCGGCGTTGGGCAGCCCGACAAGGCCGGCATCGGCGATCAGCTTCAGCCTGAGCCAGATATTAAGCTCTTCGCCAGGCAGTCCAGGGTTGGCGCGGCGCGGCGCCTGGTTGGTCGAGGTCTTGAAATGCTGGTTGCCGAAGCCGCCATTGCCGCCCTTGGCCAAAAGAAAGCGCTGGCCGACGACCGTCAGATCGCAGATCAGTGTCTCATTGTCCTCGGCAAAGACCTGTGTTCCGGCTGGCACTTTCAGCGTCACGTCGGCACCCTTGGCGCCGGTCATGTTGCGGCCCATGCCGTGCGTCCCGGTCTTGGCCTTGAAATGCTGCTGGTAGCGATAGTCGATCAGCGTGTTCAGCCCATCGACCGCCTCGACCCAGACATCGCCGCCGCGGCCGCCATCGCCGCCGTCCGGGCCGCCGAACTCGATGAACTTTTCGCGCCGAAACGACACCGAACCGGCGCCGCCGTCGCCGGAGCGGATGTAGACCTTGGCTTGATCGAGAAATTTCATCGGATTGTATGGTTTCTGCTATTGGCTTTGCGGGATTGCTCTAAACCAAGGCGGGTCGAAGGGCGAGGGCCGTTTTTGCTACTGTAGCGTCGCGCGTAGCTCTGGACGCGTGCCATTTGGTTGACCCTTGCCGAAAATCGATCCTCGGCTTTCTAAGCGCGAGATGTCGGAATGAAGCTGGTAACTTACAATATCCACTACGGCGTCGGCCTCGATGGCCGCTATGATGTCGGCCGTATCGCCGATGCCGTGCGCGGCGCCGACTGATCGCGCTGCAGGAGGTCACCCGCGCCAACCCGAAGAATGGCGGCCGCGACATGGTGGCCGAGCTCGGCGAGGCGCTGCCCGACTATTTTGCCGTCTACGGCAGCAATTTCGAGGCCGACGCCGGCTCGCGACTGGAGAACGGCCGCGCCATCACGACCACCTTCCAGCTCGGCAACATGGTGCTGTCGAGGACGCCGATCCATCTGTCGCGCAATCTCCTTTTGCCGCGCAGCCGCAGTTTTGAGGCGATGAACTTCCAGCGCGGCGCGCTGGAGGCGCTGATCGAAACGCCGCTTGGTTCGATCCGCTTCTATTCCACCCATCTCGACCACCGCAGCCCGGTTGAACGCCTGAGCCAGATCCGCTTTCTGCGCCAGCGCCTGTTGAACTACCCGCTCGATGGCGGTGGGCTCTCCGGCGTCGCCGAGATCGGCTTGCCGGATCTGCCTTGTCCCGAAGCCTTCGTCGTTATGGGCGACTTCAACATGCTGGCCGGATCGCCGGAACACGTCGAACTCGCCGGCCAGCCTGACCATGAATTTGGCATGCCGGTGACCGCCGACCTCGCCATCGATGCCGCCACACGCCTCGGCGCTGCCTGCGCCGATCTCGTCACCTGGGTCGACCCCAAGCGGCCGGGCGATACCAGCCGCTACAAGCGCATCGACTACATCTTCACCAGCGCTTCGCTTGCCAAATCGCTGAGGCGCCTGTAGGTCGACCGGCAAGTGGCCGGTTCGGATCACTTGCCGGTCTGGCTCGAGATGGCCTGAGCCGCATCCATCAAAAATGCACCCAGTTCCGCAGGCTGGTCCAGGTCTTGCGGTCGAGGCGGTAGCGCTCGACCGGCACCTGGCCGGCAACGATCGAATTCAGCATGCCCTGGCCGGCATACTGGAAGCCGCATTTGTGGATGACCCGGCGCGAGGCCGGATTGATAACCCGCGTCGAGGCGTGCAGCACCTGGATCGTGGTTCTCTGGAAGGCAAGGTCGACCAGTGCGTGCGCCGCTTCCGTCGCGTAGCCGCGTTTCCAGTACGGCTCGCCAATCCAGTAGCCGAGCTCCAGCCCACGATCCGTAGTGTTGAGCCCGGCACAGCCGACGAAGGTCTCGGTGCCGGCCAGCGTCAACGCATAGGCGATTCCGGCCCGGCGCGACGCCGTCATGGCCAGGAAAGCGCGTGCCTCCGCCTCGCCATAGGGATGCGGCATGCGAGCCAGCATTTCCGCGACATGGCGGTTGTCGGCGAGCGCCACCAATTGCTCGATGTCGCCTTCACGCGGGGCACGCATGACCAGCCGCTCGGTCGCGAGCACCGGGCAATCTATCGTGTAACTTTCGTCGTCTGAGTCTTCCGCTTCGGCAACCATGTCAAAGTCCTCCAGGCAAGAAAAAGGGAGATGGAAACCCATCTCCCCTGATCCTTTTCCTGGCTTGGCCAGACACCGGTCCCGAGATGGGTGCCGGTGTTCTCGTGCGGAACCGGCTACTCCGCTGCCTTCGTCATCGGGTTCACCGATACGTAGGTTCGGCCATTGGCTTTTTTGTTGAAGGTGACTGCGCCAGCTTCCAGCGCAAACAGCGTGTGGTCCGTGCCAATGCCGACATTGGTGCCGGGATGCCACGTCGTGCCACGCTGACGAATGATGATGTTGCCCGGAATCACGGCTTCGCCGCCGAACTTCTTCACGCCGAGCCGCTTGGAATGGGAGTCGCGACCATTGCGCGACGATCCGCCAGCTTTCTTGTGTGCCATCTAACTACTCCGATGCGCCGCGAGGCGCCTAAACGATCTTATGAACGCGTTCGCGTTCCGTTTCAAGTCCGATCCGGCGACGATTGCGCCGTTCGTTTTACTTCTTCGCCAATTCCTTGGCCTGCTCGCGCCAGTCCTTGATCTGGTCGGCGCTGAACGGCATGTGCTCGTCGATCTTGGCGACATCCTTGTCGGACAGCTTGGCGATCTGGGCGAAGGTGGTGATGCCCTGTTCGTTGAGCTGGCCGGCGGCAACCGGGCCGATGCCCTTGATCACCGTCAGGTCATCCGGCTCGCCCTTCGGCGCCTTAAACAACGGCGCGGCGGCTTCACTTGCCTCGGCCTTGGCTTCTTTCTTCGGCGCAGCCTCTGCCTTCGCTTCGGCCTTCGGCGCGGCTTCAGCCTTCGCCTCGGTCTTGGCTGCAACCTCGGCCTTCGCTTCGGTCTTGGCGGCGGCCTTCTTCGCTGGCTTGGCGCCGCCCAGCAGGATCTCGGCGATCCTGACGGTGGTCAAAAGCTGGCGATGGCCGATCTTGCGGCGCGAATTCTGCCGACGGCGCTTCTTGAAGGCGATGACGGTGCGGTTCTTGCCCTGCTCGACGACTTCGGCGGTGACCATCGCACCATCGACGAACGGCGCGCCGAACGTGACGTTCTCGCCCTCGCCATGCGCGAGCACATTGCCGATTTCGACGATATCGCCGACATTGGCTTCGAGTTTTTCGATCTTCAGGAGATCGTTGGCGGCAACGCGATACTGCTTGCCGCCCGTTTTGATGACTGCGAACATTTTTTGCCTTTCGCTGTTCGGTCGGCCTTGATGAACCGCTTCAGGCGGTTCGGCCGTCTTTTTGTCAGTCTGCGGGTTCAAAAAACAAGCGGCGCGGAAGATTCCTCCACGCCGATTGCGCGCTGTCCCTAACCGAAGGTTCGGCTTGAGTCAAGGCAAGCGCCGCGGGCAAGAGGCGGATGAGTTGAGCCCAGTCCGCCAAATATCGAACAGCGGCTACCGGAGCCTTGAAGAAAGCACGAACGGGAACCTGCGGCGCCGGGGCAGATTGGCCCTTGTAACCTGCCTGTCCAGCCGTTATCTAGTGCGCCGCGCCGGCAACGGCGGACCATGACCGCGGAGAGGTGGCAGAGTGGTCGAATGCACCGCACTCGAAATGCGGCATGGGTGCAAGCCCATCGGGGGTTCGAATCCCTCCCTCTCCGCCAGTGATCCTAATTTCTTGATACTGCCTGCCGAACGCAGCCATAAATGCTTGTGAAGTCGCGGAGCTCAATCGCAGCCGGCGTTAGCATTAGCCCGCTACGTCGTTGTGACCAGGCAACCGAGCGGTGTTGCGGAAGGTTGTCAGTCCGCAGCGTGGTCAAGCGAGCATCAGCCGGATTGTGTATTTGGTGACCCGTCGCGAACCTACCCACGACCTCATCGATCACATGGAACGGAGCAAGAAAACCACTTCCGTGGTCGCACTGGATGGCGGCTGGGTTCTGTTGCGCGCAGTTGCGGATCAAGACGGCTATGACTTGTGTCTGCGGCGGCAAGGCCGCCAAAATCGGCGAGCGATGCACTAACTGCTGGAGTGCGCACCGCCTTCGAGGTATAAATGGCTCTATATTCCGGGAGGAAGAGCCATGAATGCAGTGCCTCAATGGCGGCTCGCAGGCGACTGGTTCGACATCTGCAGCTGCGATATCCCTTGCCCTTGCGAGTTCGCCCAGCGGCCGACCGGCAATCATTGCCAGGGTGTGCTCGCCTGGCATGTGCGCGAGGGTCAGTATGGCGACGTGAAGCTCGACGGCCTGTCGCTGGTGGCGCTCGGAGAGTTCGAAGGCAATCTATGGGCCGGCGAGGCAAAGGCCGTGATGGGCATGTACCTCGACGAGAAGGCGAACGAACGGCAACGTGAAGCCCTGCAGGCGATCTTCGGCGGGCAGGCTGGCGGCTGGCCGGCGGGTTTTGCCGCCAACATCGGCGAGATGCGTGGCATGGAGTTCGTGCCGATCACTTTCGAGGTGGCGGGGGATCTTGCCAACTGGCGGGTCGAGATTCCTGGCCTCGTCGTCGGGCATGCGGAAGCGCTTTCAGGTCCCACGACACCACCCGGCAAGCGGGTGCAGACGATCAACCCGCCGGGCTCGGAGGTCGGCCCGGGCCAGGTTGCCACCTGGGGGCGTTCGGTCGAGGTGAGCACCAAAGGCTTCGGGCTCGACTGGACGGGCACGGCGCGCTCGAGCAAACACATTCCGTTCGACTGGACCGGCCCGAACTAGGGACGTGCCGATGCCTGACGCGTTCCCCGGGAAATCGTGGCGGCTCCGGAATTTGCGTGGCATGCCGCTCGGCCTTCTCGCATCGCTTGTCGTGCTAACAGCGGCGGCGTGGGCGCTGACCCTCAGCATGGATATGCCTATGGGCATTGCGGTGCGCGGCGGGATGGAGGGCATGGAAGGCATGGCCGGCATGGCGACGGCCGGAATTGCCGCCGACGGCTGGTCGCTTGCCGGCGCCGCCGCCTTTCTTGCTGTATGGACGGTGATGATGGCTGCTATGATGCTGCCGGCGGCCGCGCCCATGATCTTTATGTTCGCAGCGGCGCAGGCCAGGCGCGAACAGCACGTCGCTATCCCGGCGTGGATATTCGTCGCGGGCTACATGCTCGTCTGGGCGGCGGCGGGCCTTCTTGTGTATGTCCTGGTCCAGCTCGGAAGCGCGTTTGCGACGAGCCTCGATCCGCCTCAGCGTTCGAAATGGGCGCCGCTCGCGCTCGGTATGACGCTTGGCGTCGCCGGACTCTACCAATTCACGACCCTCAAGCACATTTGCCTCAGCCATTGCCGTTCGCCGCTCGCTTTCGTTGCGCAGCATTGGCGCGACGGCCGGGTTGGCGCACTCGAGATGGGGCTGCGGCACGGACTCTATTGCTTTGGTTGCTGCTGGGCTCTGTTTGCCTTGCTGGTCGCGGTGGGCATCATGAGCGTCGCCTGGATGCTGCTGTTGACGCTGGTCGTCTTCGTCGAGAAGCTGCTGCAGCGCGGCCGCCGCTTCGAAGTTGCTTTGGGCATTGCGCTGATGGCCCTCGGGATCGCTGTATCGTTCGGCGCGATCGAGATGCCTTGGATGAGCGGCTAGCCCCAGCCGGTTGGTGAAATTCCGAACACATCGGTCTCATTTTCAGTCCTTAGGGGTAAGGGCGGGTCGTTCTGTTTGACGAACCGATGCTAGCAGCTGACAGTCGGGTCGGTGCTGGCTCAAGATGGCGCGCTATACAACTTTCCGCCGCAATTGGCTCACGCTCAGCCACACCGCCGAAACCAGGAAGTAGAGGGCGCCTACTGCGGCATAGCCGGCCACGTTGGCGATGGATGGCGGCATCGGCATCCGCGCCTGCGCGATGAAAAACGTGCCTGCCAGTGCTGATTGCCCTCCGCTCAGGATCATCGCCCACTGCGCACCTGAGCTCTTCCAACGGCGGACAGCGGTGCCGAGTTGAAGCAGGCCGGACAGGATCGCCCATAGGCCAAACACCCCGAGCACCCAATTCATGCTCATCTTCAGCGCAACAACGACCGCGAGCGTTGTCGCCACACTGACCACGACGTTGATGGTCTGGGTGCGATTCTGTCCCAATCCTCCGCTGCGCGATGCGTCGACAAAATTGGCCAAGGCATCCCATGCAGGATAAGCCACGAGTAAAACCGCCGCGACCACCCCGGAATGCTGTCCCACTGTAAAGGCAGCCGCCACCCAGACAGCCGAGAACGCCGTCCGAGCGAAGTAATAGAGCTTGAGCCATTGTTCCTGGCTGGCGCGGGAAAGATCGCCATCGTGAATCGTCATTGGATCATCCTTTCGACTAGTAGGTAGGTCTCTCGACGAACGTCGCAGAGCCATTACGGCTATGGTTCGTTGAGGTCTTAGGGTCGTATCTGGAGGGAACGCGGAGCGAGCCGCTCCAGGAGCGGGCCTGTCACGACGCCGAATACCTTCGGGTCGCCATAGGCCCGTGCGGAAAGCATCGCGCCGTGGACAGTCGCCATGAACGCTTCAGCCTCGGCACGAGGGGTACTCACCAGTTGAAATCGGCCGCGTCGCGCGCCGCGCTCCAGCACGGATGTAAGCCAAGCCGACAGGGAGCGGAAATGCGCCCGGACCTCAAGGCCAACTTCCTCGGGCAGAACGGGGAGCTCGCTTGCCAACAGCGCGCAGATGCAAAACGGGGCGCTGACGTCCGCAATGCAGGCTTCCCAATACCGGGCATAGATCCCCAACTGTTCGAGCGGATCGGATTCGTGAAGTTCGACATTTGCCAGCCCCGCTTCAGCTTCCTCCCGATACCGCGCAACCAGCGTTCGGACCAGATCGACCTTGCTTGGGAAATGGTGATGGATGCTCGCCTTACGGATCCCGACCACATCAGCGATGTCGGCATAACTGAAACCGTTGTAGCCGCCAGCGACGATCAGTGAACGTGCACAAGCCAGGATGTCATCAGAGGTGGTAGACAAGTTGCTCATGCCCTCTACCTACCTTCTGGTAGGATGGCAGTCAAGCCTCGTTGCGATGCGGCGAACCAAGGAGAGAGTAGCGTGAAATCGGGTGGCTATGGCGTAGACGTCATTCGATCTTCATTGTTTCTCGGCCCCCATCCATTCAAAAGCGGGGTGTTTGTCGATCGAGGTAGCCGTCCCACTTCGCAGGCGGCGACACCCTCCGGCCGACCGGATCATCGCAATCGCCGCGCGGCTCTAGGCGTTTGCACCGACTGCGCTATCTCCCCATCGTTAGCCTTGTTCTATCGCTGGTTGAGATCGGGAGGTTTCCATGGATCGGCGACTATTTTTGACAGGAATGTTTGGCATTGCGGGGGCTGCGGCCCTTGCAAGCACAGTTCGGCCAATCAACGCAGTGGCCGGCGTTCCAACTGCCAGAAGCGGCATTCTCGATGAACTCGAGGCGCCGGATGTCGAGACCTTCGACGACGACGAAACTCAAGCAGAGTTGCAACCAATCTATCATCGCCGGTGGCACCGGCCGCGTCGCCGCCGCCGGCGCGCTTGGAGAAGGGTCTGTCGCGTTTACTGGCGAAATGGCTATCGGCGTAGGCGGTGCTTCCGCAGGCGCGTCTGGGTCTGGTTTCGATTCTAGCAACTGGCCGGCATGAACCCTGGCCATCGCGGCCGGGGTTTTCGCCTCAGGCGGCCGTTTGCGCCCTTAGGGAGCTTTCCTAAGGGCGCGGAGGAGGCTGACGGTGTTTGCAGGTTTCAGAGCCACCAGCTTGGAACTAGACGATACGACCATCTTCGCAAGGGTCGGTGGCACCGGTCCGCCGCTACTGCTTCTTCACGGTTTTCCAGAGACGCATCTGATGTGGAGGGATATCGCCGAAGCCTTGGCGCCCCGCTTCACTGTGGTCGCCGCCGACCTGCGAGGCTATGGACGAAGCGGATGTCCGGTTTCCTCTGCCGATCATAGCCTATACGCCAAACGCGCCATGGCCGGCGACATGGTTCAAGTCATGAAGCAGCTGGGGTTTGAGCGGTTCATGGTTGCCGGGCATGATCGTGGCGGACGGGTTGCCCATCGCCTGCGCTCGACCATCCCGACAAAGTACTCAAGATCGCCGTCCTCGACATCATCCCCACCGCCGCAACATGGGATCGGGCGGATGCCAGACTGGCGCTCGGCTTCTGGCCATGGAGCCTTCTTGCCCAGCCGGAGCCCCTGCCGGAACGTCTGATCGGCGCGGCTCCCGATGCCGTCGTCGACGATGCGATAACGCAGTGGGGATCGTCGGCAAAAATGGTCTCCAAAGAGGTCAGGGACGCCTATGTTGATGCGCTTCGTGATCCCGCGCATATTCATGCAATCTGCGAAGAGTATCGCGCCGCTGCGACGATCGATCGTGAACATGACGCGCTGAACCAGGCAAACGGTCGTCGCATCGAGTGTCCGCTACTGGCGCTATGGAGTAGCGAAGGCGCTCTGGAGAACTGGTATGCGCAAGAAGGCGGGCCGCTGGTCATCTGGAGGAAATGGGCCGACAGAGTGGAAGGACGGGCCGTCCAAGGCGGGCACTTTTTCCCGGAAGAGCACCCCGACAAGACGGCAGCGGCTCTCTCGGAATTCTTCGAAGAAAAACAGGACGGTCAGCACGGAGTGTTGTAGAGGTCACATGCTTCAGTTACGCGGAACCTCGGGAGCCCTTCGCCGCCCGAGATCGAGAACCCTCCGAAATCCGCCCGTCCGGCATCAACGTGCTTGATAAGGGAATGAAGGCGATCTCCACGGCCACGCCTGTAATATGCAGCCTGATGTTTGTCGCAAGTTGCGCATCGCCTTTGCCGGCATCCTTTGATGCTGCGAAATACGACAAGATGAGTTGCGTCGAGCTCAACGTGGCGATAGGCGCGGTCGCCGACGAAATATCGGCAACGGCCATTGCTCGCGGCAAAGTCGTCCACACCAACATTCCGAGCTGGCTGTTGGGAGGACAGCGTGTCGCCGCGACCGTGGCTGCCCGCCAGAGTGCGAAGATCGAGCGCTTGCGGCAGCAGGAGGCAGCGATTGCAGCGGCGAGACGAAGCCGGTGCTGATTGCGCCGCTGGAGTGGGTCTTCAACCCGACAGACCGGATTGATGCGCAGCGATCGCGCCGAGGAATATCTCGCCGAAATCCTTGAGCTTGGCGGCGCCGACGCCGTTGACCGCGGCGAAGGCGTCCAGATCACGCGGGCAGCGTTCGGCCATATCGATCAGTGTACGATCCGAAAAGACCACGAAGGCCGGCACCTGGCGTTCGCGGGCAAGACGCAGCCGTACCGCCTTGAGCGCGGCCAGCAGCGCCGAATCCAGACCTTCCGTGCCTGCTGCGGTATCCTGTACGGTCCGTATCTTGCCTCGCGATAACTGGCGCGCGTCCACGCGATACCGGAACGAGGCCTCGCCCCGAGCCAGCGCACGGCCCTTCTCGGCAATGGCGAGGCCGCCATGGCCGGCTGGGTCCAATGTCAGGAACCCTCCCGCGACGAGCTGGCGGACCAGCGACAGCCACACGTTTTTCTTGTGCGCCACACCGGTGCCGAAGCTGGCAAGCCTATGGTGGTTCCTGTCCAGGACCTTCTCGGTCTCATGGCCGAGCAGAACATCGACGACATGGGCGGCGCCAAAGCGCTCGCCGGTCTGTGTGATCGCCGCCAGGATGATCCGCGCCTCCGCCTCGCCATCCGCATGCGGCGCCTGGTCGAGGCAGTTGTCGCAATTGCCGCAATGCGAAGCATTTTCGCCGAAATAGCCAAGCAGGATCTGGCGGCGGCACTGCGTCGTCTCGCAATAGCCGATCAGCGTATCGAGCCGGCCATGCGCGCGCCTTTTGTGCTCAGCCGGTGCGTCCTCGTCTTCGATGAAAAGCCGGCGCATGCGGATATCGCCGAGACCGAAGAGCATATGTGCCTCGGCCGCTCGCCCGTCGCGGCCCGCCCGCCCGATTTCCTGATAATAGGCCTCAAGACTGCCCGGCAGGTCGGTGTGGAAGACATAGGCGACATCCGGCTTGTCGATCCCCATGCCGAAGGCGATGGTCGCTACCATCACCACGCCGGACAAGGTCATGAAAGCGTTTTGATTCGCTTCGCGCGCGTCCTTGCTCATGCCGGCATGATAGGCGAGCGCGCGTACGCCGTTCCGCTCGAGGAACGCCGCCATCTCCTCGGTCTTTTTGCGTGACAGGCAATAGACGATCCCGCTGCGGCCCGCATGGCGCTGCACGAAGCCTAGCAGTTGGCGCTTGCTGTCCTGCTTGGGCTCGATGCTTAGCTTGATGTTCGGCCGGTCGAAGCCGAGCACCACGGTATCGACGCGCCCATCGAACAGTTGCGCGGCAATGTCGGTGCGCGTCGCCTCGTCCGCCGTCGCCGTCAACGCAATGATCGGCACTTTCGGGAAGACATCACGTAGTCTCGACAACTCTTCGTATTCGCGCCGGAACGCCGGTCCCCATTGCGAGATGCAATGCGCCTCGTCGATGGCCATCAGCCGGACATCGAGCTTGGTCAACGCCTCGAGCATTCGCACCGTCATTAGCCGCTCCGGTGCAAGATAGAGCAGGCGTGTCTGGCCTGCCGCGACGCGGCGCCATGCAGCGACATTGGCGTCGCGGTCGAGCGAGGAATTGATCGTATCGGCCGCCACGCCGGCAAGGCGCAATGCGGCGACCTGATCCTGCATCAGCGCCACCAGCGGCGAAACGACAATGGTGAGCCCGCCCAGCACCAGCGCCGGGACCTGGTAGCAGAGCGATTTGCCGGCGCCGGTCGGCATGACAGCCAGCACATGGCGCCCGGCCAGCAGCGCCTCCATAACGGGCGCCTGGCCGAGACGAAAGTCATCGAAGCCGAAGACATCCTTCAGGACGCGCCGCTTGGAATCCTCCGCCGGGATGCTCGCTGCTGCCTGCATTACAGAACTTTCGGAGGCACGACCTGCCGAAATTTCCCGGCGAATCGCCAAGTGATTGCCTGGACAGCAGATTCGAACATTTATCGACCCCTCCGGTCCTCCTCGGCACCGCCTGAAGCGAACCTCTCTCTCATTGGCCGATATCAGACCGTCGTTCCAGCCCCTATTCGCTTTGGCTGTGAATATCGCGCCGCCTCGGAGCGGTTAATCCTATCTTCACCATCATTCGGCAGGTTCAGGTTCTGCGGTGATGTTTTGAGTACCGCGGCGCCACAAGCGCCCAGGCAACACGCCCGCGTCTCTCCGGAGGCGCGGGTTTTTCGTTCCGAGAACCGGCTGCCTGATCTTCGCGCCAGCGGCTCAGTCGAGGAAATCGGCGCGGTGCGGCGTGAAGCTGTCGACCAGTCGTCCCGCCTCCAGCGCCTTGACGCCATGGACAAGGTTGGACCGGACGATGAAGCTGCTTCCGGTCTCCAGGATCTCGGTCCTGCCGTCGATGGTGACTTCGAAGCGGCCTTCGGCGACGTAGCTCGCCTGGACGTGCGGGTGCGAATGCAGCGCGCCGACGCCGCCCTTGTCGAATCCGAACTCAACCATCATCAGCTCATCGGTGTGCAGGAGCACGCGCCGGCAGTTGCCGTCGGGCGTCGGCGTCCACGCACCCTCGCCGGCATGCGAGAAGATTTTGATTCCGGTCATCGTCAAACTCTCATTGTCGCTGTTCATCGCGCCAGCCAGCCGCCGTCCACCGGCACCACCGCGCCATGCATATAGTTCGACGCCGGCGCCAGCAGGAAGACGGCTGCGTCGCCGATGTCCTCCGCCGCGCCCCAGCGCCCGGCCGGAATGCGCGCCAGGATCGACGCGCTGCGGTCGGGATCGGCGCGCAGCGCCTCGGTGTTGTTGGTCTCGATATAGCCGGGCGCAATGCCGTTGACGTTGATGCCCTTTGCCGCCCATTCGCACGCCAGCAGCCGTGTAATGCCGAGTACGCCATGTTTGGAGGCGGTGTAGGAGGCGACGCGGATGCCGCCCTGAAAACTCAGCACCGAAGCGATGTTGACGATCTTGCCGCGCCGCGCCGGATCGGCGAGCACGCGCCTGGCAAAGCGCTGGCTGAGGAAGAATACCGTCTTCAGATTGACACCGATGACGTCGTCCCAGTCGGCTTCGGTCAGTTCGACCGCATCGGCACGCCGGATAATGCCGGCATTGTTGACCAGGCCGTCGAGCGGCCCGGTGTCGTCCCAGACGCGGTCAAGCATCGCCTGGGCGGCTGCATCATCGCCAAGATCGCAGCGGACAGCCTCGAAGCGGCCGCCGGCTGCTGCAATCTTCTCCGCGGTCTCGTCCATCGCCGAGCGGCCGACGCCGACGACCGCGCCGCCGGCACGCGCGACCGACACGGCGATGCCCTGGCCGATGCCGGTATTGGCGCCGGTGACGAGAATGCGCTTACCGGCAAGGCTGAAGGCCGAGAGGTCGCTCACTTGAGCTCTTCCATCGTTACCAGGTCGACATCGGTATAGTCGGCATTGTCGCCGGCCATCGCCCAGATGAAGGCGTAGTTCGAGGTGCCGGCGCCCGAATGGATCGACCATCCCGGCGACAGCACCGCCTCCTCGTTACGCATGACGAGATGGCGCGTTTCGTCCGGCTCGCCCATGAAGTGAAACACCCGGGCTGCCTCCGGCAGGTCGAAATAGAGATAGGCCTCCATGCGCCGGTCATGCACATGGCATGGCATGGTGTTCCAGACCGAACCGGAGGCAAGCTGCGTCATGCCGACGACAAGCTGACAGGTCTTTACGCCATCGGCATGGATGAACTGGAAGATCGAGCGCTCGTTGGAGGTTGCCTGGCTGCCTAGATCGAGCCGCTTGGCATCGCCGATGCGGATCAGCCGGTTGGGATGGCTCTGATGCGCCGGCGCGCTGAGCAGGTAGAATTTTGCCGGCTCAGCCGGGTTGGTCGCAGCGAACGATACCTCATTCGTGCCCATGCCGAGATAAAGCATGTCGCGCGCCTGCAACTCGAAGGATTGACCGCCGGCTTTCACGATGCCCGCGCCGGCGACGTTGACAATGATCATCTCACGGCGGTCGAGAAAATTCTTGGTCCCGGTCGGCTTGATTGCCTGCAGCGTCAGGGGTGTACCGGCGGGCATGGCGCCGCCGACGATCATACGGTCGTAATGGGTGTACGTCAGGCTGATGCGGCCGGGCTGAAACAAGTCCTCGATCAGGAAATTGTGTCGCAGCTCGTCCGTTCCCATGGCTGCGGCAGAAACAGGATCGATGGCGAAGCGGGAGGTGAAATCGGTATGATTGTCGGTGTGATTCATTGCTGTCCCATGGGGCTGCCTCAATTGCTTATTCGGTTGCCGCGGCCTTGACCGAGTCGGCATAAAAAACCTGGCGCGCGTGCAGGCGCTCGCGATAGCGCTGCTGGCTGGCACCGAGATGCGCGCGCATCGCCTCCCGGGCCCCCTCGGCATCGCCTGCCGAGATGGCATTGAGGATCACCAGATGCTCTCGTTGCAGGCCGCGCTGATAGGCGTCCGATTGGGCGATCTCGGTCGACCAGGGCGAGGTCACGTCGCAAGGAATGGCGCGGCGGCCGAGCACGTCGAGCATCTCGACATAGAACGGATTGTTGGTGGCGCTGGCGATAGCGCGGTGGAAGGCAAGGTCGGCCGGTCCCGTCGGCTCGCTGTTGAGGAGCAGCCGTTCGAATTCGAAAAAAGCTTCCTGGATCGCCGCTTCCTGCGCGGCGTTGCGGCGGATGGCAGCGAGCCCGGCGGATTCGATCTCGATCGCCAACCTGACTTCGAGCACGTTGAGGGCGATCGAGTCCTTGCTGCCCATCTCCGCTGCCAGCGCACCGAACGCAGTCGAGATATGCTCGGTGACGAAGACGCCGGCGCCTTGGCGCGGCTCGACCAGGCCGTCTGCGGCAAGCTTGGCCAGCGCCTCGCGTATCACGGTGCGGCTGACCCCGAAGGTTTCAGTCAACTGACCCTCGGTCGGCAGCTTTTGCCCGGGCTGGATCTCACCCGCCTGCAGCTGTTTGCGGATCGCCGCGACGACGGTTTCCGAAAGCTTCGGTCTTCGTTCGACGCGGAGATCGACTGCGGTATCCGAGGCCATGTCGCACCCCCTATTTGAAGACACTCGGCAGCCATAGCGAAATGGCCGGAATGTAAGTGACGAGCGCAAGCACCACGAGGCCTGCCGCATAGAACGGCCAGATCGAGCGCATCGATTCCCAGACGGATATCTTGCCCACGGCACACGCCACGAACTGCACTGCGCCCACCGGCGGCGTGTTCAGTCCGATGCCGAAATTGAGGATCATGATGACGCCGAAATGCACCGGATCGACGCCGTAGGCCTGCGCCACGGGCAGGAAGATCGGCGTGCAAATGATGATCGTCGGCCCCATGTCCATGAACGTGCCGAGGAACAGCATCAAGAGGTTGAGCAGGAGAAGCACGACCAGCGGATCGTCCGAGATCGCGTTCATGGAGGCTATCAACGCTGCCGGCACTTTCAGGAAGGCCATCAGCCACGAGAACGCCGCCGCCATGCCGATGATGAGCAGCACCATGGCCGTGGTGCGCACGGCGCCATGGGTGGCATGAACGAACCCTTCCCAGGTCATCTGCCGGTAAACGAAGACGGTCACGAGCAGCGCATAGATGACGGCGATACAGGAACTCTCGGTGGCGGTGAAGACGCCCGATCGCACGCCGCCGAAGATGATCGCGATCAGCAGCAGGCCGGGCACCGCAACGGCGAAAAGATGCGCGACGGCGGTGAAGCCCGGAAACGCCTCGGTCGGATAGCCGCGCGAGCGCGCCACGATATAGGCGGTGACCATCAGCGACAGGGCCAGTAGCAGGCCCGGGATGATACCGGCCGTGAACAGATCGGCGATGGAGATCTTTCCGCCTGCCGAGATCGAGTAGATGATCATGTTGTGCGACGGCGGCAGCAGCAGCGCAATCAGCGCCGCCATCGACGTGACGTTGACGGCGTAGTCCGCCCCATATCCACGCGCTTTCATCTGCGGGATCATCAGGCCGCCTACCGCCGCTGCCTCCGCAACCGCCGAGCCGGAAATGCCGCCGAAGAGTGTGGCGGTGGCGATGTTGACCTGGCCGAGGCCGCCGCGCAAATGGCCGACGAGCGAGCCGGCGAAGGCAACGATCTTGCTGGCGATGCCGCCGCGCACCATCAAGTCGCCGGCGTAGATGAAAAACGGAATGGCCAGCAGCGAAAAGACGCTCATGCCGGAATTCAGGCGCTGGAACACGATGAGCGGCGGCAGGCCCATATAAAGGACGGTGGCAAGGCTTGCGACGCCCAGGCAAAAAGCGATCGGCGTGCCGATGAGCATCAGCAGAGTGAAGACGCCGAAGAGAATCCACAGTTCCATGGCGTCAGACCTTCACCTTGGCGGTATCGAGTTCGGCCGCGACTTCAGCCGGCGGCAGTTCATCGAGGGCATCGTCGATCGGTGCGCCGGAGAGACGAAGCACGATGCGCTCCAGCGTGAAAAGCACGATGAGCGCGCCTCCCGCGACAAGCGGGACATAGTCCCAGCCTCCCGATATGCCGAGTGACGGCAAGACGGAGCCCCAGGTCAATGCGACCAGCTGGCTGCCATACCAGATCATGCCGATGCCGAAGGCGAGCGCGACAATATCCGAAATCATCCGCAGCCAGCGCTTGCCGCCTTTCGGCAGCACGTAGAGCAGGACGTCGAAGCCAAGATGATAGTTCTCGCGCACACCGACGGCAGCGCCGAGGAAAATGAACCAGCTCATCAGCATCACCGAGCCGGGCTCGGTCCAGCTCGGCGAGCGGTTCAGGACGTAGCGGCCGAACACCTGCCAGGCGACGAACGCGGTCATCAGCACCAGCCCGATGCCGGCGATCGACAGCGCCGCCGTGCTGACGCGCGACATCACTTGCGCGACGCCCGACAGGAGCGGTGTTGGTTTTGGGCTGGAAGTCACCGGTTTTCTCCCCAGGAGGATGGCGGCGCGGAATGTCCGCGCCGCCGCTTGATCACTGCACGGCCTTGATGGCTTCGACCATGGCCTTCAGCTTGTCGTCCTTGACATGCTTCTCATAGACCGGCCCCATCGCGTCGATGAAGGGCTGCTTGTCCGGCGTCGTGATCTGCGAACCGGCCGCCTCGACCTTGGCGCGCGATTCCTTGACCTTGGCAGTCCACAGCTCGCGCTGCTTGGCGACGCTTTCCTTGGCGGCCGCCTTGAAGATCGCCTGGTCTTCCGGCGTCAGCTTGTCCCAGCTCGACTTCGCCATGACGAAGGCTTCCGGCACCATCGTGTGCTCGTCGAGCGAATAGTACTTGGCGACTTCCGCATGCTTGGCAGTGTCGTAGCTCGGAAAATTGTTTTCCGCGCCGTCGATGACCCCGGTCTCGATCGCCGAATATACTTCGCCATACGGCATCGGCGTCGCGTTGGCGCCGAGTGCCGCCACCATGTCGACGAAGATGTCGGACTGGATGACGCGGAACTTCATCCCGGCCATATCGGCGACGGTGTTGATCGGCTTCTTCGAATTGTAGAAGGAGCGCGAGCCGCCGTCGTAAAAGGCAAGCAGCACCAGCCCGACCTGGTCGAACGCCGCCGCGATCTGGTCGCCGATCGCCCCGTCCATGACCTTGTGCATGTGCTCTTCCGAACGGAAGATGTAGGGCAGCGAGGGCACGGTGGTCTCCGGGATGAGCCCGTTGAACGGCGCCATCGAGACGCGGTTGAGATCGATCACGCCGGTGCGCACCTGCTCGATCGTGTCCTTTTCCTCGCCGAGTTGCGCGGAAGGATAGATCTCGACCACGTAGCGGCCGGCCGTGCGCTCTTTCACGAGCTCGCCGAAATATTTGACCGCCTCGACCGTCGGATAACCGTCCGGGTGCGTGTCGGAGGAGCGCAGGACCGTCTGGGCGCTTGCCGTTCCGGCCAGCAGTGCGGCGGCAAGTAGCGTAGCTCCCGCCAATCTCGAAAAATGCAGCATTGGTTTCCTCCCGTTTTGAACGATGGCGGCAAGCGCCGTTAGAGCCGGTACGCCTTTTTCGCGAGCGTATAGGCAAGTTCCTGCGCCAGCTCGTGCGCCTCGTCTTCGCCGAGCCGATGCTCGGCGACGAGACGCGCCAGATATGCGCAATCGACCCGGCGCGCCACATCATGGCGGGCCGGTATGGATGGAAAGGCGCGGGTGTCGTCGTTGAAACCGACGGTGTTGTAGAAACCGGCCGTTTCGGTGGTCATCTCACGGAACCGGCGCATGCCTTCGGGGCTGTCGTGGAACCACCAGGCCGGCCCGAGCTTCAATGCCGGGTAGACGCCGGCGAGCGGCGCCAGCTCGCGCGCATAGCTCGTCTCGTCGAGGGTGAAGAGGATGATGGTGAGGTCGCGCTCCAGCCCGACACAGTCGAGCAACGGCTTCAGCGCCGTCACATAATCGGTGCGGGTCGGGATATCGAAGCCTTTGTCCCTGCCGAACTTGTGAAAAATAGCCGGCGAATGATTGCGCCAGGAGCCGGGATGGATCTGCAGCACCAGCCCGTCGTCGCGGCTCATCTTGGCCATCTCGGTCAGCATCTGGGCGCGAAACAGTTTTCGCTCCCGCTCGTCGTCCGAGCCCCGGCGGATGCGGTTGAACAACTCCTGCGCGGCGGCATCCGAGAGATTGGCGGTTTCGGCCGTTGGATGGCCGTGATCGGAGGAAGTCGCACCGAAACTTTTGAAGAAGGCCCGCCGCTGGCGATGTGCATCGAGATAGCCGGCCCAGTTGCCGGTATCGCACCCGGTGATCTCGCCAAGCCGGTCGAGATTGGCCGAGAACCCTTCGAAATCGGGATCGACGACCGCGTCCGGCCGATAGGCGGTGACGACGCGGCCCTCCCAGCCGCTGTCGCGGATCATCTGGTGCCATCTGAGATCGTCGAGCGCGCCTTCGGTCGTCGCGATGACCTCAATGTTGAAGCGCTCGAACAGCGCTCGGGGGCGAAAATTCTCCCACTGCAGCAGCATCGCGATCGTGTCGTAATGGCGGTCGGCCGTCTTGGCATTCAGCGGCTCGTCGATGCCGAACAGGTGGGCAAGAACATGGTCGAACCACAGCCGGGTCGGCGTGCCGCGGAACAGGTAGTAATGCTCGGCGAAGCGCCGCCAGATCGTCCTGCCGTCGGTCTCCACCGGCGAGCCGTCAAGAGTCGGCACGCCAAGCTCCTCAAGGCGAACGCCCTGGCTGAACAGCATACGGAAAATGTAGTGGTCCGGCACGATCAGCAATTGCGCCGGATCCGGAAACGCCTCGTTGAGCGCATACCAGCGCGGGTCGGTGTGGCCGTGCGGGCTGACGATCGGCAGGTCCTTGACCGCAGCATAGAGATCGCGGGCCAGCGAAAGCGGGCGCGCCTCGGCGGGAAACAGCAAATCCGGATCCGTCAATGCGGCCACGTAATCCTCCCAATCTGGACATCGGTAGGGTTGGAAAGAAATAATGTCAACATACAAAAACTGGGTTGTTGTATGATGACTTTTCGTCGGTCATCGCCCATTGTGCGTGACGGCATCGGGTGTTACGCCGCCTGCCAGCAGTGACCCAACAATCTCGATCAGACACGTGGCGCAATGACCAATAGACGCCTTTCCAACAGCACCCTGAAGGCACTGCCGGCTTCGGTCGCGGTTCCGCGCTACGACCGCGGCGGCATCGCACCGGGCATCGTCCATCTCGGCGTCGGCGCGTTCCACCGCGCCCACCAGGCGGCCTCTGTCGACGACTGCATGGCGTCGGGAGAGACGGACTGGGGCATTGTCGGCGTGTCCTTGCGCAGTCCAGACACGCGCGACGCACTGGCGCCGCAGGATGGCCTCTACACGCTGGCGATCAGAAGCAGCATCGGCGAAGAGCTGCGCGTCATCGGTTCGATCCTGTCGCTGCTGGTCGCGCCGGAAGATCCGGTTGCGGTGCTCGCCGCTCTGACCGATCAGCGCACCCGCATCGTCACGCTGACGATCACCGAAAAGGCCTATCTGAGAGCAGCCGGCGGCGGACTGGACAATACCCACCCCGACATCGTCCATGATCTGGCTAACCCGCAAATGCCACGGACGGCGCATGGTTTCCTCACCGAAGCGCTGTCGCGCCGCCGTGCCGCCGGCATCCAGCCTTTCACCGTGCTCTGCTGCGACAACCTTCCGGCGAATGGCGCCACGCTGCACCGCCTGCTCGTCGAATTCGCCGCACTGCGCGATTCCAGGCTCGCCACTTCAGGCGATGCCAGGCTCGCCGCACACATCGCTGACGGCGTCGCGTTTCCGTCGAGCATGGTCGACCGTATCGTGCCGGCGACCACCGACGCCGACCGGGCGCGTATCGCCGTCGAGCTCGGCGTCGAGGATGCCTGGCCGGTGATGACCGAGCCGTTCTGCCAATGGGTGGTCGAGGACGATTTCCCGGCGGGCAGGCCGGCCTGGGAAAAGTTCGGCGTCACCATGGTCGGCGACGTCGGGCCGTTCGAGGACATGAAGCTGCGGTTGCTCAACGGCTCGCATTCGGCAATTGCCTATCTCGGCCTGCTCAGCGGCTACGACACGGTCGACCGCGCCTTTGCCGATCCGGCGATCCGGCAATTCGTCGACGGACTATGGGCCGAGGCCATCCCGACGCTGCCGCAGGACGCCGGACTCGATACGGCCGGCTACACGGCCCAGCTCGCCGAACGCTATTCGAACACCGCGCTCGCCCATCGCACGGCGCAGATCGCCAATGACGGCAGCCAGAAGCTGCCGCAGCGCATCGTCGCCTCTGCCCTCGATCGGCTGGGTGCCGGTGACCCGCCCGCGCATCTCATGCTGGTGGTGGCCGCCTGGATCGCCGCTTGCGAGGCGCGCGGCAAAACCTTGCCGGAAGCCCATTTTACCGACCCGATCGACACTCGGCTTACGCTCGGCAGCCGGCCGGCTGTCGAAACGGTGACAGCAATGTTCGATCTCGCCGGCTTCGCCAAGGACCATTCCCACCGCATGACACTGATCGATCTGACGGCAGCCCATCTTGAGCGCCTGCGGCGGGGCGGACCTGCCGCTGCCTTCGCGGCGCTTGGCATAGGGAGTGAGAAGCCATGAGACAAACCTGGCGCTGGTTCGGGCCAGACGATCCGGTGACGCTTGCCCATGTCCGTCAAGCCGGCGCCGTCGGCATCGTCAGCGCGCTGCACCATCTCAATGACGGCCGCGCCTGGCCGGCGGACGAGATCGCCAGGCGCAAGGCCGAGATCGAGGCAGCAGGCCTGACCTGGGATGTGGTCGAGAGCATCGTCGTCCACGAGGACATCAAGACCCGCAACGGCAACTGGCGCAGCCTGATCGACAATTACAAGGCCTCGATCCGCGCCGTCGCCGCCGCCGGGATCAATACCGTCTGCTATAATTTCATGGCGATCACCGACTGGACGCGCACCGACCTCGATTATCCCATGCCGCATGGCGGCACGGCGCTGCGCTTCGATGTCGTTGAGCTCTGCGCCTATGACGTCTTCATCCTCGAGCGAGAAGGGGCGGAGGCCGATCACCCACCGGCCCGTATCGAGGCCGCGCGTGCGCGGCTGCAAGGGATGAGCGACAGCGACAAGGCAAGGCTGGAGCGCAACCTGATCGGCTGGGTGCCGGCGCGCGAATTCATCTTCGATCGGGCAAGCTTCCGCCGCGCCCTCGACCTCTACAAGGACGTCTCCACCGAAGGCCTGCGCGAAAACCTGTTTGCCTTCCTGCGCGAGATCGTGCCGGTGGCCGAAGAGGCCGGCGTCAAGATGGCGATCCACCCCGACGATCCACCTTTTTCGCTGTTCGGCCTGCCGCGCATCGTTTCCAACGCCAATGATGCCCGCGCGCTGCTCGACGCCGTCGCTTCGCCGGCTAACGGGCTGACACTGTGCACCGGCTCCTACGGCGCGGGCGCGCAGAACGACCTGCCGGCAATGGCCAGGGCCTTCGCCGAAAACATCCATTTCGCCCATCTGCGCAATGTCACCAAGGAGTCCGACGGCTCCTTCCACGAAGCCGAGCACCTCGACGGCGACACCGACATGGTGGCGGTCGTGTCGGCGCTGATTGGCGAAGAGCGGCGGCGCAAGGCGGCAGGCCGCGCGGACTGGCAGATCCCGATGCGCCCCGATCATGGCCATGCCATCGTCGACGACATCGGCAAGAAGGTGAACCCCGGCTATTCCTGCATCGGCCGGCTGAAGGGCCTCGCCGAACTGCGCGGCGTCATGCGCGCAGTGGAGGCACTGACGACCTGAGGCTACTTGCTGGCCTGGCCGTTCAGCGTCTGTCGCGATGAATAATCGGTGCCCTTGGAATTCCAGAACAACCGCACAGCCTTGCCGACCAGATTTTCGTAGGGAACAAAGCCGACAGTGAATCGGCTGTCGGAGGCATTGTCGCGGTTGTCGCCAAGGACGAAATAATGGCCTTCGGGCACCTCAAACACGCGCGTATTGTCACCAATCGAGTTGTCGGTGAGGTCGAGGACGGAATGGGTGACGCCCCCCGGCAGAGTTTCGCGTTGAAGTTTGGCTTTCGAGAACTCTTCAGACGAAAAAGTGCCGATATCGTCGAGTCCCACCGCGACATCGTTGATGTGAAGCACCCCATCGATGATCTGGATCCTTTCGCCCGGAAAG
Source organism: Mesorhizobium sp. M1428 (assembly GCF_040317515.1). Classification (NCBI taxonomy): domain Bacteria; kingdom Pseudomonadati; phylum Pseudomonadota; class Alphaproteobacteria; order Hyphomicrobiales; family Phyllobacteriaceae; genus Mesorhizobium; species Mesorhizobium sp. M1428. The sequence continues at coordinate 157,554 of NZ_JAMYKT010000013.1, forward strand.
CCGACGATCCGCTGGATGTAGTCCACGCTCGGATCGGGCGGGAACTTGAAGACAACCACATCTCCCCGTTTGGGCTCCGCGCCGAACAGCCGCCCGTCAAATGAAAGAACGTTGAAGGGCACGCTGTAGCGACTGTAACCGTACGCGGATTTGGAAACGAAGAGATAGTCGCCCTCCTGCAACGTCGGCACCATGCTGCCGGAGGGAATCGAAAACGGCTGGAATAGGAACGCGCGTATTGCAAATGCGGCCGGATACGTGGTCAGAAAGACGAGCACCAGCACCCAGAGCCCGTGCGCATACCATCTGTCCGGCTTGAATCGGCGCGCGAACGGCACGACAAGCGCTGCCCACAGGATCATCAAGCCGATACTTGAAAGATCGGCCGGCCAGGCAAGATCGACGCCAGGCAATACCGGAAATCCGATATAGACAAGCGCGAAAACGAGGGCGCCGATCACTAGCATGCTGGCAACCGCCAGTCTGCCGCTGCCGATCCAGAGGAACCCGCCGAACGGTCCGCCAAAGGCTGACACCAGGGCCGTCGACCACAGGGATCGCGAGGCAGTTTCTCGTTGCGCTGTTTCTTCCGTCACGGCCACCCCTCAATGCCCAGGCAGCCAGACTGTCCACCAAACAAAAAAGCGGGGCAACCCGCTTTTTCAGTCGATCATTTGAGCGAACCTCAAGCCGGCAGGATGGCACCTTCTAGCGTGGTGAGTTGGCTAAGGAACTGCTCGGCCTTGCTGCGGGTCTGGTCGTCCTTGGCGTCGGCGGCGTCTTCCCTCGCTTCCTGGATGCGGCGGGCAAGGTCGGCGCGGTCGATGTCGCCGACGGCCACAGCCGATTCCGCCAGCAGCGTGCAGCCGGCCGGAACGATGTCGGCAAAGCCGCCGAACACCACATAGCGCTCTTCCTTGCCTTGCGCGGTCCTCAGTGTGACGACGCCCGGCTTGATTGTGGTCATGACCGGCGCGTGATGCGCCATGACGGTCATCTCGCCTTCGGCGCCCGGGATGACGACGGATTCGACCTGCTCGGAAACCAAGAGGCGCTCCGGCGAGACCAGTTCGAATTTGAAAGCTTCAGGCATGATCAGTTTAGCGACTGGTGAATGGTGAATGGTGAATGGTCAAAAAGAATGACCTTCACTCAGCCCCGATTTCCTATCCGCTACTCCCCATTCACAATTCGCTATTGACCATTCACCATCAGGCCGCTTCAGCGGCCAGGCGCTGCGCCTTCTCGACCGCTTCCTCGATGCCGCCGACCATGTAGAAGGCGGCCTCCGGCAGATGGTCGTAGTCGCCGTTGCAAAGGCCCTTGAAGCCCTTGATGGTATCGGCGAGGTCGACCAGCTTGCCCGGCGCGCCGGTGAACACTTCGGCGACGAAGAAGGGCTGCGACAGGAAGCGCTCGATCTTGCGGGCGCGGGCAACCGTCTGCTTATCCTCTTCCGACAGCTCGTCCATGCCCAGGATGGCGATGATATCCTGCAGCGACTTGTAGCGCTGAAGGATCGACTGCACCTGGCGGGCGACCTGGTAGTGCTCTTCGCCGACGACCATCGGGTCGAGCATGCGCGAAGTCGAATCGAGCGGATCGACGGCCGGATAGATGCCCTTCTCCGAAATCGCGCGGTTGAGCACGGTCGTCGCGTCGAGGTGGGCGAACGAGGTCGCCGGTGCCGGGTCGGTCAGATCGTCGGCCGGCACGTAGATCGCCTGCACCGAGGTGATCGAGCCCTTGGTCGTCGTGGTGATACGCTCCTGCAGCGCGCCCATGTCGGTGGCCAGCGTCGGCTGGTAGCCGACGGCCGAAGGAATGCGGCCGAGCAGCGCCGACACTTCCGAACCCGCCTGCGTGAAGCGGAAGATGTTGTCGACGAAGAACAACACGTCCTGGCCCTGGTCGCGGAAATATTCGGCAACCGTCAAGCCGGTCAGGCCGACGCGGGCGCGCGCGCCCGGCGGTTCGTTCATCTGGCCATAGACGAGCGCGGCCTTGGAGCCTTCGCCGCCGCCCTTCTTGTTGACGCCGGACTCGATGAACTCGTGATAGAGGTCGTTGCCTTCGCGGGTGCGCTCGCCGACGCCGGCGAACACCGAGAAGCCGCCATGCGCCTTGGCGACGTTGTTGATCAGTTCCTGGATCAGCACCGTCTTGCCGACGCCGGCGCCGCCGAACAGGCCGATCTTGCCGCCGCGGGCATAGGGTGCCAGCAGGTCGAGCACCTTGATGCCGGTGACCAGGATCTGCGCTTCCGTCGACTGCTCGACATAGGTCGGTGCCGGTTGATGGATCGAGCGCATCTCGATGCCGTCGACCGGGCCTGCCTCGTCGACCGGCTCACCGATGACGTTGATGATGCGGCCGAGCATGCCCGGGCCGACCGGCACGGTAATCGGTGCACCGGTGTCATAGACGTCCTGGCCGCGGACCAGACCTTCGGTCGAGTCCATAGCGATGCAGCGCACGGTGTTTTCGCCCAGATGCTGGGCCACCTCTAGCACCAGGCGATTGCCGACGTTGATCGTCTCGAGCGCGTTCAGGATCGCCGGCAGATGTTCGCCGAACTGGACGTCGACAACGGCGCCGATGACCTGGCGAACCTTGCCTGCCAGGCCGGTTTTCTTGATGGTGGCGGCCGGCGTATTCACAGCGGCGGCCCTGGTTGGTGCCGCCTTCTTGGCCGGAGCGGCCTTTGCAGCTGCCGGAGCCTTTGCTGGTGCCGCGGCCTTAGGGGCTGCCGTCTTCGGGGTCGCTGCTTTCGCCATCGTCTTTACCCTTTTCGTCTCTTTGTTTCTCACACGCCTGAGGTCGATGACCTCCTTGTGAGCGTGCCTAGAGCGCCTCGGCGCCCGAAATGATTTCGATCAATTCCTTGGTGATCTGCGCCTGCCGCTGGCGGTTGTAGGTGATCGACAATTTGTTGATCATGTCGCCGGCGTTGCGCGTCGCATTGTCCATGGCGCTCATCTTGGCGCCCATCTCGCCGGCAGCATTCTCGAGCAGCGCGCGAAAAACCTGCACGGAAATGTTGCGCGGGATGAGATCGGAGAGGATTTCGCCCGGCTCCGGCTCGTATTCGTAGACGGCGCTGCCGCCATCCTTCACTTCCGCGGCAGCCGAAGCGACGCCCGCCGGGATAATTTGCTGCGCTGTCGGGATCTGGCTGATCACCGACTTGAACTGCGAATAGAACAGCGTGCAGATGTCGAAGCCGCCTTCGTTGAACAGGTGGATCACCTTCTTGGCGATGGCATCGGCATTGACGAAGCCCAGCGTCTTGACCTCGCGCAGGTCGACACGCTCGATGATCAGCGCCCCGTAGTCGCGGCGCAATATGTCGAATCCCTTCTTGCCGACGCAGATGATCTTGACCTGCTTGCCGTCGGCCAGAAGCTTGCGGATGTGGTCGCGGGCAAAGCGGGCGATCTGCGAATTGAAACCGCCGCACAGACCGCGTTCGGCCGTGCAGACGACAAGCAGATGTACGTCGTCCTTGCCGGTGCCGGTCATCAGCGCCGGGGCATCCCCGCCGCCACCGATCGCCTGGGTGATGTTGGCCAGCACCGCGCCCATGCGCTCCGAATAGGGACGTGCCGCTTCCGCCGCTTCCTGCGCACGACGCAGCTTCGCCGCGGCGACCATCTGCATCGCCTTGGTGATCTTCTGCGTCGCCTTGACCGAGGCGATACGGTTACGAAGGTCTTTTAACGAAGGCATGCTTCAAACCTGATCCCGTCCGTCCTGCTCAAGCAAAGGTCTTGGCGAAGGCGTCGATTTCTGCCTTCAGCCTGGCGCGCAGATCGTCGGACAGCGCCTTCTCCTTGCGGATGCCGTCGAGCACGTCCTTGCCGGCCGAGCGCATATGCGACAACAGACCATGCTCGAACTTGCCGACCTGGTTGATCGCCAGCTTGTCGAGATAGCCGTTGACGCCGGCGAAGATCACCGCGACCTGCTCCTCGACCTTAAGCGGCGAGAATTGCGGCTGCTTCAAAAGCTCGGTCAGGCGCGAGCCGCGGTTGAGCAGGCGTTGCGTGGCGGCGTCGAGATCGGAGCCGAACTGCGCGAAAGCAGCCATTTCGCGGTACTGCGCGAGCTCGCCCTTGATCGACCCGGCAACCTGCTTCATCGCCTTGATCTGCGCCGAGGAGCCGACGCGCGACACCGACAGGCCGACATTGACCGCCGGACGGACGCCCTGGAAGAACAGATTGGTCTCAAGGAAGATCTGGCCGTCGGTGATCGAGATGACGTTGGTCGGGATGTAGGCCGAAACGTCGTTGGCCTGCGTCTCGATGATCGGCAGCGCCGTCAGAGACCCGCCGCCGTTTTCGTCATTGAGCTTGGCGGCGCGCTCGAGCAGGCGCGAGTGGAGGTAGAAAACGTCGCCGGGATAGGCTTCGCGGCCCGGCGGGCGGCGCAGCAGCAGCGACATCTGGCGGTAAGCGACGGCCTGCTTCGATAGATCGTCGTAGCTGATCAGCGCGTGCATGCCGTTGTCGCGGAAATATTCGCCCATGGTGCAGGCGGTGAACGGCGCCAGGAACTGCATTGGCGCCGGATCGGAGGCGGTCGCGGCGATGATGATCGAATAGTCGAGCGCGCCGCGCTCTTCCAGGACCTTGACGAACTGCGCCACGGTCGAGCGCTTCTGGCCGACGGCGACATAGACGCAGTACAGCTTTTCCTTCTCAGGGCCGTTGTCGTGCACCGATTTCTGGTTGAGCATGGTGTCGAGGATGATCGCGGTCTTGCCGGTCTGGCGGTCGCCGATGACCAGCTCGCGCTGGCCGCGGCCGACCGGGATCAGCGCGTCGATGGCCTTGAGGCCGGTCGACATCGGCTCGTTCACCGATTTGCGCGGAATGATACCAGGCGCCTTGACGTCGACGCGCTTGCGTTCGGTGGCCTGGATCGGGCCTTTGCCGTCGATCGGGTTGCCGAGCGCGTCGACGACGCGGCCGAGCAAGCCCATGCCGACGGGCGCGTCGACGATGGCGCCGGTGCGCTTGACGGTGTCGCCTTCCTTGATGTCGCGGTCGGCGCCGAAGATGACGACGCCGACATTGTCGGCTTCCAGGTTGAGCGCCATGCCGCGGATGCCGCCGGGGAACTCGACCATCTCGCCGGCCTGGACATTGTCGAGGCCGTAGACGCGGGCGATACCGTCACCGACGGACAGCACCTGGCCGACTTCGGAGACCTCGGCCTCCTTGCCGAAATTCTTGATCTGGTCTTTCAGAATTGCGGAAATTTCCGCGGCGCGGATGTCCATCAGCCGACCTCTTTCAGTGCAAGCTTGAGCGAATTGAGTTTGGTTTTGAGCGACGTATCGATCTGGCGCGAGCCGATCTTGACCACCAGTCCGCCGAGCAGCGACGGATCGACGGTGACCGTGATCGCCACATCCTTGCCGGCGACGCTTTTCAGCGCTGCTTTCAGCTCGGTTTCCTGGGCAGGCGTCAGCGCATGCGCCGAGGTGACCTCGGCAGCGGTCTCGCCGCGGTGTTCGGCTGCGATCTGGCGGAAGGCCTTGATCATGCCGGGCACGGCGAACAGCCGGCGATTCTGGGCAACGACGCGCAGGAAATTGCCGGTGAGGCCGGTAATCCCTGCTTTGTCGGCGATCGCGGCGATCGCCTTGGCCTGGTCCTCGCTGGAGAAGACAGGGCTCCTGATCAGCCGCGAAAGGTCAGCGCTACCTTCGAGCATGGCGTCGAAACTATTGAGGTCGGCCTCGACGCTGGCGACCGAATTGGCCTGCAGCGCGAGCTCGAACAGCGAACCCGCATAGCGTTCTGCGACACCTGAGATTGGCGATGACGATTGGGCCACGGACCGTCTTTTCTCTTGTCTGACAGGCCGCAGATTGTTGGCGCGAGCAAAAACTCTGGCTAAATCTTTGACCTTACTGCATTTTTCCAAGCACGGAGGCGCGGCTTCCGCTATCCCCGGTCGAAAGTCGATTGCCGTCTAGCACAGGCATTTTCAGACCGCAATGCGTCGTCCGGCATGGTTTTCAGGCACTATTGTCGCATCCGCTGGCCGAGTTCAGCAACCAACCCCGGATTGATCCCTGATTCAGGGCAAAAAGCCAAAGGCGAAGGCAAGCGGCAGCGCCGCCAGCACCAGCTCGACGACGATCGATGCCCAGTTGAACGGCGTGTTGGCGCCGTCCGACATCATCGAGAGCAGCCGGCCGAAGGCGGTGAACAGCCAGGAGAAGCCGAGCGCCATGTAGAGCAGCGGCTGCGCCAGGAGGATGCAGCACAGGCTGACGCCGAGATAGAACCCCGACATCCGGCCGCGCCCCTCGGCGATCGCCGCCGCCTTCTCGGGCTTGACCTGCAGCCTGAGAATCCGGAAGGCCAGCCCTGGCGCGAGGAACAGCAGCAGGCCGAACAGCAGGGTCACCACGGCGCTCGACCATGCCAGCCACTCGCCCTGGCTCATCGGCCACGGAAACGCAAATTCCATCTTGTCCCCTCGTAAATGGATATTCAAAATTTCGGGCATTCTAGCGAAGCAAGAGACATACGCCAGATGGGCCGTCGGCAATTTGCAGGGCGCGTCAGCCCAACGCGGGCGCGACCGTTTTCTCGACCGGGCTAACAGGACGTTACACAACGGGCTGTTTTTTTCTGCACAATTCCTATATTGTGACTACATGAGACCACAAGGGGTTCCGCGCATGAAGACGATGCAACTACGAGAGGCAAAGGCCAGCCTTTCCGCGCTCGTGGAGGCTGCTGAGAACGGTGAGCCCACGGTTATCACCAAGCACGGCAAGCCCGCAGTCATGGTGGTGCCGATCGGTGAGGGACGGAAACTTTATCCGCAGAACAGCCAAAAAGACTTCGTGGATTTCCTGCTTCAGTATCCAGGCGGCATCGAGCTTGAGCGAAACGAATCGCCGTCGCGGGAAGTGGAGTTTTGACCGGTTATCTGCTTGATACGTCTTTTCTCTCGGCATTTGCACCTGGTCGGCCTCTGCTTCCGTCACACGTGCAGACCTGGGTTGCCGAACAAGGAGAACGCGGCTCTTGGCAGCTCTCGTCGATCGTCATCTTGGAGATGGAACGAGGAATCGCGAAACTGAAGCGGGCGGGCGGGCATATGAAGGCAGAGCGCATCAATGAGTGGTTCGAAAGGTTGCTTCTAGAGTTCAACCAGCGCATCCTTCCCATCGATTTAGCAATCGCACGAGAAGCCGGAAAACTGGAAGACGCCACTATCGCCAGAGGCGCCAATCCGGGTCTGGCGGACGTCCTGATCGCAGCTACTGCCCGTTTACACGGCCTGTCAGTTTTGACGGCCAACACCCGGCATTTTGCGATTCTCGACGTGCCTTACCTGAACCCATTCGCCGAACGCGTCACGAAAGGGTAATTCGACACCTTACAAAAAGCTCTGCGGGTCGATGTCGACCTGGACTCGCACCGAGCCCCTTATCTTCGGCCCCTCGGCCAGCATGGTGCGAATGAACCCTTGCATGTCGGCGCGCCGTTCGCCCTGGATCAGCAGGCGAAAGCGATGGCGGCCGCCGATCAATGACAGCGGCGCCTCGGCCGGGCCGAGCACGAACAGATCGGTGGCTTGCGGCGCGGCGCGACGCAGGCCACGGGCGTGCCCTTCGGCTTCGGCCCGTGTCGCCGCGCTGACGATGACGCCGGCGAGCCTGCCGAAGGGCGGCAGCCCCGCCCGCTCACGCTCGGCGATCTCGCGCTCGTAGAAGGCCTCGGCATCGCCGGAGACGATCGCGCGCATCACCGGGTGGTCTGGCTGGAAGGTCTGCAGCAGGCCGAGGCTCTTCTTGCCGGTGCGGCCGGCGCGGCCGGTCACCTGGCTGAGCAGTTGGAAGGTGCGCTCGGCGGCCCGCGGGTCGCCATTGGCAAGGCCGAGATCGGCATCGACCACACCGACCAGCGTCATGTTAGGGAAATTATGGCCCTTGGCGACGAGTTGCGTGCCGATGACGATGTCGGCCTCGCCATTGGCGATGGCTTCAAGCTCGAGCCGCAGCCGCCGCACGCCGCCCATCAGGTCCGACGACAGCACGATGGTGCGGGCATCGGGGAAATGCGCGACGACCTCCTCGGCGATGCGCTCGACACCCGGCCCGCAGGCGACGAGATGATCGAGCGTGCCGCATTCCGGACAGGCCTCTGGCCGGCGTTCATTGTGCCCGCAATGATGGCAGACGAGTTGGCCGCGAAAGCGATGCTCGACCAGCCAGGCCGAGCAGACCGGACAGCCAAAGCGGTGGCCGCAGACCCGGCAGAGCGTCAGCGGCGCATAGCCGCGCCTGTTGAGGAACAGCAGCGACTGTTCCTTTCTTTCCAGCGTCTGCCCCATATGGCCGAGCAGCACCGGCGACAGGAAGCCGCCGCGTGCCGGCGGCGCGCGGCGCATGTCGACCGTCTTGAGATCGGGAAGTGCCGCCTCGGCAAAGCGCGCCGAAAGCACCGCCCTGCTGTAGCGGCCCTGGCTGGCATTGACCCGGCTTTCGACCGACGGTGTGGCCGAAGCGAGCACGACCGGAAAACCGCCGATATGGCCGCGCACCACGGCCATGTCGCGGGCATTGTAAAAGACGCGATCCTCCTGCTTGTAGGCGGGATCGTGCTCTTCGTCGACGACGATCAATCCAAGCTCCCTGAACGGCAGGAACAGCGCCGAGCGTGCGCCTGCGACGACCCGCACGCCGCCTTCCGCTACTTGCCGCCAGACCTTTTCGCGCATCCTTGGCGGCAGGTCCGAGTGCCACTCCGCCGGCTTGGCGCCGAACCGCTCCTGGAAGCGTTCGAGGAAGGCCTGGGTCAGCGCAATTTCCGGCAGCAGGATCAGCACCTGCTTGCCACGATCGAGCGCGGCCGCGACCGCCTCGAAATAGACCTCCGTCTTGCCGGATCCGGTTACACCGTCGAGCAGGGTGACGCCGAATGTACCGGTCGTGACATTGGCGCGCAGCGTCTCGGCGGCATCGCTCTGGTCGGGCATCAGTGTCGGCACGGCGTAGCCGGGATCGGGTGCTGCGACCACCGGCCGCGGCGGGATCATCACCGTCTCGAATACGCCCTGCGCCCGGAGCCCGTCCACCACCGTCGACGACACGCCTGCCGCATGCGCCAGGCCCGATCGCGTCCAGGCCAGTCCGCCTTCGGCCGTCTCCAGCACGCGCGTCCTCGCCTCCGTCATCCGGTCGGGCTTGGCGAAGGTGCGCTGTAGTCCTTCGATCCACGGCTCCGGATCGAACGCCTCCGGCGCCCTGAGCAGCATGCGCGCCACCATGCCGGGCGGCGACAGCGTGTACTGCGCTACCCAATCGACAAAACGCCGCATCGCGCGGTCGATCGGCGGGCAGTCGAAAACCTGCTCGATCGGCCGCAATTTCTTCGCGTCGACCTTTTCGACGGCGCCGTCCCAGACGATGCCGGCGACCTGGCGGGGCCCAAGCGGAACGCGCACGATCGAGCCCGGCACCACGTGCATGCCAGCCGGCACGGCATAGGTGTAGGGGCGCTCGGCGGGCATCGGCACCAGCACCGGTGCGGCCGCGACAAAGGGCGAATCTTCGATCATGAGGCGTGACCTTGCCCCGACTTTGGTCTAGATCAAAGTCCGACCCCGAATGTGCATGACGTGCACATGAAAAATCTTCAGGAGACCGCCATGAAATTTTTTGTCGACACCGCCGATGTCAAGGAAATCCGCGAGCTGAACGATTTGGGGCTGCTCGACGGCGTAACCACCAATCCGTCGCTGATCCTGAAATCCGGCGGCAAGATCGCCGACGTCACAAGAGAGATCTGCGAGATCGTCAAGGGCCCAGTCTCGGCCGAAGTCGTCGCCACCGAATACAAGGACATGATGGCGGAGGCCAAGATCCTGGCCAGGATCGCCGACAATGTCTGCATCAAGGTGCCGCTGACGCTCGACGGCCTGAGAGCCTGCAAGGACATCCGGTCGGACGGCCGCATGGTCAACGTCACGCTTTGCTTCTCGGCCACCCAGGCGCTGCTTGCCGCCAAGGCCGGCGCCTCGTTCATCTCGCCCTTCGTCGGCCGCATCGACGACAGCGGCTGGGACGGCATGGAGCTGATTGCCGATATCCGCACCATCTACGACAATTATGACTTCCAGACCGAAATCCTGACCGCTTCTGTGCGCACCGTGAACCATGTCAAGCAGGCGGCACTGATCGGCGCCGACGTCATCACCGCGCCGCCGGCGACACTCAAGGCACTGGTCAAGCACCCGCTGACCGACAAGGGCCTGGAGCTGTTCCTCGCCGACTGGGCAAAGACCGGGCAGAAGATCGGCTGAAGCGACTATCCTGCGAACAAAAAAGGCCGAGCAATCGGCCTTTTTTGCAGATTGCGCACTCTGGAAAGACCTAGCTTGCCGCCGGCTTGCCGTGCTTGATCAGATCCTGGGCGATCGACAGCCGCAGCACATCTGCCAGCTCGCGCGCCGCACGGTTCTCGGCGTCGATCTGCGCCCGGTATGACGCGAATTCCTGGCGCGGCCTGTCGTATGACGACGGAATCGAGCGCTTGCCCCTCGCTATGACCGTGCCCGTCTTGGCATCGCTGAGCACATAGTTAGCGGTCAGCGTCACAGTGCCGGCGGTCGGCTCGTCCTCGTCGGTCGTGACCTGCTCGATTGCCGCCGATTCGACGAGTTCGGAGACGCCGAGATCAAGCGAATAGACCGGCGAAGCCGGCTCGCCGGCGCCCTGGCCGAGCGCGAAGATCAAATTGTTGCGGACCTGCTGGGCGTAGCGGGTCTTGACCGGCTTGACCGAGATCGATGCCAGCTCGGCAGCAGCGCCGACCTGCGAGCCGGCGACCAGCGGCGCGCTCGAATAGAGCGGCCGCACCGTGCAGGCGGAAACCAGCGCCACCGACGCGAGCAGCCCGCAAAGCACGACACGGCGCAGCGTCAGCTCTGTCTTTCGCGGCTCAGGCAACGACATTGACGATCCTCTGTGGCACGATGATCACCTTGCGCGGCGCCTTACCTTCGAGCGCTCTCTGCACGAAGTCGAGAGCCAGAACCGCTTTTTCGACCGCACCTTGGTCCGCGTCGCGGGCAATTGTCAAATCGCCGCGCTTCTTGCCGTTGACCTGCACCGGAAGCACGATCTCGGCGTCGACGACAAGCGAGGGATCGTAGTTCGGCCAGGGCCGTTCGGCGACAAGATCGGTGCCGCCGAGCGTCTGCCAGCACTCTTCGGCCAGATGCGGCATGACCGGCGCGATCAGGTGCACCAGGATCTCAACGGCCTCGCGGCACGCCGCTTGCAGCGCCGGACCGGCCTTGCCCTCTGCCGCCTCGTTGAGCGGCACGGTCAAGGCATTGGCGAGCTCGTAGATGCGGGCGATGGCGCGGTTGAAGGCGAGCTTTTCGATATCCTCACCGACCGACTTCAGTATCTTGTGCGCGGCCTTGGATACTGTCCCGGCCTCGCCGTCCTTCGCCGCAGCTGGCCGGACTCCGGCGAGCGATTCGGCAGCCGTCGACACCAGCCGCCAGATGCGCTGGATGAAGCGATGCGCGCCGGCCGCACCCTCGTCGGTCCATTCGACATCGCGCTCGGGCGGCGAGTCCGACAGCATGAACCAGCGCGCCGTATCGGCGCCGTAGCCGTCGGTGATCTCTTCCGGACTCACCGTATTCTTCTTCGACTTCGACATTTTTTCGAGCGGACCGATCCCCGCCTCTTCGCCAGTGGCGATTTCGAAGGCGCGGCGCTTGCCGTCGGCGTCTTCCAGCCTGACCTCGCTTGGCGCAAGCCAGCGGCCGTTCGAGGCGCCGCCAACCCGATAGGTCTCGTGCACCACCATGCCTTGCGTGAACAGGCCCCTGAACGGCTCGGCGAGATCGACATGGCCGGTCTCGCGCATGGCGCGGGTGAAAAAGCGCGAATAGAGCAAATGCAGGATCGCATGCTCAATGCCGCCAATATACTGGTCGACCGGCAGCCATTCAGTCGCGGCCTTGGGATCGGTCGGATCGTTTGCCCAGGGCGCGGTGAAGCGCGCGAAATACCACGAAGAATCGACAAATGTGTCCATCGTGTCGGTTTCGCGCCGCGCATCCTTGCCGCAGCGCGGGCATTTGACGTGCCGCCATGTCGGATGGCGGTCGAGCGGATTGCCCGGCCGGTCGAACTCGATATCGTCCGGCAGCTTGACCGGCAGGTCGGCTTTCGGCACCGGCACCACGCCGCAATCCTCGCAATGGATCATCGGGATCGGGCAGCCCCAATAGCGCTGGCGCGAAATGCCCCAGTCGCGCAGGCGGAAGTTCACCTTGCGCTCGGCCATCGGCCGGTTGCCGATGGTCCTTTGTTCCAGCAGCTTCGCCACCTCGTCGAATGCCTGATCCGGCTTCATGCCGTCGAGGAAGCGCGAATTGATCATCGCGCCATCATCGACATAAGCCTCGTCGATGACCTGGAAGCTTCCTTGATTCTCGCCTTCCGGCATCACCACCGGAATGACCGGAAGGCCGTATCTGTTGGCGAAGTCGAGGTCGCGCTGGTCATGTGCCGGACAGCCGAAGATGGCGCCTGTGCCATAGTCCATCAGCACGAAATTGGCGACGTAGACAGGCAGCGTCCACCTCTCGTCGAACGGATGGACGACGCGAATGCCGGTATCGAAACCCTTCTTCTCGGCCGTCTCCAAGGCCGCCGCCGAAGTGCCCATATGGCGGACCTCGTCGATGAACTTTGCCAGCGCCGGATTGTCTTCGGCGGCCTTTTTGGCCAGCGGATGATCGGCCGCAATCGCCATGAAGGAGGCGCCGAAGATGGTGTCGGGCCTGGTCGTGTAGACTTCAAGTTCATGCTCGCCGGCGACTGGCTCGGCCAGCGGCCAGCGGATCAGCAGCCCTTCTGAACGGCCGATCCAGTTCGCCTGCATCAGCTTCACTTTTTCCGGCCAGTCGTCGAGTTGATCGAGCGAATCCAGCAGGTCCTGCGCGTAGTCGGTGATCTTGAAGAACCACTGCGTCAGCTCGCGCTGTTCCACCAGCGCGCCCGAGCGCCAGCCGCGTCCGTCGATGACCTGCTCGTTGGCAAGCACCGTCATGTCCTCCGGATCCCAGTTGACCTTGGAGGATTTGCGCGTCACCAGCCCCTTCTCGACGAAATCGAGGAACAGCATCTGCTGGCGGTGATAGTAGTCGACATCGCAGGTGGCGAACTCGCGCGCCCAATCGAGCGACAGGCCCATGACCTTGAGCTGCTCGCGCATGGCGGCAATGTTCTGATAGGTCCAGTCCTTGGGATGAACCTTGTTCTGCATCGCCGCGTTTTCGGCTGGCATGCCAAAGGCATCCCAGCCCATCGGGTGCAGCACGTTGAACCCCTTGGCCCGCTTGTAGCGTGCCACCACGTCGCCCATCGTATAGTTGCGGGTATGGCCTATATGGATGCGCCCCGACGGATAGGGGAACATCTCCAGCACGTAGTATTTCGGGCGCGGGTCGTCATTGTCGGCTTCGAACAGCTTCTTGGCGTCCCAGGCCTTCTGCCATTTGGGCTCTGACGCGCGCGGATTGTATCGTTCGGTTGCCATCGGGTGTTTTTCACTTAAAAGCATGCACGAGCCGCCGGACAATGCCCGGGCGGCTCAGGAAATGTCGTCGCGGTGTTCACCATGGATTGCCGGACCCGTCAACTGCGGCGATCCGGCGAAAAGCCAAACACAGGCAGGATATAGGCATGGCGAGCGCCGTCGAACAGCTTTTCACGGTCAAGGCAAGGATCGCTGCCGCCGAACGCGAGGCAGGACGCGAGGCCGGAGCGGTGACGCTGGTCGCGGTCTCGAAGACCTTCGATACAACCGATATCCGCCCCGTCATCGAGGTCGGCCAGCGCGTCTTCGGCGAAAACCGCGTCCAGGAAGCACAAGCCAAATGGCCGGTGCTGAAGGAGGCGTTTCCCGACATCGAGCTGCATCTGATCGGTCCGCTGCAATCGAACAAGGCAAGGGAGGCGGTGGCGCTGTTCGACGTCATCGAAACCGTCGATCGCGAAAAGATTGCCGCAGAGCTGGCCAAGGAGATCGCCAGGCAAGGCCGGTCACCAAGGTTGTATGTCCAGGTCAACACGGGCTCCGAGCCGCAAAAGGCCGGCATCGAGCCGCGCGAGGCTGTCGCCTTCGTCGCCCGCTGCCGCGATGTCCATGGCCTCGCCGTCGAGGGGCTGATGTGCATTCCGCCGGCCGACGAGAACCCCGGGCCGCATTTCGCGCTGCTGGAAAAGCTTGGGCTTGAGGCCGGCGTCGACAAGCTCTCCATGGGCATGTCCAGCGACTACGAAACCGCGATCGCCTTCGGCGCGACCAGTGTCAGGGTTGGATCGGCGATTTTCGGCGCCAGATGAGGCGCAGCCGGCCTTAGGCCACAGACTGACATTGACTAAGCCAACTTATAGAAACGGAACGTTTCGTTCCTATATGGGTCGAGTTATTCTCAACCCGTCTGGAGCCACCATGCGTTACAATCAACTTGGAAATACGGGGATGTTCGTCTCCGAACTTTGCCTCGGCACGATGACGTTCGGCGCGGGCGGCGAGAATGCCCAATGGGGCCTGATCGCCAGCCTCGACCAGAAGGGCGTCGACGAGATCGTTGCCCGCTCGCTCGTCGCCGGTGTCAATTTCTTCGACACGGCGGATGTTTATTCATTCGGCGCCTCGGAACGGCTTCTCGGCCAGTCGCTCAGGAACCTTGGCGTCAACCGGCAGGACGTGATCATCGCCACCAAGGTTCATGGCACCATGGGCGGCGGCCCGAACCAGCGCAGTTCCTCGCGCGGCCACATCATGGATTCGGTCGAAGGCAGCCTCGAACGGCTGCAGCTGGACCATATCGATCTTTACCAGCTGCACGGCACCGACACGGTGACGCCGATCGACGAGACGCTGCGGGCGCTCGACGACCTGGTTGCCGCCGGCAAGGTCCGCTATGTCGGCGTCTCGAACTGGCAGGCCTGGCGCATCGCCAAGGCGCTGGGTATTGCCGAGCGCAGAGGCTTTGCCCGCTTCGAGACCGTGCAGTCGTATTATTCGATCGCCGGCCGCGATCTCGAGCGCGAGATCGTGCCGCTGCTCAACGAGGAGAAGCTCGGGCTGATGGTCTGGTCGCCGATGGCAGGCGGCTTGCTCTCCGGCAAATACGGACCGGGTGCCCCCGGCAATGGCGAGGGCCGCCGCGCCAGCTTCAATTTCCCGCCGGTCAATGAGGACCGTGCCTGGGCAGCGGTCGCCGTCATGCGCGAGATCGCCGCCAAGCACGGCGTCAGCGTCGCCACGGTGGCGCTCGGCTATGTCCTGGCCAAGCCATTCATGATGAGCGTGATTATCGGCGCCAGCCGCATGGAGCAGCTTGAACAGAACCTTTCAGCCACCGAGTTGCAGCTCGATGCCGATGATCTTGTTCGCCTCGACGAAGTCAGTGCCCTGCCCGCCGAATACCCCGGCTGGATGCTGGAACGTCAGGCGGCCGGCCGGCGTCCGGCGCCCTTTGTGCCGAAAACGTAACTCAATCTCACCTTCGATTCGATGCTTCGGGAGCCGGCAGGCTCCCGATTTTTTTGGGCTCAGGTCAGCCGGACAGTCTCGACCAAAAAGTCCAAAAACGCCCGCACCCGCGCCGGCAGATGCTTGCCTTGGCCGACATAGACCGCGTGGGTGAGTTCCTCGTCGCCGGGGTTGAACTCTTCCAGCAGCGGCAACAGCCGGCCGGCGGCAATGTCGGCCTCCACGTGCCAGCGTGCCAGCCGGGCGATGCCCACCCCTGAGAGCGCCATCAGCCGCATCGCCTCGCCGTCGCTGACCAGCGTATTTCCGATGATCGACAGGGTGATCGGCTTGCCGGCCGCGTCGATAAAAGGCCAGCCCTCGAGGTGACGTACGAAACGGAAGCCCATCCGGTTGTGACGATCGAGATCGGCGGGCTCCTTGGGCGTGCCACGCGCTTCGAGATACGATGGCGCTGCAACGACGACCACCCGGCTCTGCCCGAGCTTGCGCGCCACCAGCCGTGATTCACCGAGCGGCCCGGCGCGGATGGCGACGTCAGCGCGCTCCTCCATCAGGTCGATGACATCGTCGGTCAACACCAGATCGACCGAGATTTCGGGGTAGCGCTCTAGGAAACGCGGCAAAAGCGGGATCAGCCGATGTTGCCCGAAAGGCACGTAGCTGTTGATCCGCAGCCGGCCACGCGGCGCGGCACCCGCCGCTGCCTCGCGCTCGGCCGCTGCCATGTCGGCCAGGATGCGCACGCCGCTGTCGAAGAACGCCGCGCCCTCTGGCGTCAGTTGCAGCTTACGCGTCGAACGGCTGACCAGCCGCGCGCCAAGCCGCGCCTCCAGCCGCGCGATCAGCTTGCTCACCGCCGACGGCGTCATCCGCAACGCACGGGCAGCGGCTGAAAAGCTGCCCGCCTCGACGACGCGGACGAACACTTCGATCTCGCCGGAGCGATTGATGTCGGGCCTAGCCATTGGTGAATCTATTTCACAGACGATGTGCCCGATGCAAGGCTGGTTCACAGCACATCGCGGCACGATCTTCGGCATCGGCGCGTGGGAGGACACGGCGCCCGTCGTCAAAATTGGTCGTCATCGAAGTGGGAACCGCCATGCCCCTTGCTCTTTACGCTCTTGCCGCCGGTGCCTTCGGTATCGGCGTCACCGAATTCGTCATCATGGGCCTGCTGCTCGACGTCAGCACCGATCTCGGCGTCTCGATCTCAGCTGCCGGCCAGCTGATTTCCGGCTATGCGCTCGGCGTTGTCATCGGCGCGCCGCTGCTGACGATCGCAACCGGCCGCTGGCCGCGCAAAATCGTGCTTCTGGCGCTGATGGCAATCTTCACGCTTGGCAATCTCGCCTGTGCGCTTGCCCCAGACTACTGGACGCTGATGGGTGCGCGCGTGCTGACCGCCTTCGCCCACGGCACCTTCTTCGGCGTTGGTTCGGTCGTGGCGACCGGGCTGGTGGCGCCCAACAAGAAAGCTTCGGCGATCGCCCTGATGTTCACCGGCCTGACCATCGCCAACATCCTCGGCGTGCCCTTCGGCACATGGCTCGGCCAGGCCTTCGGCTGGCGCGCGACCTTCTGGGCGGTGACCCTGGTCGGCATCGCCGCCTTCGCCATCATTCTCCTGCTGGTGCCGCGCAGTCGAACAGAGCCTGAGAAGAGCAATTTGCGCGCCGATCTCGCCGTGCTCGGCCGCACGCCCGTCCTGCTTGGCTTCGCCACCACCGTGCTTGGCTATGCCGGCGTCTTTGCCGTCTTCACCTACATCGCCCCGTTGCTGACCGAGATCACCGGTTTTGACGAAGCAGCGGTGTCGCCGATCCTGCTGGTCTTCGGCGGCGGCCTCATCGCCGGCAACCTCGCCGGCGGCAAGTTCGCCGACCGCTGGCTGGTACCTTCCGTTCTCGGCAGTCTCGTCGTGCTGGCGCTGGTGCTCGGCACCATGACCTTCGCCCTGCACAGCCAGGTCATGGCCGTCATCTATGTCGGTCTGCTCGGCGCTGCCGCGTTCGCCACCGTGGCGCCGCTGCAGATGTGGGTACTGGAAAAGGCACAAGGCGCCGGCCAGAGCCTAGCTTCATCCTTCAACATCGCCGCCTTCAACCTCGCCAATGCGGCCGGCGCCTGGCTCGGCGGCTTGGTCATCGCCCATGGTCCCGGCCTCGGTGCCGTCACCTGGGTCGCGGCCCTGTTGCCGCTTTCAGCGCTTGCCGTGGCAGCGTTTGCGCTACGCCTCGACCGAGATCCCGTCCTCGCCACACCGGAAATCGCGCGGTCATAGAACGGCAACCTCAACCAATCTTTGAAACAGCCATCCTTCCACAAGGAGCAAACCCATGGATTATCGAAATCTTGGCGCATCGGGCCTGAAGGTCCCGGCGCTCTCGTTCGGCGCTGGAACCTTCGGCGGTTCGGGCCCGCTGTTCGGCGCCTGGGGCAACAGCGATGCGACCGAAGCGCGGCGGCTGGTCGACATCTGTCTTGAGGCCGGCGTCAACCTGTTCGACACTGCCGATGTCTATTCGAATGGCGCTTCCGAACAAGTGCTCGGCGCTGCCATCAAGGGCCGCCGCGACGCCGTGCTGATCTCGACCAAGACCTCGCTGCCGATGGGCGACGGTCCCAACGATGCCGGCTCTTCGCGTTCACGCCTGATCAAGGCCGTCGAAGACGCGCTGAGGCGTCTTGGCACCGACTACATCGACCTGCTGCAACTGCACGCTTTCGACGCCGCAACACCGATCGAGGAGGCGCTGTCGACGCTGGACAGTCTCGTGCGCGCCGGCAAGCTGCGTTATGTCGGCGTCTCCAATTTTTCCGGCTGGCAAGTGATGAAGTCGCTCGGCCTGGCGGACAGATACGGCTATCCCCGATACGTCGCCCATCAGGTCTATTACTCGCTGGTCGGACGCGATTATGAATGGGAGTTGATGCCGCTCGGCCTCGACCAGGGTGTCGGTGCGCTGGTGTGGAGCCCGCTCGGCTGGGGCCGCCTGACCGGCAAGATCCGCCGTGGCCAGAAGCTGCCTGAGAAAAGCCGGCTGCATGACACCGCAAGCTTCGGACCGCCCGTCGAGGATGAGCATCTCTATCGGGTGATCGACGCGCTTGATGTTGTCGCCGAGGAAACCGGCAAGACCATACCGCAGATCGCCATCAATTGGCTGCTGCAGCGGCCGACCGTCGCCTCCGTCATCATCGGCGCGCGCAACGAGGAGCAGTTGCGCCAGAATCTCGGCGCCGTCGGCTGGTCCTTGACAGCCGGGCAGATGAAGAAGCTCGACACGGCAAGTGAGGTCACCGCACCCTACCCGTATTTTCCCTACCGCCGGCAGGAGGGGTTTGCCCGGCTGAGCCCGCCTGCAGTCTGACGCTCCAAAAGCTGGGGCGGCGGCTCCCAGCCTGCCACCCGCCCGGCTAATGCAGCACGAACTCGCCGTCGACCTTGCGCCATTCGTTCGGCGCGATCAGCTTCTGGTGCGTGTAGCTGACCGAATGCAGCGGGCCTTCGAGCTTGGCCTGCCAGAACTCGATGAAGCGGATCAGCACCGGAAATTTCGGGGCGATGTCGTAATCCTGCCAGATGAAGCTCTGCAGCAGATGCGGATGATCGGGAAAGTGATAAAGAATCTTGGCCGTGGTCAAGCCATAGCCCTTGAGCATCAGGTCCATTTCGGAATGGTCGCGCATTGCGGTCCCCTGGTTGATTCTCCTTCCTCCCAGCCTGAAATTGTGCACCCCATTTGCTTAATCGTCTATTGGTATTTCTGCGATCGAATCAGATTCCTCCCGCAAAAACATGTGCTTAGCAGCCACCTCACGAGAGTGCTGACACCGCCTGGCAAGGCACCTGCGGCATCCCGCCGCGCGAATCCAACGTCTAATGTTGCCGTCGCGGCCGAACTGTTAATAATGCGCGCGAATTCGCGGCCGCATCGCTGCGATCCTGCCGGCGGTCAAGCCGGCGGTTTGGTTTTGGGGAGGAAGGCGAAGAATGTCCGATGTTCATGTCCATCGCGTCCAGCCGGCGTGGAAGAAGAACGCGCTGATTGACAATGACACCTACCTGAAATGGTACGCCGACAGCGTCAAGAGCCCGGACAGGTTCTGGGGCAAGCACGGCAAGCGCATCGACTGGTTCAAGCCGTACAGCAAGGTCAAGAACACGTCCTTCGACGGCAAGGTCTCGATCAAATGGTTCGAGGATGGCCAGACCAACGTTTCCTGGAACTGCATCGACCGGCATCTGAAGAAGCGCGGCGAACAGACCGCTATCATCTGGGAAGGCGACAATCCCTACGACGATAGGAAGATCACCTATAACGAACTTCACGCGCATGTCTGCCGCCTCGCTAATGTGATGAAGAAGCACGGCGTCAAGAAGGGCGACCGCGTCACCATCTACATGCCGATGATCCCGGAGGCCGCTTATGCGATGCTCGCCTGCACGCGCATCGGCGCCATTCATTCGGTCGTCTTCGGCGGCTTTTCGCCGGACGCGCTGGCCGGACGCATCGACGACTGCAAGTCGACCTTCGTCATCACCGCCGACGAAGGCCTGCGCGGCGGCAAGTCGATCCCGTTGAAGGACAACACCGACAAGGCGATCGAGATCGCCGCCAAGGCTGGAACGAAAGTCGAAAAGGTCTTGGTAGTACGCCGCACCGGCGGCAAGACCGGCTGGGCCGCCGGGCGCGACGTCTGGTACCATGACGAGGTCGCGACGGTTAAGGCCGAATGCAAGCCCGAGAAGATGAACGCCGAGGACCCGCTGTTCATCCTCTACACATCCGGCTCGACCGGCAAGCCGAAGGGCGTGCTGCACACCACGGCCGGCTATCTCGTTTATGTCTCGATGACCCACCAATATGTCTTCGACTATCATGACGGCGATATCTACTGGTGCACCGCCGATGTCGGCTGGGTCACCGGCCACAGCTACATCGTCTACGGGCCGCTGGCCAACGGCGCAACCACGCTGATGTTCGAAGGCGTGCCGAACTACCCCTCGCAGTCGCGGTTCTGGGACGTGATCGACAAGCACAAGGTCAACATCTTCTACACCGCGCCGACGGCGCTGCGCGCGCTGATGGGTGCCGGCGATGCCCATGTCACCAAAACGTCGCGCAAGTCGCTGCGCGTGCTCGGCACCGTCGGCGAGCCGATCAATCCGGAAGCCTGGGAGTGGTATTTCAACGTCGTCGGCAACGGCAAGGTGCCGATCGTCGACACCTGGTGGCAGACCGAGACCGGCGGCATCATGATCACGCCGGTTCCGGGCGCCACCCACCTCAAGGCGGGTTCGGCGACGCGGCCCTTCTTTGGCGTCAAGCCGCAGCTGGTCGATGCCGACGGCAAGGTGCTGGAAGGCGAAGCCAGCGGCAATCTTTGTATTGCCGACTCATGGCCGGGCCAGATGCGCACCGTCTATGGCGATCACGACCGCTTCGTGCAGACCTATTTCTCGACCTACAGGGGCAGGTACTTCACCGGCGACGGCTGCCGCCGCGATGCTGACGGCTACTACTGGATCACCGGCCGCGTCGACGACGTCATCAACGTCTCCGGCCACCGCATGGGCACCGCCGAGGTCGAATCGGCGCTGGTTTCGCATGAGAAGGTCTCGGAGGCCGCCGTCGTCGGCTACCCGCACGATATCAAGGGCCAGGGCATTTACTGCTATGTCACGCTGATGGCCGGCGAGACGCCAAGCGAGGAACTGCGCCAGGAGCTCGTCGCCCATGTCCGCAAGGAGATCGGCGCCATCGCTTCGCCCGACAAGATCCAGTTCGCGGCCGGCCTGCCGAAGACGCGTTCCGGCAAGATCATGCGGCGCATCCTGCGCAAGATCGCCGAGGACGATTTTGCCACGCTCGGCGACACCTCGACGCTGGCCGATCCGGCGGTCGTCGACGACCTGATCGCCAACCGGCAGAACAAGAAGGGCTGATGCAACCCGCATTGGGCGCCGTCACCGCGCTTTGCCGCTATCCCGCGAGCTCGCTCGCCGGCGAGTTTCAGGAGGCGATCTCCGTGGACTGGCATACCGTCGAAGGCGACCGGCTGTTTGGCCTTGTCGATACCTTGACCGACGAAATCGCACGGCCCGACCGCGAAGCGAAATGGCACAAAGTGCCCCGCATCCGCACCCGGCTGTCGCAGGCCGGCAGACTGGAGGTCGCCATCCCGGACGGACGCTGGCTTTCGGCACCTGGCGCGCAAAGTGATCGCGCCATTTCCGCCTATCTCGGCTTTGCGGCTTCCATCCGGCCGTTCCGCCGGGAAAATGCGGCTCCGGATTACGCCGGCCCCCTGCTGATGGAACGCTACGTCAAAGCCCCTATTCATCTACTGACCACCGCCTCACTGGCGCGTTTGAAAGTGCTGCATCCAAAGGGCACGGCCGACCCGCGCCGCTTCCGCCCCAACATCGTCGTCGACATGGCGGCGGTCGAGGGATCGTTCCCGGAAACGGAATGGATCGGCCGCAAGCTGGCGATCGGCGATCTGCTGCTGACCATCTCCGAACCATGCCGCCGCTGCGGTTTCACCATCATCGCCCAGGACGGCTTCGACCACGATCCGGCAATCCTGCGCAGCCTGGTCCGCCACAATGCGCATAATATGGGCGTCTACTGCACCGTCGACCGACCGGCCCGCGTCGAGATCGGCGCCGCGATGCGCCTCCTGTAGCTATCGGTACAAATCCGCCCGCGTCGGCGGCAGGCCGCTCGGCCCACGCGCGCGCCTGGTGGCGACGGTCTGGAAAACCTGTGCCGATGCACGTTCGAAGGTAATCGAGCAGCCGGTGAGATAAAGTAGCCAGAGCCGCGCCTTGGCTTCGCCGACCTCGGCGATGGCTTCGTCAAAGCGTGCGTGGAGGCGCTCGGCCCACAGCCTGCAAGTGCGCGCATAGTGCTCGCGCAAGTTTTCGACGTCGTAGACGAGGAAGCCGTGCGCCTCGAGATTGCCGAGCGTCATGCCGATCGTATCGAGTTCGCCGCCCGGAAAAATGTATTTGATCAGCGCCTTGAATTCCGGCCCCTTGCGCAGCGTCTTCTTTATGTTGCCCTTGTCGCGCCGGGTGATGGCGTGGTGCAGATAGATGCCGCCGGGCTTGAGCAGGCGATGGATCCTCGAGAAATAGGCCGCATGGTTGGCAAGCCCCAGATGCTCGAACATGCCGATCGACGAGATCTTGTCGAAGGAGCCGGACAGCTCGGCATAGGACTTGATCTCGATGGTGATGCGGTCCTCCAGCCCCTCTGCGCGGATGCGCTCGCGGGCGAGCTCGGTCTGTGCCTCCGACAGCGAAACGCCGTGGCCGACGACGCCATAATTCTTCACCGCGTGGATGAGCATCGCTCCCCAGCCGCAGCCGATGTCGAGCAATCTGTCGCCGGGCTTCAGCCGAAGCTTGCGGCAGATATGGTCGAGCTTGTCTCTCTGCGCCTGATCGATATCGTTGGCAAAATCCTTGAAGTAGCCGCAGCTATAGACCATGCGCTCGTCGAGGAAGAGCCGGTAGAATGCGTTGGAAATGTCGTAGTGATGCTGGATCGCCTCCTTGCTCGAACCGCTGACGTAAGGATTGCGGCCGGAAAGATCGGTTCGCGCGGTCATCTGTTTTCGCGAAAACAGCACCGCCGGCAGGTCGCGCAGGATCGCCAGCTTCGGCAATGTCTTGAGCTTTGTCCTGAGCTTGCCGTGCGTGGGCAAGGCGTAGAAATCGAACAGCGATCCGTCTTCGACGTCGACCGCCTTGGCAATCCACATCTCGATCAGCGTCGATAAAGAAGGGCGGCGTACGATCTGCCAGACGATGTCCTGGTCATTGATAGTCAGCACCGGGCCGGTAGCCGGGCCGATCCGCTCGCCTGTCCACAGCCTCACCGCAAAACCCGGCTTAAGCGTCTCGATGACCGTCCGAACAATCCGGGCCGCTCTCTCGGCTGCCTCCATCCCCGTCCTCCCTTACCCGGCAAAATAGTGACCCGGAACAATAGCGGCTCGATCTTGCCTGCCCGATCGGCCGGCCGCAAGCTGCCTGAGTGCGCAAGCACGCTTGTTCAGGATTTTCGAGTGCCGCGCCTTGCCATTTGCCGGGTGACACCCCATCATGAGCGAGTGTTCAACAAATCGAAAGGAGGTGATCCGATGTCGAGTGATTTCGTTTTCCAGAACGTGGCCTCAGCGGATCGCACTTTCGGGAAGCAGTCTTCCCGTTAAGGCGCGAGATGCGCGGCTGGCGACCAGGGTCGCCGCCAGGAGCCGCGCCATGGACGGAAACACGGAAGGCCGCCGGCTTCGCGAGAAGCGGCGGCCTTTTCCTTTTTGGGCTGTTTGTCCTCTATTTGGTTACGGTCAACATCTCGACGTTGCGCACTATATCCTGGAAAGCCTGGTTGAGTTCCGTTCCATTGGCCGCCTGATAAAAGTGCTTGATCTTGGCGGTGTCCGGGCTCGCGCAATCCTGGAGCGTCGCCTTGGCATTCGTTTCGTTTAGGTCAAACCCAATGGTGAAGACCTCGATGCCCTTGTCGCGCATGGCAGCGCAAAGTGTCTTGGCTGCCGTGCGAGTCGGCTCCTTGCCGGCGTCATTGTAGACGTCGCTCACCGTGCTCGCATCGAAGTAGGACAGGTTGAATTCGCCATCGGTCATCAGGATCGCGATCTTGGCAACCTTCTTTGGATCCATCTTGGCCGGCCGTTCCGAGGCTTTCATCACACTGCCCCAGTTCTCCGAAAGCATGTACCAGCTCCACTGCACGCCGATATGGCCGGCAGTGCCGCCCGATGCGACAAAGGTCTTGATGACGTTCTTGAGCGCCGTGGCGTCCGCCGTCAGCGGTTTCAACGCGGCGGCAGGGCAGGCAGCCGTGCCGGTCTGCCAGGCGAAGGATGACAGCAGGTAGTCGCGATTGATCATGCTGACGTCGGGGCCCGCATCCGAATACTGATAGGTCCCCTTGCGCTCGGTGGCACAATTGTCCGGACGCACAAAGCCGGAGACATACTGCACGGCGCCATTGCCGGGCGCCTGTTTGCGTTGACTGGCGGTGGTTTCCACATAGACGCTGCTGGCGGCAATTGTACCGGCATTCACCGAATTGGCATAAGGCACGATAGCAACCCGCACACGTGGCTTGGAGGGGTCCTGGCCGCCCAGGAAGCTGTCGACAGCATTCGCTGCGGCCGTCCGCAGATCGATGATTTTCTGGCCGGCCATCGACCCGGTCACGTCGAGCATCATCGCGACTTCGACCTGCTTGTCCGAATAGAGCGCCGTCGTCGATGCGGGGACGCGTTGCATGCCACTCGTGCCGAAAAGCGGGAAATAGTAGTTGACATTGACATGGACGTCCGCCTGGACCGTGTTGGCGGTTCGGTCGACGGTCAATTTGTCGAGGACGATCTGGTCGTCCTGCAGGATACCCGCCGTGCTGTTGGCATCGAGAAAGGCCTGCACCGATTTGCTGGCGTCGGCCTCGCTGATGACGCCGGTTGTCAGGTCGCGGGCCGTCGAGGTGACCGCTGCATCGACGACGCCCTGCAAGCTCGACTTTACATTGTAGAGTTGGGACATGTTGACGGCAAAGCCGACACTCAGTGCCAGCACTGAGCCGATTATCCCAAACAGCACCGCGAAATTTCCGCTGCGATCCCCGGCAAAGTCGCCGATCGCTTGAACAAGCCTCCCGAAACGCCGCATTCCTACCGCCTCCATTCGCTACAGCCTGCAGCTGTCCGAACGCGCATTGCAGGAATCCGGCCGGATAGCGCCGCCAGGCGAGGGAAGGTAGGCGGCTACCTCTCAGGCCATTGTTTCCAAACGGTTTCGAGCGGTGACAAGGTAAACAGCTGGTAAACGAAAGCCGCGTCGGCGCGGCTTTGTTCACAAAGCGCTTACCAAGATTCGGGCTCGCAATTCGAGACGGCTGGACTGCGTCCCAATCCGGTACAGACGAGATGTATCGAACAGGATCAGTGCTACCGCGGTGGCGGCAGGTGGAAATCCGGACTTCGAATGTGTCCGAAGATCAGGCCAGCATCCGTGCGCTGACGGTCTTGTCGACGCCACGATAAGGCGGCTTGAACAGATTGCCTTCCTGCTCGTGCGTCCAGACCTTGAACAGGCTGAGCCGATGCGGGCCGAAACTGTGGAGCAGCGGCACGTCGGTGGCGTCGCGGCCGCGCGCGATGACGACGCGGCCGATCCTCGGCACATTGTGGCGAGGATCGAAAGTGTACCATCTGCCGTCGAGGAACACTTCCACCCACGCCGAGAAATCCATCGGCGCCGGATCGGCGGGCACGCCGATATCGCCGAGATAGCCGTTGACGTAGCGGGCGGGGATATTCATGCAGCGGCAGAGCGTGATCGCCAGATGGGCAAAGTCGCGGCAGACGCCGACGCGCTCCTCATGCGCTTGCGCCGCCGTGCGGGTCGAGCGCGCATAGCCGTAGCCGAAGGACAGCCGGTTATGGACATAGTCGACGATCGCCTGCACCCGCGCCCAGCCGGGCGGAAGCTGGCCGAAAAGTTGCCAGGCCAGGTCGCCGAGATGGTCGGTCTCGCAGTAACGGCTGCCGAGCAGATAGCCGAGCACATCGTCCGGCAATTCGGCGACCGGGACTTCCCTGGCCAGCGTGTTGACCTCGTCCGGCTCGCCGCTGTCCTCGACCACCGCGTCATAGAGGATGCGAAAGCTTCCGGCTGGCGCCGTGAAGCGGCGGCAGCTATTGCCGAAAAGATCGTGGTAGACCCTGGTCGGGACCGACGGCGACGTCAGTACGCGCGTCTGCCGCTTGATATCGGCCTGGCGATCCCGATGGATCTCGAGCAGCGAAACAATCGGCGTGGCTGCAGCGCATTCAATGGCAATTTCATAGCCGAGCCTGATCAGCATCGCCGTCCCCCTACGATCGTCATGGAAGATAGTGCTGGTCAACGCAGGAGAGTGTGCGGCGGTTCCTTGCGAACGTCGAAAACGACGCCTCGCGGCTTCCCATACGGACGCGGCAACGTTACGCTCGATCGACACGCGTCTTCGAAATAATCCCTCCAAGATGACCCCGGGAAAACCGATGTTTGCAGGCAGAAAATTCGCCGCCTTCCTGTTCGATATGGACGGCACGATTCTCAATTCGATTGCCGCGGCGGAAAGGGTCTGGGCAGCTTGGGCGCATCGGCAAGGTCTTGACGTCGCCGCATTCCTGCCGACCATCCACGGCGTGCGGGCGATCGAGACCATCGGCCGGCTGGCGCTCCCGGGCGTCGATCCTGCGCGTGAAGCCGAATCGCTTTTGCAGGCCGAGGCGGCCGATGTCGAGGGCATTCGCCCGATTGCCGGCGCCGCGGCCTTCCTGGCGTCGCTGCCGCCCGGAAGCTGGGCGATCGCCACTTCGGCACCGCGCGAGCTGGCCCTGCTGCGCCTGCAGGCCGCCGGTATTCCGGCTCCCGCCGTGATCGTTGCGGCGGAGGACGTATCGCGCGGCAAGCCGGCGCCCGACTGCTTCCGGCTGGCGGCCGAGCGGCTCGGCGTCGATGTGCGCGACTGCCTCGTCTTCGAGGACGCACCGGCCGGCATAGCGGCAGCCGAAGCCGCGGGCGCTGCGGTCGTGGTGATCAGCGCCACGCACCGGCATACGTTGGAGACGCCGCATGCCGCCATCACCGGCTATGACGCGATCGGCATCGCCGTCGATGCCAGCGGCTGGATAGCCATCGAAGCGGAACGGACCGCACAGCCTGCGTAGTTTGGCACCCTGCCTGGGCTAAAAGTCGCTGGTCAGGCCCTTGACCTCCCAGTCGCCGTAGCGGCCGGGCTCCTTGCCGCCGCGCCCGCCGATCTCCCTCGGCAGCGTGGCTTCCTGCTCGCGATATTTGTCCCGCCGGGCCTCGGCCTCGGCCAAGGCGCGCCTGGCTGCCGGGGTCAGCAGCTTTTGCGGCGAGCCGTTAGCATGCGTTTGGCTGGTTTTGTCGATCATGCGATCTTCCGCTAGATTGAAACAGGCCCCGATTGAAACGGGAACCGCTGTTTCCCATCATATAGCGATGGGCCCACAAGGATCGACCCCTTTGTTGGGCCAGAACGGAGCAGACGATGAACACCCTTCGCACCGCCATGCTATTGGCCGCAATGACGGCCCTGTTCATGGGTGTCGGCTATCTGGTCGGCGGATCCGGCGGCATGATAATTGCCTTGCTGATCGCCGCCGGCACCAATTTGTTCAGCTATTGGAACGCCGACAAGATGGTGCTGTCGATGCACCGTGCGATCGAGGTCGACGAACGCAACGCGCCTGAATATTACGCCATCGTGAAGGGTCTGGCGCAACGCGCCGGCCTGCCGATGCCAAGAACCTATCTCATCGACAATCCGCAGCCCAATGCCTTCGCCACCGGCCGCAATCCGCAAAATGCCGCTGTCGCCGCCAGCACCGGCCTGCTCGAGCGGCTGTCGCATGAAGAAGTCGCGGCGGTGATGGCGCACGAGCTCGCTCATGTGCAGCACCGCGATACGCTGACCATGACGATCGTCGCCACCTTCGCGGGCGCAATTTCGATGCTCGGCAATTTCGCCTTCTTTTTCGGCGGCAACCGCGAAAACAACAATTCCTTTGGCATCGTCGGCGTGCTGGTGGCGATGATCGTCGCGCCGCTGGCCGCCATGATCGTGCAGATGGCGGTGAGCCGCACCCGCGAATACGAGGCCGACCGGCGCGGTGCCGAAATCTGTGGACACCCGCTGTGGCTCGCCTCGGCACTTGACAAGATCGCGCGGGGCGCCGAACGCATCCGCAACCCCGATGCCGAGCGCAATCCGGCAACCGCCCATCTCTTCATCATCAATCCTCTTTCCGGCGAGCGCATGGACAGTTTGTTTTCCACTCACCCGAGCACAGAAAACCGCATTGCCGCATTGCAGAGGATGGCGAGCGAGATGGCCGGCGCACCCGAAGCGGCCGAGGCACCAAGGCCGGCGCCGGAAGGGACCGGGCAGCAGCCGTCGGGCCCGTGGGACAGGGCCGCGCGGCCCGAGAGGCCGGCTGAGCCGGCCAAGCCGAGGCCCAATCCCTGGGGACGCAATCCGACCGGACCCAAGGGTCCTTGGTCGTGAGCGGAGCCATGGACAGCAATTGCGAGATCTCGCTGGCGGAAATCCGCGATCTCTGTGCGAGGCACTGGAACCCCATCGGCATACCGATGGCGAACCTGGCACCATCGAGCGAGCCGCGATTCCGCCGCCCGCTGCCTGCCGACGAATATGATACCTATCTTCTCCATGTCATCCGACTTGTCGGCGATGGTGCATCTCCGAGCCAAGTCGCGGATTACCTCAGCACTGTGGAGAACGAGTACATCCAACTGACTTCTCCCCGAGGAAGCAAAGACGATTTTGTCAGCGCCGTCTTTGGACTGGCCAAACGAACATCGACACTGTGAAGCCGCTTCCAAGCCAAGTTTCAGAGGTTGTCGGCCTCCCCGCGCGCAAGGCAGCCGCGCGCCTGCTTACCGCCGTCATTGACGCGAAAACGCCGCTCGATGGGCTGACCGACCACGAGAACGGCCATCCGCAATACAAGGCGCTCGACCTGCGCGACCGCGCCCTGGTGCGCGCCATTCTGGTCACCGCCCTGCGCTACCGCATGACCATATCAGGCCTTTTGGCCCGCCGCCTGGAAAAGCCGCTGCCGCCCAATGCCACGGCGCTTTCGCATATCTTGCATGTGGCGGCAGCGCAGATCCTGTTCCTCGATGTTCCCGACAGCGCTGCCGTCGACCTCGCCGTCACGCACGCCAAGTCCGATCCGCGGACGGCGCGCTTTTCCGGCCTCGTCAACGGCGTGCTGCGCACGCTGGCGCGGGCCAAGCAGGACGAGCTCGCGGCCGCACTTGCCGCAACCGACGAGGCGCCAAAATGGTTTTCCGACCGTTTGAAAATGGTCTACGGCCTCGACAAAGCCAGGCAGATACAGCTCGCCCATCGCCATGAGGCGCCGGTCGATTTCTCGGTCAAGTCGGACCCGGCGCTGTGGGCCGAACGGCTCGGCGGCTTTGTCTTGCCGACCGGCACGGTGCGGGTGGAAAAGCTCAGCGCTTCCGTGACCGAACTGCCCGGTTTCGCGGAAGGCGCCTGGTGGGTTCAGGACGCGGCGGCCAGCCTGCCGGCCCGGCTGTTCGGCGACATCAATGGTTTGCGAATCGCCGACCTCTGTGCCGCGCCGGGCGGCAAGACCGCCCAGCTGATCCTCGCCGGCGCCCATGTCACCGCGCTCGACATGTCCAAAACGCGGCTGGCACGGTTGACGCAGAACCTTGAACGGCTCGGTCTGGCCGCCGAGATCGTCCAGGCCGATCTGCTCAAATACGAGCCGAAAGACCGCTTCGACGCCGTCCTCCTCGACGCACCTTGCTCTTCGACCGGCACGGTGCGGCGGCATCCCGACGTCCCCTGGACGAAGACGGCGGCCGACGTCGAAAAACTGGCCGACCTGCAACGCCGGCTGCTTGCCCGCGCCGTCACCCTGGTCAAGCCTGGCGGTCGCATCGTCTTTTCCAACTGTTCGCTCGATCCGCTGGAAGGCGAAGAGCTCCATCGCGACTTTCTCGCCGGCAATGCGGAGATTGTCGACGACCCACTTCGGCCGGGTGAGATCGCCGGCATCGACCCGTTCCTGACGCCGCAAGGCACGTTGCGCACCACGCCTGCCGATCTGGAGTTAGGCTCGCCGGGCCGCTCCGGGCTGGACGGCTTCTTTGCCGCCCGCATGCGCAGAGCCGGCTAAGGGCCGATCTTGAAGCGCCGTCCGGCTTCTTGGGGCGAGGAGGCATGGAAAACCGGCTGAACGGCCCCACTGCCGCGGAATTCGCCTTCGCACAAGTTCTTGAATCATATAAACTTGTGCTTGGGTGAGGACGATCAGGAGGGGTTTTGGCAATCGCTGCCGGTAACACGACGCGTCTGTGGACGCTTGTCGCGAGGGAGTTCTGGCGCAAGACGCGCCGGCGCTTGCGCGCCGGGCCACTCTATCGCTGGCGTTACTCCGGCCGCACGCCGGAGCGCGTCCTGATTGCCCCGCCGGACCTGCGCCTCGCCGATCCTCAGATCGCGCTCGAGATCTATTACGGCCGCTATCCGCTTTCGGGGCATCTGGTCGAGACCGGTGGCAAATCGCCCTTCCAGATCGACGTGCCCAATCCCGGCTGGCAAAAAACGCTGCATGGCTTTCGCTGGCTGCGCCATATGCGTGCCGCGGGTACCGAGCTCGCCGCCGCCAACGCGCGGGCGTTGGTTTCCGACTGGATTGCAATCCATGGCAGCTATATTTCCGGCGTCGCCTGGGAGCCGGGCACGACGGCCAAGCGTGTCATTGCCTGGCTGCAGCATTCCTCGATCGTGTTGCAGGGCGCCGAATTTCCGTTCTACCGCGGGTTCCTGAAGTCGCTCGCCGTCCAGATCCGCTATCTGCGCGCCATGGTGCGCGAGATGCCGGATGGCAAGGACAGGCTGCGCGCGCGCATTGCGCTGGCCTTTGCCGCTTTGTCGCTGCCGGCGCCGGCCTCGGCACTGCGCGGTGCCACACGCAATCTCGCCGAGGAGCTCGACCGCCAGATCCTGCCTGACGGCGGCCATATCTCGCGCAATCCGATGACCGTGCTTGAAATCCTCGCCGACCTTCTGCCGTTGCGCCAGACCTACGCCAATCAGGCCGAGACGCCGCCGGCCGCCCTGATCGGCGCCATCGACCGGATGCTGCCGGCACTGCGCTTCTTTCGCCATCAGGATGGCAGCCTTGCCCGCTTCAACGGCATGGGCGCCACTATTCACGACCGTATCGCCAGCATCCTGCATCACGACGACACCGCCGGCGCACCGTTGCTGCACGCGCCGCATTCGGGTTACGAGCGCCTGTCGATGGGCGGTGCCACTGTGATCGCCGATACCGGCCCGCCGCCGCCCGTCGACGTGTCCAATGCCGCTCACGCCGGATGCCTCGCCTTCGAATTGTCGTCGGGCCGCCAGCACTATATCGTCAACGCCGGAATAGACACTTACGGCGCCGCCGAGTTCCGGCCGCTTGCCCGCGCCACCGCCGCCCACTCGACCGCCACCATCAACGACACCTCATCGGCGCGCTTCAACCATTCCTTGCGCGTCAACGACCTGCTCGGCACGCCTTTGATCGGCGGGCCGCAACATGTGCCTTGCAAGCGTACCGACCAGAAGGGCAGCCAGGGCTTCATCGCCCGCCATGACGGCTATGTGGCGCGCTTCGGCTTTCTGCATGAGCGCGAGCTGAAATTATCGACCGAAGGCAATGTGCTTGCCGGCAGGGACCGCTTCCTGCGCCCGGGCGGCGCTTCTATCCGCAACAATGGCCGTGATTTCGTCACGGTGCGTTTCCATGTCCATCCCGATATTAACCTGCTCCAGGATGAGCATGACCGTCTGGTGCTGGCCGCCGACCATGCCGACACTTGGGTGTTTACCTCTACCGAAGTGGCGCCCGAGGTCGAGGAATCGATCTATTTCGCCGGACTCGGCGGCCCACGCCGCAGCCGCCAGATCGTGCTTGCCTTCAAGGCCTCGGAAATTTCCGAGGTCCACTGGCAATTGACGCGCACCATCATCGCCGGCCGTCCGGAAAAAGCTGAAGCCGGTGGCAACGGCAGACACTGGTCAAGCCTTGCGGCTTGATTTCCGGGCCTCATATGCTACGGCCCGCGGACGCTCTCCAACCAGAACTGGAAAGGCCGCCAGCCCATGGCCGTCGCCGCCAAGAACATTCCCGCGCCCGACCTTGTTCCCATCCGTCGCGCGCTGCTCTCCGTCTTCGACAAGACCGGCCTGATCGATTTCGCCAGGGCGCTGGCTTCGGCCGGCGTCGAGCTGGTTTCGACCGGCGGCACCGCAAGGGCCCTTGCCGAGGCAGGCATGGCGGTGCGCGACGTGTCCGAGCTCACCGGCTTTCCCGAGATCATGGACGGCCGCGTCAAGACGCTGCACCCGTCGGTGCACGGCGCACTACTTGGCGTGCGCGACGATCCCGAGCACGCCGCGGCGATGCGCGACCATGGCATCGAGCCGATCGATCTCGTCATTTCCAATCTTTATCCGTTCGAAGAGGTGCGTCGCTCCCGCGCCGACTACGCGGCGATCGTCGAGAACATCGACATCGGCGGCCCGGCGATGATCCGTGCCTCGGCCAAGAACCACGCCTATGTCGGCATCGTCACCGACCCCGATGACTATGCCTCGGTGCTCAACGCGCTGGAGATGAATTTCGGGTCGTTGTCGCTGGATTTCCGCAAGAAGCTGGCAGCCAAGGCCTTTGCCCGCACCGCCACCTACGATGCGGCGATCTCGGGATGGTTTGCCGAGGCGCTTGAGATCGAGCATCCGACATGGCGCGCCTTCGGCGGCAAGCTGCAATCGGTGATGCGCTACGGCGAAAACCCGCATCAGGGCGCCGGCTTCTATGTCAATGGCGACAGGCGGCCGGGCGTCGCCACGGCGCGCCAGCTTCAGGGCAAGCAGCTTTCCTACAACAACATCAACGATACCGACGCTGCCTTCGAGCTGGTCGGCGAATTCGATCCGGCCCGCTCCGCAGCAGTTGCCATCATCAAGCACGCCAACCCGTGCGGCGTCGCCGAGGACGCTTCGCTGCAGGCGGCTTATGCCAAGGCGCTGGCCTGCGACCCGGTCTCGGCCTTCGGCGGAATCGTCGCCATGAACCGCATCCTCGATGCCGGAACCGCCGAAGAGATCGTCAAAACCTTTACCGAAGTGATCATCGCACCGGAGGCGTCCGAAGAAGCAGTCCGCATCATTGCCGCCAAGAAGAATCTACGCCTGCTGGTCACCGGCGGCCTGCCCGACCCGCGCGCCGCGGGCCTCGGCTTGAAATCGGTTGCTGGCGGCTTGCTGGTCCAGGGCCGCGACAATGGGGTGGTAGATGACCTCGACCTGAAAGTGGTGACCAGGCGCGCTCCGACGCCGGCCGAATTGGCCGATCTGAAATTCGCCTTTCGCGTAGCAAAGCACGTCAAGTCGAACGCCATCGTCTATGCCAGGGACGGCGCCACGGTCGGCATCGGCGCCGGCCAGATGAGCCGGGTCGATTCCTCGCGCATCGCCGCGCGCAAGGCGCTCGACGCCGCCGAGGCTGCCGGTCTGACGGAGCCTTTGACCAAGGGATCGGTCGTCGCCTCGGATGCCTTCTTCCCGTTCGCGGATGGGCTTTTGTCGGCAATCGAAGCCGGCGCTACCGCCGTCATCCAGCCCGGCGGCTCGATGCGCGACGACGATGTCATCGCCGCCGCCGACGCTCACGGCATTGCCATGGTCTTCACCGGAGTGAGGCACTTCCGGCATTGAACTCCCTCCCTTCCCCTTGCTATCGGATTCACACATTTTGCAGATTGAGTTTGGTTCCGTACTTGATGGCGTGGAATTCGGCGAGGCCGATGCGCATGACCTTG
>NZ_JAMYKT010000014.1:0-189378 GCF_040317515.1 Mesorhizobium sp. M1428
TTCTTGGCCGCGGTCTTTTTTTATACGCCCTCCTGTGCGGGTGGGGGCGGGGTTCAATTTGGCCGCCGGCGGCTTTTTTGTCCGGGGGGGGGGGGTCGGAGCAACCTCGCCGACCCCACCCCGTCTCGCAGTCTCCGCTTCGCTTCGACTACTCGCCGACCCTCCCCTCGAGGGGGAGGGTTAGAGCCGCATTCTCAAATCGCCGCAGTAACAATAATCTCGACCAGATATTCCGGTCCGGCAAGCTTGGCTTCGCCGGTGGCGCGGGCCGGCGTGTTGCCCTGTGGTACCCACTTGTCCCACTCCGCGTTCATCTCGGCGAAGGTGCTCATGTCGGCCAGCCAGATGATCGCCTGCAGGATCTTGGTCTTGTCGGTGCCGGCCTTGGCCAGCAATTCGTCGATCGCCGCTAGAATGTCCCTGGTCTGGGCGCCGACGTTTCCGCCCGGCTTGCCGACCTGACCGGCCAGATAGACGGTGTTGCCGTGGATGACGATCTGGCTCATGCGCGGGCCTACATCGATACGACGAATGCTCATTGGATATTCCTTCTCCTCTTGTCAGCTGCGCCTGTTTAGGGGCCGGGTTCGCCGGGAGCAAGGTCGCTCGAGCGGAACTTCTTGAGCCAAGCCAAAGCACACAACATGACGGCCGGCCGCAATTCCGCCCGATTGGCTTGTTGACTAATGTAATAACATCACATATCGAATCCGCCCCTGCAGCACAGATCGTCGCCCCATGGATCGTCACATGAGCCAAACCTGCCTGACCTTCCGCGACCTGACGCTGGGCTACAACAGCCATCCGGCGATCCACCACCTCGATGGTACGATCCGCAAGGGATCGTTGACAGCGGTCGTCGGCGCCAACGGCTCCGGCAAGTCGACGCTGATGAAGGGCATTGTCGGCGTCCTGAAGCCGATGGCCGGTGCGGTGATCCGGGCGCCGGGCGTGCGCGCCGCCTACCTGCCGCAGCAGTCCGAGCTCGACCGCTCCTTTCCGGCCCGGGTCGTCGACCTGGTTTCGCTGGGCCTGTGGCCGCGGCGCGGCATGCTCGGCCGTTATACAAGAGAAGACCGCGACTCGGTCGGCGAGGCGCTGATGGCCGTCGGCCTCGGCGGTTTCGAGAAGCGCCCGATCGACACACTCTCAGGCGGCCAGCTGCAGCGCACCCTGTTTGCCCGCGTGCTGTTGCAGGATGCCGAGCTCATCCTGCTCGACGAGCCGTTCAACGCGGTCGACAGCAAGACCGTCGGCGACCTGATCGCGCTGATCAAGCGCTGGCACGGCGAGGAACGCACGATCATGGTCGTCGTTCACGATCTCGATCTGGTGCGGCAGAATTTCCCCGAAACGCTGCTGCTGGCGCGCCAGCCGGTCGCCTGGGGAGAGACCAGGGAGACGCTGCGGCCGGAGAATCTGTTGCGCGCGCGCCGCTTCCACGAAGCCTGGGAAGACAACGCGCCATGGTGTGAGCCCGGCGAGCATGATCACAGTGGGCACGAGCACGGCAGCCACGAGCACAGCCATGACCATCATCACGGCTCCGGGCCGAGGGCGGCATGATGGACGTGCTTTATGGTCTTTTCGTCGCCCCGTTTGCCGACTACGCCTTCATGCAGCGGGCGCTCGCCGGTTCGATGATGTTGTCGCTCGGCGCCTGCCCGGTCGGCGTGTTCCTGATGCTGCGGCGCATGAGCCTGTCCGGCGACGCCATGGCCCATGCCATCCTGCCGGGTGCCGCCGCCGGATTCCTGTTTTATGGCCTGGAAATCCTGCCGATGACCATCGGCGGACTGATCGCCGGCATCATCGTGGCGCTCGGCGCCGGCGCCGTCTCGCGCTTCACCATCCAGCGCGAGGACGCCTCGATGGCGGCCTTCTATCTGATTTCGCTGGCGATCGGCGTGCTTATGGTGTCGATCCGCGGCTCCAGCGTCGATCTCATGCATGTGCTTTTCGGCACCGTGCTGGCACTCAACAACGAGGCGTTGACGCTGATCGGCGGCATCGTCGTGGTGACGCTGGTCAGTCTCGCCATCTTCTGGCGAGCGCTGGTCGCCGAATGCCTCGACCCCTTGTTCCTGCGCTCGGTCAGCCGGATGGGCAGCCCGGTGCATTTCATCTTCCTCGGCCTCGTCGTGCTCAACCTCGTCGGCGGCTTCCAGGCGCTCGGCACCTTGCTGTCGGTCGGGCTGATGATGCTGCCGGCAGCGGCGGCCCGCTTCTGGACCTCACGCGTCGAGCCGATGTGCGTGCTGGCCACAGTGATCGGCTTTGCCTCCTGCATTGCCGGGCTGCTGTTGTCCTACCATGCGTCATTGCCCTCCGGCCCGGCCATCATCCTGTCCGCCGGCGTCGTCTATTTCGCCTCGATCCTGTTCGGCACGCGCGGCATCCTGCGCGCCCGTATCGTCCATCACCGCCACAGAACCGCCTGATCCCAACAAGGAGAACCTGTCCATGCTGAAATCGATCCGCGCCTCCTTGGCCGTGAGCGTTATAACATTAACCGCCCTTGGCTCATCTTCGGCCTTTGCTGAGCCGTTGAAAGTCGTCGCCAGCTTCACCATCATCGCCGATTTCGCCAAGAATGTCGGCGGCGACCGGATCGATCTGACCACCGTCGTCGGGCCGGACGGCGACGCCCACGTCTACGAGCCGAGCCCCGCCGATGCGGTGGCGATGGCCAAGGCCGACATCGTGCTGGTCAACGGCCTGCATTTCGAAGGTTTTCTGCAGCGCCTGGTCGACGCCAGCGCCACCAAGGCTTCGATTGCCGTGCTGACCAAGGGGGTCACGCCGATCAATTTCAAACCCGAATTCGCCGAGGCCGATGCCGCCGAAGGCGCGGAAACCGATGGCGGCAAGACGGTCACCGATCCGCATGCCTTCCAGTCGATCGCCAATGCCAAGATCTATGTGAAGAACATCGCCGACGCCTTCTGCACGGCCGACGCTGCCGGTTGCGACAGCTACAAAGCCAATGCAGCCGCCTATACACAAAAGCTCAATGCGCTTGAGGGCGAAGTGCAGGCGGCGATCCAGTCGATCCCGCAAGAGAAGCGCGTCGTCATTACCTCGCATGACGCCTTCGGCTATTTCGAGAAGGCCTACGGCTTGACGTTCCTGGCCCCGGAAGGCGTGTCGACCGAGTCGGAGCCTTCCGCTGCCGACGTCGCCAAGCTGGTCAGCCAGGTGAAGCAGGACAAGGCGGCGGCGATCTTTGTCGAGAACATCACCAACCCGCGGCTGATCGAGCAGATCGCCAGCGAGACCGGCATCAAGGTGGGCGGCACGCTCTATTCCGATGCGCTGTCACAGCCCGACGGCCCGGCCGCGACCTATATCGACCTGATGCACAACAACATCGCCCAGATCAAAGGCGCGATCCTCGGCAGCTGAGCCGACCGATCCGGTTCATCCAGCCGGGCTGGCGCATGATGCGTCTGGCGACATGCGGCGTTAGCCCGGCTGGATTTCTGGCATCGAAATCTCTATCTGCGCGGATGGATTTCTTTTCGCGCGGATTGCCGACCGGGTCAGGGAGTGGCAAGACTGCCGCTAACCAAATTGCGAGGACCCCAGCCATGGAATACCGTCAGATCAGCGAGGACTATTCGGTCTCGGGCCAGATCCAGCCCGAGGATGTCGCCGCCATCAAGGATGCCGGCTTCAAGAGCGTGATTTGCAACCGGCCGGACAACGAGCAACCGGGCCAGCCATCCGCCGACACCGTCAAAGCGGCGGTCGAAGGAGCCGGGCTCGCCTTCCGCTACATCCCGGTGATCAGCGGCCAGATCACGGCCGAGAATGTCGAGGACCAGGCCGAGGCGCTGGATGAGCTTGATGGCCCGGTCTTCGCTTACTGCCGGTCCGGCGCCCGTTGCACCAATCTGTATGGGCTGATCCAGCAGCAGAAGGGGTGACTGGCTAGCCGCCGCGATCCTTCGCACCCCCCTCTGTCCTGCCGGACATCTCCCCCGCAAGTGGGGAGATTGGATGCCGCGTTGGCTTTCGCCAATTTTCAATGTTGCGGAGTGGGGCACGAGGTCAGAGCTGCCGATCTCCCCCCTTGCGGGGGAGATGGCCGGCAGGCCAGAGGGGGGTGCTGTCCCTCCGACATATCGCGCTTAATTCACCCAGCCTAAATCGGCAGCGCGCCGGTTTCCTTTAGCGTCTCCAGCACGATCGCCGTCTTCACATGCTGCACGGATTCGTGCGGCAGCAGCACGCCGTTGACGAACTCCGACAATGATTTGAGATCGGGCGTCACCACCTTCAATATGTAGTCCATCTCGCCGGTCAGCGCGTGCGCTTCCTGCACTTGCGGTAGCCGCGCCACCAATTCGCCGAAACGCCGCGCATTGTCGCGGTTGTGGGTGGCGAGCGTCACCGAAATGACGTTGACCAGGGAAAAGCCGAGCTTGTCGCGGTCGAGCACCGCCCGGTAGCCCTTGATATAACCGTCCTCCTCCAGCCGCTGGCGACGGCGCGAGCATTGCGACGCTGACAGGTTCACCCGTTCCGACAAATCGTTGTTGGTCAGCCGCGCATCGCCCTGCAGCAGAGCCATTATCTTGCGGTCAAACTGGTCGATGCGCGCCTCATCCATGAATTTCGGCTCCGCAATGCACAACTCGCGCATGACCAGAGCATTTCAAGCGTTTGAATGCAAGCAATTTGCACTCGCTCCGCGCTATAATTGCGCTCAGACATGGCCGACGCGGCCAATGCCAGATTTCGGGCCAGATTTCGGAGCAATGCCATGGGTCCCTTCCCGCACGACGCACCGCCCGCCAAGATCAGCAAAACCAATCCCGCCGGTACCGACGGCTTCGAATTCGTCGAATTCGCGCATGCCGAGCCGGAAAAGCTCGCCGAGCTGTTCACCCGCATGGGTTATGTGCAGGTGGCCAAGCACCGCAGCAAGGACATCACCGTCTGGCGGCAGGGCGACATCAACTATGTCGTCAATGCCGAACCCGGCTCGCATGCGATGAAATTCGTCGACAAGCACGGCCCTTGCGCCGCCTCGATGGCGTGGCGCGTGGTCGATGCCAGGCATGCCTTCGATCACGCGGTAGCCAAGGGCGCGACGCCCTATGAAGGCGCCGACAAGACGCTCGACGTGCCGGCGATCGTCGGCATCGGTGGCTCGCTGCTCTATTTCATCGAAACCTACGGCGAGAAGGGCTCGGCTTACGACGCCGAGTTCGACTGGCTGGGCGAGCGCGATCCAAAGCCTGAAGGCGTCGGCTTCTACTATCTCGACCACCTCACCCACAATGTCTATCGCGGCCAAATGGACAAATGGTGGGATTTCTACCGCGACCTGTTCGGCTTCAAGCAGATCCATTTCTTCGACATCGACGGCAAGATCACCGGCCTGGTCAGCCGCGCCATCACCTCGCCCTGCGGCAAGATCCGCATCCCGCTGAACGAGTCCAAGGACGAGACCAGCCAGATCGCCGAATATCTGAAGAAGTACAATGGCGAGGGCATCCAGCACATCGCCGTCGGCACCGACGACATCTATGGCGCCACCGACAGGCTGGCCGCCAACGGCCTGAAGTTCATGCCGGGCCCGCCCGAGACCTATTACGACATGTCTTATGCCCGCGTGAACGGCCATGAAGAGCCGATCGAGCGCATGAAAAAGCACGGTATCCTGATCGACGGCGAAGGCGTGGTCGACGGCGGCACGACCAAGATCCTGCTGCAGATTTTTTCGAGAACCGTGATCGGCCCGATCTTCTTCGAGTTTATCCAGAGGAAGGGCGACGAAGGTTTTGGCGAGGGCAATTTCCGCGCTCTGTTCGAATCGATCGAGCAGGACCAGATCAAGCGCGGCGTGCTGAAGGTGGACGGCAAGGCAGCGTAGCCAGCTCGGCCGAGGTGGCTTGTGGTTTGATCAGTTATGACCTAAATTCTGGTCATAAGAGGTTTGACCATGAATGTTCCGATGGCAAAAGCGAAGGCGCAACTCTCCGAGTTGGTGAAACGTGCCCAGGCCGGCGAAGAGATCCATCTGACGCGGCATGGAGAGGTGGTGGCGACCCTGAGCGCGCCCACCCGGGCTGGCGGGAGCAAAGGCCTTTTTGGGGCCCTGAAAGGCCAAATTCGGATATCGGATGATTTTGATGAACTCGGTCCCGAATGGGACGAGTACATTAAATGAGCCGCCAATATCTGGTGGATACTCACATTCTGCTTTGGGTACTCAACGCGGATTCACGCCTTTCGGATCACCATCGCGAGATCTTTCTTGCGGGCGAGGATGTGGTCGTCAGCGTCGTCTCGGTAGCAGAGATCGCCATTAAGAAATCGCTCGGCAAAGTCACGCTCACAGGCAACATCGTGGAAATCCTGCGATCGAACGGCATTCCGATCCTCAGTGTGAATGAACTACACGCAGCGAGGCTTGAGCATCTGCCGTTCCATCATCGCGATCCCTTCGACCGTCTGCTCATCGCACAGGCTCAAATTGAAGGTCTGACGGTGATCACTGCGGATCGACATTTCTCAGCCTACGACGTCGCGTTGGTCTGATCATCCAGCTCCAGCCGCTCGACTTCGGCTTTCCTCAACTTCACATCGTAATCGAGGAAGAACTCGTCGAGTTGCGGCGGTGTCACCGAGGTGCCGGACAGCATCGCGTGCACCTGGCCGCGATGATGGATGTCGTGGATGAAGAGATGGGCGAGCAAATCGCCGATCCGTTCCGGTATCATGCCGTTCTCGCGCCGGTCGGTGACGACGCGGCGCTCGATATCGTCCGTCGACAGGCGGTCGCAAAAAGCGATCAGCCGCCGGTCGGCCTCCGCCCGCGCGCCAAAGAGCGCGTCCGCTTCGTCGAAGAGCAAGAACTCATCGTAAGCCGCGGCGCCGAGGCCGCCCTCTTCGAGAAAATCGAGATAGAGATAATCGACGGCCAGGATGTGATTGAGCGTTGCCTTGATCGAGGGAAAGAAGCTTATCCTTTCAGCCTCGAATTCGCCGGGCTCAAGCTGCAGCACGGCACGATAGAGCCGGTCGTTGGACCACAGATTGTTAGCTGCCATGCGGCGGAAATGGCTCAGCAGGTCCATGACTTCACGGCGCGATCCGGAACAGCGACACACCCGCCCATAGAAGCGCAAACCCAGCCAAAACAATCAGCAGCAGCCCGATCATGCGCCGCCGCATGGCTTGCGTTTCCTGGTCCAGCGCGACATTCGTGTTGGTGACGGTGTGAAACATCATCGCTTTGCGCGGAAAGCCGCTGCGGTTGGTCAGGCCGGGCGAGCGCGCCTCGATGCGATAGCTCAGCCGGATCGCCAGGATGAAGATCGCCAGCATGGCAA
This sequence comes from Mesorhizobium sp. M1428, assembly GCF_040317515.1. Classification (NCBI taxonomy): domain Bacteria; kingdom Pseudomonadati; phylum Pseudomonadota; class Alphaproteobacteria; order Hyphomicrobiales; family Phyllobacteriaceae; genus Mesorhizobium; species Mesorhizobium sp. M1428. Next base: position 7,347 of record NZ_JAMYKT010000014.1, read on the forward strand.
GGGCCCAGACACCGTACAGCAGATAGAATGTCTCGCCCGTCATTCTCTTGCCCCCTCGTATTTCTCGACCTTCTGCTCGATGGCGCCGAAAATCGACTGTCCGGCCTTGTTTTTCATTTCGATGCGCACCGTGTCGCCAAAGCGCAGGAACGGCGTTTTCGGCGCGCCGGCTTCGATGGTCTCGATCATGCGCAATTCGGCGATGCAGGAATAGCCGGCGCCGCCTGCAGGGACAGGTTTTCCGGGCTCGCCGCCGAGCTTGTTGGAAACGGTGCCCGAGCCGATGATCGTGCCGGCGGCAAGTGGTCGTGTCCTGGCGGCGTGCGCAATCAGCGCCGGAAAATCGAAGGTCATGTCGATGCCGGCATTCGCCCGGCCAAACGGCTTGCCGTTGAGGTCGACCAGCAGCGGCAGGCTGACCTTGCCGCCATCCCAGGCATCGCCCAGCTCATCGGGCGTCACCGCAACCGGCGAAAAGGCCGATGAGGGTTTCGACTGGAAGAAGCCGAACCCCTTGGCGAGTTCAGGTCCGGTCAGGCCGCGCAGCGTCACGTCGTTGACCAGCATGACCAGCCGGATCGCTGCCCGCGCCTCATCGAGGCCTGTACCCATCGGCACGTCGTCGACAATGACAGCGACCTCGCCCTCCATGTCGATGCCAAGGGTCTCGTCGGTCATGCGGATCGGGTCGCGCGGCCGGAGGAAGCAGTCCGAGCCGCCCTGGTAGATCAGCGGATCGGTCCAGAAGCTTGCCGGCATCTCGGCGCCGCGCGCCTTCCGCACCAGCTCGACATGGTTCACATAGGCCGAGCCATCGGCCCATTGATAGGCACGCGGCAGCGGCGAATGGGCGTCATGCTCGTGAAAGCGGGCAGACGGCACCGCATTGTTCTCCAGCGATTCGGCCATGGCAGCGAGGTGCGGCGCGATGCGACGCCAGTCGTCGAGCGCGGCCTGCAGCGTCCGCACCAGGAACGACGCATCGGTAAATCGCGTCAGGTCGCGCGATACGACGACGAGCTTTCCGTCGCGCGTCCCGTCCTTCAATGTGGCAAGCTTCATGCTTCCTCCCAAGGCGTTTATTCGTAATATTTGCCGGCATAGATAATTCTGGCTGCGGCTCTCCAGGGATTTTCATTTGCCAGCAATGCCAGGTCGCCGCGCCGACTACCATCGGTCCAGGTGACGCCCAAGCGACAGCCGATTCAAGAAAAGTGGCTAACGAATTGTTTTCCCAGCCATTCCAGCTGATGTCAGGTCCTGCCGACCGCAATGCCTCCTTGCGGTCGGCGTCCTCACGGTCGTTTCGCAGCGCATCGAGGAACCGGACGAAAGACGGCAAGTCTTCCACCCTATCGAGAAACAAGGAGAGCTGCACCCAGGATGTCTCCTCGGATTTCTGCACCTCTTCCCAAAGCTTGTCGTTGGTCACGTCTCACTCCCAAGCCCCACAACAAGGCCGTCGCGGGCGATCGTCAAGTCGCCGGCCCATGTTTTCCTGACGGCGGCAATCCAGTCGGCCTCGCCGATCTCGGGATCGTCGGCGGGAATGAGATGGTTGAGGACCAGTCTTTTGACGCCTGCATCGCTGGCGATGCGGCCCGCTTCCTCGGCAAAGCTGTGGCTGGCAAGCAGGTGTTCTCTCAGCCTTGCGCCGTTGCCGGTCTTCGCGACCAGCCGCTCGATACCCTCTTCCAGCATGGCCTCGTGGACCAGGACGTCGGCGCCCTCGGCGAAATCCGCCAATGGCGGAAAGAACGCCGTATCCGACGAAAAGACGACGCCTTGCCCCGCATGATCGAAGCGCAGCGCAAAGCAGTCCGTCACTGGCGGGTGGTCGACGCGCAAGGCCGATATTTTGAGACCGCGCTCTTCGGCCACTTGGCCTTCAGCAAACTCGACGATCGACACCAGGTCGCGGAGATCCGGCCTGCCTTCATCGGCGATGCGGATCTCGATGTCGAATTCCATTGCCTGGCAAAAGCGCTGCCAATAATGGCCGATGCCGGGCGGGCCGAACAAAGTGACGGGCGCCGCCAGGCCGGCCGTCCAGGCGGTGTGGATGAGAGGTCCGAGTTCCAGCACATGGTCGGAGTGCAAATGCGTGATGAAGATCAGGTCGAGCGCCTTCAGACTGACGCCGGCGTCGGTCAACCCGCGCGTTACGCCCAGCCCGCAATCGACGACGAGGGTGCGGCCGCCAATCTCCAGCAGCGACGAACTCGGCCACGGTCCGCCCGGCCGGAGCGCCGGGCCACCCTTCGAGCCGAGAAGCACCAGACGATCCGTCATGCGACGGCGCTCAAGACCAGTCGCCCTCGGGCGTGCCGTTGAAGCGTTTCTTCAGATCGGCCCAGCAGTCGATGTAATTGTCCTGCCGGGTTTCGAGCTCGGCGCCATAGCGGGTCACCATCTGCGGAAAGCGTGTCTCGAACATGAAGGCCATGGTGTTGTCGAGCTTGACCGGTTTCAGCTCCGCGCGCGAGGCTTTTTCGAAGCCAGACGCATCGGGTCCGTGAGCCAGCATCATGTTGTGCAGGCTGATGCCGCCGGGCACGAAGCCCTCTTCCTTGGCATCGTACTGGCCGTGGATCAGGCCCATGAACTCGCTCATGATGTTGCGGTGATACCAGGGCGGCCGGAAAGTGTTTTCCGCCACAAGCCAGCGCGGCGGGAAGATGACGAAATCGATATTGGCGGTGCCTTCCTCGCCGCTCGGCGCGGTCAGCACGGTGAAGATCGACGGATCGGGGTGGTCGAACAGGATCGCACCGACCGGCGAAAAGGTCGCAAGATCATATTTGTAGGGCGAATAATTGCCGTGCCACGCCACCACATCCAGCGGCGAATGGTCGATCTCGGTGACATGAAACTGACCACACCATTTCGCGATCAGCCGGCACGGTGTCTCCTTGTCCTCGAACCAGGCGCAGGGCGTCTTGAAATCGCGCGGATTGGCCAGGCAATTGGCGCCGATCGGGCCGCGATCCGGCAGCGTCAGCTTGGCGCCGTAATTCTCGCAGACATAGCCGCGCACTTGCGGATCGACCAGTTCGACCTTGAACACCAGACCACGCGGCAGCACGGCAATCTCGCCCGGCCTGAGTTCGATGACGCCCATCTCGGTGACGAAGCGCAAGGCTCCAACCTGGGGCACGACCAGCAACTCGCCGTCGGCGTTGAAGAAATGGTCGTCGGCCATCGAACGGTTGGCGACATAGACATTTGCCGCCATGCCGGTCTGGCCGAGCACGTCGCCGGCGGTGGTGATCGAGCGCATGCCGGCGATGAAGTCCGTCGGTTCCTTCGGCATGGGCACGGGGCTCCAGCGATACTGGCCGAGCGCGAGCTGGTGGTCGCCGACATTCGGCGCGCTTTTCCAAAACGGATAATTCGCCGCTTTGAAGCGGCCGGTATGCCTGACGCTCGGCCTTATCCGATAAAGCCAGGAGCGCTCATTGGTGCCGCGCGGCGCGGTGAAAGGCGAGCCCGACAGCTGCTCCGCATAGAGGCCATAGGCCGGCCGTTGCGGCGAGTTTCGCCCCTGCGGCAGCGAGCCCGGCAAAGTCTCGGTTTCGAAGTCATTGCCGAAACCCGGCATGTAGGAAAAGGCCATGGCATCCTCCCGAATTCATAGTCCCGGAGCGTCCAAGGGCGCTCCGAGTTGACCAAACTGGTTTCATTTGTAACCATTGAAAATGTAACCATCAATGGTGATTTCGGCGTGGGGCGCCAGCCTGCTCAGTCAAGGCCAAAATGAAACCGGAAATCCTCGAACTCCAATCCTTCCTGCCTTACCGGCTCTATCGGCTTGCCGATGCCGTCAGCCGCGAATTCTCAAGGATCTACAAGGACCGTCACGGCCTGACCCGACCCGAATGGCGCACGCTGGCCGGACTTGGACAGCACGGCACGATGACGGCGACGGCGCTCGGCGAGCAATCTGCCATGCACAAGACCAAGGTTTCGCGCGCGGTCGCCGAACTCGAGCGGCGGCGCTGGCTCGTCCGGACGCCAGACGAAAAAGACCGCCGTGTCGAGCATCTGACGCTGACCAAAGCTGGCGTTGCCGCCTATCGCGAAATGGTGCCGCTGGCGAAAGCGTTCGAGCGGGAGCTGCTGGCAAGGCTGAGCACGGAACAGCGAGCGGCCGTTGTAAGCGGAGTGGCAGCATTGGAGGCGGCATTGGGAAAAAGCTAGGTTCCTGGCAGAATTGCTGGCACGCTGGCGGGACAGCGCCCCCCTCTGTCCTGCCGGACATCTCCCCCACAAGTGGGGAGATCGGCAGCTTCGGCGCTCCGCTCGTCTTGCGACGTCGGAGATTGGCGAAAGCCAGCACGATGGCCAATCTCCCCCCAAGTGGGGGAGATGTCCGGCAGGACAGAGGGGGGCGCGAAGGATCGCTACGGAACAGCTTTCAGCCCGCACGGTGTTTCTTCGGCGTCACCAGTCCATCACCACCTTGCCGGAGTTACCGCTCTTCATCGCCTCGAACCCGGAAATATAGTCGTCAATGCCGATGCGGTGGGTGATCAGGCCGCTGACATCGAGAGGACCCTGCACCAGCGCGATCATCTTGTACCAGGTCTCGAACATCTCGCGACCGTAGATGCCTTTCAGATGCAGCATCTTGAAGATGACCTTGTTCCAGTCGATCTCGAAGCCGGTCGGCGCGATGCCGAGAATGGCGATCTTGCCGCCATTGTTCATGGTATCGATCATGTCGCGGAAGGCAGGCGCGGCGCCCGACATTTCGAGGCCGACGTCGAAACCCTCGGTCATGCCGAGCGCCGGCATGACATTGCGCAACTTCTCCTTCGAGGCATCGACGACATGCTGGACGCCGAGCTTTTTCGCCAGTGCCAGGCGCACCGGGTTGATATCGGTGATGACCACTTTGCGCGCGCCGACGCACTGCGCCACCAATGCGCCCATGATGCCGATAGGCCCGGCGCCGGTGACCAGCACGTCCTCGCCGACGAGATCGAAGGACAATGCGGTGTGAACCGCATTGCCCAGGGGATCGAATATCGCGGCGATCTCGTCGGGCACGTCGTCGGGGATCGGCACGACATTGTGCTGCGGGATCGCCAGATATTCGCCAAAGGCGCCCGGCCGGTTGACGCCGACGCCAAGCGTGTTGCGGCACAGATGCCCCCTGCCCGCCCGGCAGTTGCGGCAATGGCCGCAAACAATGTGGCCTTCGCCCGAAACGCGCTGGCCGAGTTTGTATTCGGTCACCGCCGCGCCGAAATCGGCGACCGTGCCGACGAATTCATGGCCGGTGACCATCGGCACCGGCACCGTCTTTTGTGCCCACTGGTCCCAATTGTAGATGTGGACGTCGGTACCGCAGATCGCGGTTTTCCTGATCTTGATCAGCACGTCGTTGGGGCCGATCTCCGGCACCGGCACTTGTTCCATCCAGATGCCCGGCTCGGCCTTGGCCTTGACCAGCGCCTTCATCATGTTCGACATTCTTTCGTCCCCAGAACCTTAGTCGCTTGAATCTCTTGATCCGGAATCGCTTTTCGGTCCCGGCCGTTCAGGAAATCACGCCGAGTTCGCGACCGACTGCGGCGAACGCCTCAACCGCACGATCGATGTCGGCGCTGGAATGGGCGGCCGACATCTGCGTGCGAATGCGCGCCTGGCCCTTCGGCACCACCGGGAAGGAGAAGCCGATGACATAGATACCGCGCCTCAGCATCCGCGCCGCCATCTCCTGCGCCAGCGTCGCGTCGCCCAGCATCACCGGGATGATTGGATGGTCGGCGCCAGCCAGTGTAAAGCCGAGCCTGCCCATCTCGGAGCGAAACCGCGCTGCGTTGGCATATAGGCGCTGACGCAATGCATCGCCATTGCGGATCAGTTCGAACACCCGGATCGAGGCGCCGGCGATCGCCGGCATCAGCGTGTTGGAAAACAGATAGGGGCGCGAGCGCTGGCGCAGCCAGTCGACCACCTGCTTCCTGCCCGACGTGTAGCCGCCGGACGCCCCACCCAATGCCTTCCCAAGCGTGCCGGTGATGATGTCCACCCTGCCCTCGACGCCGCAATGTTCGGCCGAGCCACGGCCATTCCTGCCGACGAAACCAACTGCATGGCTGTCGTCGACCACGACCATCGCATCATATTTGTCGGCGAGATCGCAGACGCCCTTCAGATTGGCGATGATGCCATCCATCGAGAACACGCCGTCGGTGGCGATCAGCCGGAACCGGCAGTCGCGCGCCTCTTTCAACCGCGCTTCGAGATCGGCCATGTCGTTGTTGGCGTAGCGGAAGCGCTTTGCCTTCGACAGCCGCACCCCGTCGATGATCGAGGCGTGGTTCAGCGCATCGGAGATGACCGCATCCTCCTCGCCGAGCAGCGTCTCGAACAGGCCACCATTGGCGTCGAAGCAGGAGCCGTAGAGGATGGTGTCCTCCATGCCGAGGAAGTCAGAAATGGTCGCCTCGAGCTGCTTGTGTTCTTCCTGCGTGCCGCAGATGAAGCGCACCGACGCCATGCCGTAGCCGTAACGGTCGAGCGCCTGCTTGGCCGCCTCGCGCAGTTCGGCGCTGTCGGCGAGGCCGAGATAATTATTGGCGCAGAAATTCAGCACCTTCTCGCCGCCGACCTCGATCTCGGCCGATTGGGTCGAGCTTATCACCCGCTCGGATTTATAGAGGCCTGCCGTTTTCAGTCCTTCAAGCTCGCTGTCGATGTGGGAAAGGAATGCTTCGGTCATGATCAGGCCCTGTTGAGATCGATGAGGACTGTCGCGCCCCGCGGGCGAAAAATCCATCGCAAAAGCGACCGCTCCGGTGGCGGCAATGGCACGGCAGAGGCCACGATGTTCAAATGCGGAGGCGCCGCGAAAGATTGCAATAACCACTTTGCGGGTTTCCCGCCACGGTCGCCGCCGCCGGCCTGTTGCCGTCCCAAACCTGTTAACACTTTGAAGCCAAAGGTTGTCGCGCAAGAATTCGTTGGCAAGAGGCCGCCTCAGAAAATGTCGCAGCAGCCGGTGCACGCCGTTTCAGGCAGGCTCATACTCCTCATCAAATCGGGCTACTGGCTGGCTCTGCTGATCATAGCCGCCATGGTCGTGGCCTCCTTCATCCTGCTGCAACAGGTGATGGCGACCCAACGGCACAATCAAGCGCTGCTCGATATCGTCAGCACACAAAAAGCCCTGTCGCAGCGCATCGTCTTCCTTGCCGGCGCGACAGGCAGCGCCTCGCGCGATCAACAGCGCGCCCTGGTTACCGCGCTCAAGCAAGCGACGGTGGAGTTCGAGAAAAATTACGATCTGCTACTCGAGCGGACCGCCGCCGATCCGGTGTCGCCGGCAAGGTTCGATCCGAAATCGATCGAGAGCGTGCTTTTCGCCAAGCCGTACCATCTCGACTACTTCTCGGTTGGGCTTATCGCCAACGGCGAGCGCCTGATCTCTTCATTCGAATCGCGGCTCAACACGACTGGCAGCGGCGGCTACAAAGGTGGAGAGGAGCGCGTCAACCTGAACGCATCCGTTGCCAACGCAACATTGTCGGGCTACGCAGCACTCGGCCAGCGCATCAGCGCCTACGCGGACCAGCGCTCCGAAAGGCTCCTCGATCTTCATCGGACATTGTTCTACTCGACCATCGGCGTTATCCTGATGGTGGCACTTTTCATTTTCCGGCCGATGTCGAACGCCATCCTGCGCCGGACGCGCGAGCTGGTCGATGCACGCAATTCCATGGCCTTTATTGCGGTGCATGACGGGCTAACCGGCCTGCACAACCGCACCTTCCTGACCGACCATTTCGATACGTTCATCAACGGCGCGCGGCGAAGGCGTGAACGGGTTGCCGTGGTGCAGTTCGACCTCGACCGGTTCAAGCAGATCAACGACACGCTCGGCCATGCCGCTGGCGATTATGTGCTGGTGGTGGCCGCGCAGCGTATGCGCGATTCCTGCCGGACGTCGGATCTCAACGTGCGTCTCGGAGGCGATGAATTCGTTGTGGTCCTCAACGACGCCGGCAGCACCGAAGACATCGATGTCGTCGCCAGGCGCATGCTGGCCAAACTCAATGAGCCGGTCATATTCCGAGGCACGACGATCCATCCGGGTGTAAGTGCCGGGATTGCGGTCTACCCGATCGATGCCGACAATGCGCAGGACCTGCTCGTCCATGCCGATCTGGCGCTGTATTCAGCCAAGAAGCAGGGCGGCGGCAGTTTGTCGTTCTTCTCCGATGAGCTGAGGCGCGAACTCGACAATCGAAAGCAGCTCGAGCTCGACATTAGGGTCGCCATCTCGGAGAAGGCGTTCGAGGTCTATTTCCAGCCGCAGGTGTCGCTGTCGGACGGCGCCATCAGTGGCATCGAGGCTTTGGCTCGCTGGAGGCATGCGGAGCGCGGTATGATCGCGCCGGGCGAGTTCATTCCAATCGCAGAAAAATGCGGCTTGATGTCCGAGATTGGCCGCATCGTCATTACCAAGGCGATCGACGAAGCAGCCGAATGGAACCGCGCAGGCATCGGCTTCGGGCGGATCGCCGTCAATGTGTCCGGCTCGGAGCTGCGCGAGACAGATTTCGAAGTCTTCCTGTTCGACATGCTGGAGAGGGCTGGCCTGCCAGCGCACAAACTATCGCTGGAGATCGTCGAATCCGTCATTCTCGACGACGAGAAGACCGGTATCGCGGCAAAGCTGCGGCACATTCGCGCGGCCGGCATCCATCTTGAGCTCGATGATTTCGGCACCGGCTACGCATCGCTCAGCCATGTCAATCCAAACGAGATCGACCGGCTGAAGATCGACCGCCGTTTCGTCCAGAATATCAACGAGAACGGCGGCAACACCAAGATCGTGCGAGCCCTCACAGAACTGGCTCGCGGTCTCGGCATCTCGATCGTTGCCGAGGGCGCTGAAACCGAAGCCGAACTCGACTCGCTGATGGCGATCGGCTGCGACCAGGTGCAAGGCTATTCCATTGCTTTCCCGATGCCGCCGGACAGGGTGCGCGAATGGCTGGTGGCGCGAACGCCGAAAAAGGCCAGGCTGACGGTGCTGCAGGGCCGCCTGGCGTAGATCCGTCATGGTCCGGCTTTGCGAACCGACCTGATGAGCCGAGGCGGAAGGTCACCCTCATCGCCGGGAAATGCTGCCAGGAATTGTCCAAAGCTGGGCACAAGCGCCAGTCTTTCGTAGTCCTGGAACGACAGAATGACCGCCTGCTTGCGGCCACGCCGGGTGATGACGGCCGGTTCTCCCGTGATGACCTGATCGAGCACCGCCGAGAGTGTGGCCCTGGCGTCCTTCAGCGAAATTACGCGCATAGCGTTTTCCTAGCCTAAATTTCTAGCTCTCGACATTGGCTCGCAGCGCAGCCAGCACCGCTGCAAACTCCACCAGCCTGTCGTCGGACAGTCCTTTCCGCAGCCGTTTGTCGAAGGCTAACGCGGCGGTGCGCAATTTCAGGAACAACGCTTCTCCGGCTTGGGTCAGCTCCACCTGGTGAACCCGGCGGTTCTCGGGATCGCGGCGCCGCATCAGCAGGCCTTGGGTCTCCATGGCGTTGAGGTGGTGGGTCAGCGTTGCGCCCCGGATGCCGATCATGCCGGCGAGCTCGCGTTGGTTGGCCAGCTCCCGCGACTTGACAGACAGCAAAGTGACCCAGACCGGCAGCGTGCCGCCGGCCTCGACCAAGGCAGCGTCGAAAGCCTGCGCGACCAGCTTGGCGGTGCGGGCGAGATTCATCCCGATCGGCGGGCGGTCAAACGGCGTCATGGTCCAACACTAGAACAAGGGCAAAGCCTATGGAACCGGCTCGGAGCTTATGCATTGACATCTAATCATTTGATATCTATCAATACGGTTAGCGGTGGGCAAGAGAGGAAATGCGGTCATGCAATATGTCTACATTATCGTCCTCGGCCTTCACGTCATGGCGGGTGTGTTCTGGGCCGGCACCACCATCGCGGTTGCCCGCGAACCGGAGATCAGGGCGGAACGTTTCTTCCGGCCGCAAATGGGCGCGGCCGGCGTGGTTTTCCTCACGGGTTTGCTGCTGTGGTATTTCTTCCACAACGGCTCTTTCGGCTCGATGGAGAAGGTACTGGCGCTGGGCATCTTGACGGCGTTGATCGCCGCCGGGGTTCAGGGCGCGCTGGTGGGTTCCGCCAGCAGGCAGTTGGCTGGCGCTGATGCCGCGAAGCAAACCCAGTTGCGCGCGAAGATGACAAAAGGCGAGCGCATCGCCGGCGGACTGCTGGTCATCACCGTGTTCTGCATGGCCACCGCCAGGATGTTTTGAGCGTCCTGCCGCAATCGCAAGATCGTACGGTGCCCGGCGATGGCCGGCGGCGTGCGCGGCGCGCAGACCGGACCGAAGTACCGTGGTGGCTCTCCGTACGGAGGTTCGGCTGCGCGCCACCAATCAATCCAAAATATTCCTCAGATCCGCAAGCCGAACCTGATGCCGTCGTAGATGGCGGCATGGATGTTGCGGGAGGCGACAGCGTCGCCGATGCGGAAGAGTACGAAGCCACTCTGCGGATTGCGGACCGGAAAGATGTCGCCGCCATTGATCAGTTTTTCGTAATCGATCGCGCCGGCGTTCTTCGACAGCGGCTTCAGCGCCAGATAGAGATCGTCGAGCGGCAGCGTGCCGTGCTCGACCACCACTTGATCGACTCGCCGCTCGCCGCGCCAGCCATCGGCGAAGTCGGAAGCGAGCTCGGCGATCAGCTGGTTGCCCTCGCGCCGCACCGAACGCAGCCGTGTGTTGATGGTGACGGTGACACCCTTTTCCTGGAAGGCGCGCATGTAGGGCACATGGTTCATTCCGCCCATTTCTGGGGCGAAGAAGCGCTCGGGTGAAACCAGCTCCAGCCTGGCGCCGCTGTTGGCGATCAGTTCGGCAGCACCCATACCCTGATGGCCGCCATTGTCGTCATAGAGCAGTACATTCTCGGCCGGCTTGACGCTGCCAGCCATGATGTCCCAGCTCGATGTGACGAGATCGTCGCCGGCCGTCAGAGGCGGGTTCTGCGGCAGGCCGCCGGTGGCGATCACCACCACGTCCGGCGACAGCGCCAGTACGTCGTCCTTCTCCGCCCAGGTATCGTAGCGGATCTCGACACCGAGCCGGTCGAGTTCGGCCAGGCGCCAGTCGATGATGCCGATCAATTCCTTGCGGCGCGGGTTCTGCGTTGCCAGCCGTACCTGGCCGCCGGCCTGGCCCGACGCTTCCAGCACCGTCACCCGGTGCCCGCGTTCGGCGGCGACGCGCGCTGCCTCCAGCCCGCCGGCGCCGGCGCCGACGACGACCACCTTCCGCTTCGGTCCCTCGGTTTTCGGTATGATATGCGGGATATCAGCCTCGCGGCCCGTCGCCGCATTGTGGATGCACAGCGCCTCGCCGCCCTCATAGATGCGGTCGAGGCAATAGGTGGCGCCGACGCAAGGGCGGATCTCGTGCTCGCGGCCCTCCATCACCTTCCTGACGATGTGCGGGTCGGCAATGTGGGCACGCGTCATGCCAACCATGTCGAGCTTGCCGGCGGCGATGGCGTGGCGCGCGGTGGCGACGTCGGAAATCCGCGCCGCATGGAAGGTCGGGAATTTCGTCGCCGCCCTCACTTCCCCGGCGAAGTCGAGATGCGGTGACGACCGCATGCCGGTCACCGGGATGACTTTTGTCAGCGCGGCGTCGGTCTCGATCGAGCCACGGATGATGTTGAGGAAATCGACCTTGCCGGAGCCGGCCAGCCGCCTGGCGATTTCGACGCCTTCCTGTTTCGACAGGCCTTTCTCGAAGTCCTCGTCGGCGACCATGCGGATGCCGACGACGAACTTTTCGCCGACCGCGGCACGCACCGCATCGAGCACCATGCCGGTGAAGCGCAGCCGGTTGTCGAGCGAGCCGCCGAAATCGTCGTCGCGCTGGTTGGTAGCCGGCGACCAGAAGCCGTCCATCAGGTGGCCGTAGGCCTCGAATTCGATGCCATCGAGACCGGCTGCCTGGCAGCGCTGGGCGGCCGCCGCATAGTCGGCGACGATGCGCTCGATATCCCAGTCCTCGATAGTCTTGGGAAAGGCGCGATGCGCCGGTTCGCGCACCGGCGAAGCCGACAGAACGGGCAGCCAGTCGGCCTTGTTCCAACCGGTGCGGCGGCCGAGATGGGTGATCTGTATCATCACCTTGCAATCGTGCTCGTGGCAGGCATCGGCAAGCTCGGCGAGCCATGGCACGATGCGGTCGTCATAGACATGCAGATTGCCAAAAGCGGCCGGGCTGTCGCGCGAGACGATCGCCGAACCGGCGGTCATGGTCAGCGCCATGCCGCCCTTGGCCTTTTCGGCATGGTAGAGCCGGTAGCGTTCCTTCGGCATGCCGTCCTCGGAATAGGCCGGCTCATGGCTGGTCGACATCACCCGGTTCTTCAGCGTCAGATGCTTGAGCTGATAGGGCTGGAGGAGCGGGTCGTTGCTAGTCATCGTCTTCCTGCTGTTTCAAATTGTGCTAATGAGCGGCAAATTTTTGTTTTTACGCATGTCGCTATCCCAAAATCGCTGCGCAGTTTTGGGCGACATGCAGCAAGGAACCTGCCCATGACCGATACGAAAAACCTCACCCAGCTCGGCACCAACGTCGAGGCGCCACAGAGCCCCGAAGCGGCAGTCCTGGAAACCGTGCCGTTTTCGCGCGGCGACGGCCCGCCGGCCATCGTTCGCTTCACCTGCCCGGAATTCACTTCGCTCTGCCCGGTCACCGGCCAGCCGGACTTCGCCCATATCGTCATCGACTACGCACCCGATGCGCTGCTGGTGGAATCGAAGTCGCTCAAGCTGTTCATGACCTCGTTTCGCAACCATGGCGCCTTCCACGAAGAATGCACCGTCATGATCGGCCGCCGCATCATCGCCGCGACCAAGCCGTTGTGGTTGCGCATTGGCGGCTACTGGTATCCGCGCGGCGGCATTCCGATCGACGTGTTCTGGCAAACCGGCGCGCCGCCGGAAGGTGTGTGGCTGCCCGACACCGGCGTCGCCCCCTATCGCGGGCGCGGGTGAGCCTGAGTTTCTGAGGAAAATACGTAGCATCAGTTGAGCGGGAGCCGCCGGTAGCGGCCGGGATTGTTCGGGTCACTGAAATGGCCCATCGGCCCGTGTTCAGCGAAGTGGCCCGCCCAGCGCTTCATCGCAGCCGGATCGAGTTCGACGCCCAGCCCGTCACCCTCCGGCACGCGCACCGTATTGCCCGTCTGGCGGAAAGGACCGTCCTTGATGACATCGCCGATCTGCCAGCGAAACAGCGACTGCGATGCTTCGGTGATCCACGGTGTCGCCGCCACGACGTGCAGATAAGCCGATGTCATGATGCCGAGATCGTTCGAATAGCACCAGAACCCCTTGCCCATCGCCTCACAGGCGGCGATGAATTTCAGAGTTTTCGACAATCCGCCGAGTGCTGCGAAATTGCAGACGAAGTAATCCGGCGCACCGAGCGCGACTGCCCGTCTGATATCCGGGATGTGCGTGGAGAAAGGAATGCGCGAATGCTGGCGCAGCGCTGCCATCTCCTCGAAGGTCGCGACCGGATCCTCGTAATTGCGGATGTTGAATGGCTCGATCTCGCGCAGTACCCAACGCGCTGTGGTCAGCGACCACTGCATGTTGGAATCGAGTTTGATCTGCGCCTTATCGCCAAGCGCCTCGCGCAGCGTGCGCACTGTCCTGATCTCGAGCTCGGGATCGCCCATAATCAGCTTGCCCTCGAAGATCGTCGAGCCGTGCTGTTCTCGCATGCCGAGACAGTAGTCGACGATCGCTTCGGCGGTCATCTCGCCGCCGGCTCCGCCTTGAGCGGCGCGAAAGGCGAAATATTCCGAAAACGGAATGTCCTTGCGCACCGCGCCGCCGAGCAGCTTATAGAGCGGCATACCGAAGACCTTGCCTCTTATATCCCACAGCGCCAGTTCGACGGCGCCGAACGCCACCGTGGCTGCGTTTTCGCCGGTGTTGGCGGTGATCTGCCAGGGCGGCACACAGCGCGCCTCGCAGTCGGCGATGTCGAGCGGATCGGCGCCAATCAGCGCCGGCGCGATCTCGGCCTTGATCACCTCGCCGAAATGCCACCATGGCGCCTCGCCCAGTCCGACCACGCCTTCGTCCGTCTCGACCTCTACGATCGATTTCGAGGCGCCGCCGTAGAGACCAGCCGTCCACCAGAACGGAGCATCGAGCGGGACGTTGACGTGGGTGACGCGGATGTTGCTGATCTTCATCGGTTCCGTTCTCACTCACACTGGTATTGGCTTAGCGCCCATTCGCCGGTCACCGAGAGCAGGTCCGATATCTTCCAGTCGCCGTCGACCTTTTTGAACTTCCATTCCAGCCGGTGCGGATTGCCGGAGACGACGAAGGCGACGACGACCTTGGCCTCGTCGCCCCTGACCGCTTCGATGGTCTTCAGGCTCTTGTCGATCTCCGCCTTGTCGTATTCGGCATTGTCGAGCGCCATGTTGGCATCGAGGCACTCGCCCTGCCCCGACTTGCGCAGCACGTCGCTCTTGTCCAGCACCGACTTTGCCGGGTCGGTGAAATGGCCCCGCTGAGCCGGATCGACCTCGAGCCCGGCATGCTCGTAGAACGGCTTCACCACCGCAGTCGGCGAGCCCGGCTGCACGGGTGCGGCCGGCGCGTTTTCTGCCGGCGGCAAAACTGCGAGCGGAGGTGCCGCATTGTCGGCCGGCGCGTCTGCTGGTGGCGCGCCCAACAGGCCCTGAGCGGCGGCGCTGCTCAATCCGGCCAGCAGGCACGCAGTCGCCAGAACCCAGGGACGGCGGCAAGGCACGGCATCACTCCGGGGGCTGCCCGGCCAGGCATTCGAGCGCACTCAGCGTCCAGCCGCTGGTCTTCGAGGTAATGTCGGCGACCTTCCACTGGCCGTCGATCTTCTTCAACGACCAGACCATTTCGCGTTTGGAATCATCGCCTTCCGGGAAAAGGTTGAACGTCGCCGTCACCTCGGCGCTGTCGCCATTGAGCGTTTCAGCCAGGGTCAGCGTCTTGGCCACGGTCTTCTCGTCATAGTCCTGCGCATCGAGACCAGGGGCGAAGTCGATGCAGGGAACTTCATCCGGATGGTTCTTTGCCGCATTGTCGTTCAGTTCAAACAGTTTCGTCACTGGCGCGGTGAAGCGGTCGCGATATTGCGCATCGGCCTCGAATTTGACCGACGGGACATAAAAGAACTTCACGGCGTTGGCAGCCGGGCCGGCAAACGCGGCCGCCGGCAAGGCCATCGAAAGCGCGGCAACAAAAAGTGGCAGTTTCATGCGTGTCCCCGATTGTTCACTGACGGAAGCTATCAGTACCACGCATCTTGCCCGTCGGCTTTCTTGCGGTCCATGAAATCCTGCAACGCCTCCTCTGCTGGCAACTCAGGCGTTCAGCCAGACATTCTGGAGATCCATCTCGAAGGTTTGGTGGACACCGTAGTCCTTCACCTTCTCGTTCATGTGGCTGAACAGCTTCTGCCAAAACGGCTGAATGATGACGCCCGAATCCTGCAGGATCTGCTCGATGTCCTTCATGACCTCGCGGCGCTTCTCGACGTCGATGAGCGAGAGAGCCTGCTTGAGCTTGGCGTCGAAATCAGGGTTCGAGTAGCCGGTTTCATTCCAGGCCTCGCCGGTGCGATAGCCGAGCGCCAACACCTGGACGCCAAGCGGGCGCATGTACCAGATGGTCATCGAATAGGGGTATTTCGTCCAGTCGTTCCAGAAGGTCGACCCCGGCAGCACGGTGCGCTTCACCTTGATCCCGGCATCGCGCAATTGGCCGGCAATAGCGTCGCCGGTGTTCTTTTGCCAATCGTCCTCGACGGTGATCAGTTCATGCTCGAAGTCGTCCTGCCCGGCCTCCGTCATAAGCTTCTTGGCGCCCGCGGCGTCGCGTGTCTTCTTGGGCAGCGCGTAGTATTCCGGATGAATCGGGCTGACGTGGTGGTTTTCACCAACAGTGCCTCGCCCGGCGTAGCCAAGTTCGAGCACCGCTTTGTTGTCGACGGCCATCTGGAGGGCGTTGCGAACCCGCTTGTCTTCATAGGGCTTGTTCGTGATGTTGGTCCGGGCGACGAGCGTGGTCGCTGTCGCGACCTCCGATTTTACCAGCCCCATCTTGTCGAGAATGTCTATGAAGTCGGCCGGCGTCTCGAAGTTGAGATCGATTTCGCCGGAGTCGAATGCATTTATCGAGGCGTTGAAATCGGTTCCGTAGTCGATGAATTCGACGCCGTCGAGAAGCGCTTCACCGCCCCACCACTTGCCAGTCTCACGACGCTTGACGATCGCTTTCTGGCCGACCGAATAGGACACCAGTTCGAACGGCCCGGTGCCAATCGGCTTCTCGATCGGATTGGCGCCGTCGGCGTCGAAGTTGCGATGGACCACGAGCGCCGGATAGTCGGTGAAGTTCGGGATCAGCGAGATGTCCGGTTCGTTCAGCTTCAGCTTCACCGTGTTGTCGTCGACCTTGGTGATCGCCCCTTCCCTGGCCTTGCCGGTCTTTGCATCGATCAGCGCACCAACGCGCGCGGCCATGGAATTGCCGGCGGCAGCCTTCTCGCACCAGCGCGTCAGATTATAGGCCACATCATCGGCGCCGAAAGCATCGCCGTTGTTCCAGGCGATGCCCTTGCGCACATGCAGCACGTATTCGGTGGCGTCGTCGTTGACCTCCCAGCTTTCGAGCAGAACCGGCTCGAAAGTGAACTGGCGCGTGTAGCGGACAAGCGGCTCCAGCCAACAGCGCGAAATGTTCGCAAGTTCCACCCAGTCGTAGGTGCGCGGATCCTTTTGTGCCTTCACCGACATCGAAACGTGGAGCGTGCCGCCTTTCTTCGGCTCTTCAGCCAAGGCCCGCTGCGGCACGGCGAGGCCGATCATGCCGTAGGCAAAGGCCGTCGATGCGCCGAAGGCGCTTGCGAGAGCCAGAAACTCGCGCCGATCCACACGACCTGCACGAGCCTCGCTGGCCATCGCTTCGATGGCGCTCGGTACGCGATCACCGTTGCTTCTGAAGAGTGTCATTTTTTCCTCCGTTATGGTTCCCATCGGGTCTTCGCCCGTTATCAACTAACGCTGTCCGGCAGTTTCTCCTCGCGCCGCGCAATCAAATCTTTGAGACCATCGGCGATGCCCTCATCGAGCTTCGGCTCCTCGTAATCGGCGAGCATGTTGCGCGCTTTCTCGCGGCCGCGGGTGTCGTGGTCCTTTGCTCCTTCCGCCTTCCACTGTTCGAACGAATTGAAGTCCATGATGCTCGGTATGAAGAAGGCGGACTCGAAATGTTCGAGCGTGTGCTGGGTGCCAAGGAAATGGCCCTGCGGTCCGACCTCGCGGATCGCCGCCATAGCCTCCTTGAAATCGTCGAACGGCAGCCCGCCAGCATATTTGTACCAGCCGACAAGCTGCTCGCAGTCGGTCGCAAATTTCGAATAGCCGCAGGTCAGGCCGGCCTCGAGCCAACCGGCGGAGTGCCAGATGTAGTTGGCGCCGGCAAGGATGGCGGCATGCATCAGCATGTTCGCCTCGTAGCCCGCCTGGGCGTCGTTGAGCTTCGAGCCGACATGGAAACCGGACGTGCGCCACGGCAGCCGATACTTCCGCGCGAGCGCGCCCATGAGATACATCATCTGGGCCGCCTCCGGCGTGCCGCCCATGGGAGCGCCGGTCTTCATGTCGACCGTCACCATGAACTGTCCGTAGATCTGCGGCGAACCCGGACGCAAGAGCTGTGTGAACGCGACGCCCGCCAGCGCTTCGGCATTGACCTGCGCGACCGCACCGACGGCAGAGGCCGAAGTCGAGGCGCCGCAAAGGGCAAAGGGCGCGAGGATCAGCGGCTGGTTGTGGCGCGCATAGACTTTCATCGCGTCCAGCATGGTGGCATCCCAGACCAGCGGCGAATTGCAGTTGGTGATGGCCACCAGGACTGGGTTGTCGCGGACATAGTCCTCGCCGAACACGATGCCTGCCATCGCCATCGTATCTTCGGCTCGATCCTTGGAGGTCACGATGCCCATGAACGGCTTGTCGGAGTGCTTCAGCGCCGAATGGATGATGTGGAGGTGACGCTTCGGCACCGCGATTTCCATCGGCTCGCAGATGATCGAGCTCGACGAATGCAGCGCCGGCGCCATGTAGGCGAGCTTGTGGAAATTGTTGAGGTCGGCGAGTGTGCCGTAGCGCCTGTTGTTGTCGAGGTCGCGCACGTAAGGCGCCCCGTACATCGGCACGAAGATGGAGTTGTTGCCACCCACACGTACGGAACGCTGGGGATTCCTCGCATTGAGCGTGAACTCCGACGGGACCTTCGATACGAGGTCCATCAGCAGGGCGCGGTCTATGCGGACCCTTGTCTCCGAGACATCGGCGCCCGCCGCCTTCCACAGTGCGATAGCCTCGTCGTCGCGGAACTCGCATCCCACCTCTTCGAGGATCGAGAGCGACTCCTGGTGGATGAGCTCCACCGCCTCGTCCGGGACCATCTGATACACCGGAATCTTGCGAACCAGGGTCGGAAATGACGCTACGGGAGCTCCCCGCAGCGCCTTGCGCCCCAGGCGGCCACCCGCGCGACGATTGGTGTGTTCGCTCACTTCAACGGCCGGTGCGTTCATGGAGGCTCCATATTCCTGTTGGTGACCAATCTAGCCAGACAAAATGCAGCTGTGACGCTGGAAAATCCTGATCTCTTGTATAAGCTCAGCTTATGCGAAGCTTGCGCCACCTGCTGCCGTCGGCCGGCAGCCTGATCGTTTTCGAGGCCGCCGGGCGGCTGTCGAGCTTTACCGCCGCCGGGCGCGAGCTCGGCATGACGCAGGCTGCCGTGTCTTATGCGATCCGCAGGCTCGAAGAGCAGCTCGGCGCGAAACTCTTCCAGCGCCGCCACCGGCAAGTCAGCCTTACCGAGGCCGGCGACCGCTTCCATGCCGACGTCTCGCTCGGCCTGTCCCACATTCGCAAGTCGGCGGAAGACCTGCGCCAGATCGCCGTCGGCGCTCATGTGACGCTCGCCGCCTCGACCGCTTTCGCCTCGTTCTGGATGATGCCGCGCCTGCAGCAGTTTCGCGACGAATTGCCGGGCATCGACCTGCGCATCCAGACCGCCGATCGCGATCTCGACATCATCGCCGAGGATATCCCGCTTGGTGTCCGCGGCGGCGAGCCCAGGGAATGGCCGGATTATCATTCGCTGCCGCTGGCCGATGAAGTGATATTCCCCGTCGCCGGCGTTAGTTATGTGGCCCGGTTCGGGCTGCCGGAGCGCGTCGCGGACCTTCCATCGCACCGCCTCATTCATCTCGAAGAGCCGTTTCGCGAGGCCGCCAGCTGGGACGAGTGGTTCGCCTCGGCCGGTGTCGACATCGCCGATGCCGGGCGTGGCTTGCGTATCAACGACTATGCGCTGGTGATCCAGGCAGTGATGGAAGGGCAAGGCATCGCGCTCGGCTGGGGTCACCTCGCCGAGCGGCTGCTGGCATCAGGGCTGCTGGTGCGCGTCACCGGCCACACGATGACGACCGGCAAGGGCTTTCATGTCATCTGGTCGAGGAACCGCGAGCTCAGCGACAACGCCCGCAAGGTGCGGGACTGGCTGGCGGCGCAGGCGTGAGGCTATCCCACAATGCCCGGTCAAACCGTCACGACGATCTTGCCGAATTGTTCGTTGGATTCGAGATAACGGTGCGCCTCGACGATCTGGTCGAACGGAAAGGTCCTGGCGATTGCCGGCTTCAGCGAACCCGAGCTCAGTCCGTCAAGGATGAACGCCTTGGCGGCCTGCAGCCGGACTGGATCGCGCACGATCTCGTGGACGAGATAACCGCGCAGCGTCAGTGTCTTTGCCAGCACTGCAGGTAGCGGAAAAGGTGTCGGGTCGAGGCTCAAGCCGCCATATTCGATGAGAATGCCACCCGGAGCCATCGCTGCCGTCAGAGGCTCGAAGATCGGCCCGCCGACCGCGTCGAACACCACGCGCACGCCGTCCGGGCCGGCGATTTGCTTCAGCCTGGCTTCCAGATGCTCCTCTGCCGAGGCGATGACGTGGGTCGCGCCGAACTCAAGCAAAGCCCGCTTCTTGGCAGATGTCCGTGTGACCGCGATCGGGGTCGCGCCAATCATGTTGGCGATCTGGATCGCCGCAAGTCCGACGCTGCTCGACGCCGCGGTGATAACGACAAAGTCCTCCCTGCCAAGTTTGGCAATGTCGACCAGCGCACCGCAGGCCGTGAGATATTGCATCCACGCTGCGGCGGCCTCTTCCCAGCTCAGCGATGGCGGGTGCTTGACGACGAGCTCGGCGGGATATGTGGCAATCTCACCATAGGCAGGCCAGCGGGCCATCGACAATGGCGGCACCACGCTGACGGCATCGCCCGGCGCAAAGCCGTCCACGCCTTCACCGACCATCTCGACGATACCCGCCGCCTCGAGCCCAAGACCGGAAGGCAACGGCGCGGTCTGGATATATCTGCCTGAACGCAGCAGCGCCTCGGCCCGGTTGAGGCCCAACGCCTTGACACGGATCTGAACCTCGCCCCGCCCAGGCGCGGACATGTCGACATTCTCGATGCGCAGAACCTCGGGACCACCCAGCTCATAAAAACGAACGACACGTGCCATCGGTCACGACTCCAAAATATTTGAACTGAATGTGCTATGCCAGCGGCGATCAGGCGGATAAATGGCCGTTTGAGTAGATCAGCAGAAACTGTGGGTTTTGAATATGGATCGCCTTACGAGCATGGCCGTGTTCGTCAAAGCCGTCGACCTGGGCTCGTTCGCGGCCGCGGCCGCCGCTCTCGATCTGTCCGGGCCGATGGTCGGCAAGCATGTCCGGTTTCTCGAGGAGCGCCTGGGCGTGCGCCTCATCAACCGGACCACGCGCCGCCAAAGCCTGACGGATTTCGGGCGCGCCTATTATGAACGCTGCCGGCTGGTGCTTGCTGAAGCGGAGGCCGCGGATGCGTTGGCGGCCGACCAGCTTGCCGAGCCGCGCGGAAAGCTGCGTGTGCTCATGCCGATGCATTTCGGCCGGCGCTGCGTTGCCCCGATCCTGTTCGGGCTTGCGCAGCAATATCCCGCGCTGGAACTTGACCTATCGTTCAGCGATGCCATCGCCGATCTCGTAGAGGATGGCTGCGACTTCGCTGTCCGCACGGGCGATCTGGAGGACCAGACCGGGGTGATAGCGCGTCGCATCGCGCGCCAGCATATGGTCGTCTGCGCGTCGCCGCCCTATCTTGAGCGGCACGGCCAGCCGCAGCAGATAGATGACCTCGGCAGCCATCATGCGATCATCTACCGCCGTTCCGGGCGTGCCGTTCAGCCGTGGCTGTTTCCGCACAACGGCCAGCCCGCGATGGAGGTTAAGCCCGTCGGCAGATTATGGCTCGACGATCTCGATGCCATCGCCGATGCCGCGGCCGCCGGCATGGGGCTCGCCTGGCTGCCATACTGGCTGGTGCGCCAGCGCATCCAGGCGGGCGCGCTTGTCCCGCTGTTGCCGGAACAGCCGAAGTTTCTCTACGACGTTCATGCCGTTTGGTTGCAGACGCCACATCTGCCGATGAAAGTCCGCCTTGCCGTCGACGCACTGGCGGCAGCGCTGCCCAAGCTCATGAGTTGAGTGCACGAGCGCGTTCAGCTGCGTGGATTTCCTCAATTCCGCCCTCCCGCATCGACCACGAATCCGCCTATAGTGCTGCCATGCCCATCCGCCAGCTTTCCGAAACGATGATCAACCAGATCGCCGCCGGCGAAGTCATCGAGCGTCCGGCAAGCGTGGTCAAGGAACTGGTCGAGAATGCACTCGACGCCGGCGCGACGCGCGTAGAGATCGTCACCGCCGGTGGCGGGCTGAACCTGATCCGCGTCAGCGACGACGGCTCGGGCATTCCGGAAAAGGAACTGGCCCTGGCGATTGCGCGCCATTGCACCTCCAAGCTCGCCGACAACATTCACGACATTCGCTCGCTTGGCTTCCGCGGCGAGGCCTTGCCGTCGATCGGCTCGGTGGCGCGGCTGTCGATCCGCTCGCGCACCGCGTCCAGTGAAAACGCCGCCGAGATCGGCATCGACGGCGGCCGCGTCTCCGCCGTCAGGCCGGCGGCGGCCAATCGCGG
The DNA here is from genome assembly GCF_040317515.1 of Mesorhizobium sp. M1428. Classification (NCBI taxonomy): domain Bacteria; kingdom Pseudomonadati; phylum Pseudomonadota; class Alphaproteobacteria; order Hyphomicrobiales; family Phyllobacteriaceae; genus Mesorhizobium; species Mesorhizobium sp. M1428. Next base: position 29,525 of record NZ_JAMYKT010000014.1, read on the forward strand.
CACCACGGTCGAGGTGCGCGACCTGTTCTTCGCCACGCCGGCGCGGCTCAAATTCATGAAGGGCGAGCGCGCCGAAAGCTCGGCCATTGGCGACGTGGTCAAGCGCATCGCCATCGCCTTCCCCGCCGTGCGCTTCACCCTGGCCGGCCCGGACCGCTCGACGCTGGAGCTGCCGGCGACCGACGACAGCCCGGAAGGCCGGCTGCGCCGTGTGGCGCAGGTGATGGGCGCCGACTTTCCGGACAATGCGATCGCCATCGACGCGATGCGGGACGGCGTGCACCTCGCCGGCCATGTCTCGGTCCCCTCCTTCACCCGCGCCAACGCGCTACAGCAATACGCCTATGTCAACGGCCGCCCGGTGCGTGACAAATTGATCGCCGGCGCCATTCGCGGCGCCTTCGCCGACGTGCTGCCGCGCGACCGCCATGCCGTCACCGTGCTGTTCCTGACGCTCGATCCGGCGATCGTCGACGTCAACGTCCATCCGGCCAAGGCAGACGTGCGCTTCCGCGACCCGGGGCTGGTGCGCGGGCTGATCGTCGGCGCCATCCGCGAAGCGCTGGCCAATGCCGGCATCCGCGCCGCCACCACCGGGGCCGCCGGCATGATGGCGGCGTTCCGGCCAGGCGCGGCATCCTATGCGCATGGCGGGCCGGCCAACGGCCACCGCAGCTACGAGGCCGCCTATCGGGCCTCCGGCTTTGCCGGGTTCGATCCTGGCCGCTCGCCACAGCGGCCGCTCGATGTGGGCGGCGGGTTCGGCGAGGACGAGCAGACGGCCTTCGATGCCGGACCGCTGCACAGTGCCGACGCGCGCGCCGGCCAAAACGAAGCGGCGGAGACGCTGCTCGGCACGGCATTGGGCGCGGCGCGCGCGCAAGTGCACGAGAATTATATCGTCGCCCAGACCAGGGATTCGCTTGTCATCGTCGACCAGCATGCGGCGCATGAGCGGCTGGTCTACGAGGCCTTGAAGAACGCCCTCCACTCACGCGCGGTGTCGTCGCAGATGCTGCTTTTGCCGGAGATCGTCGATCTGCCGGAGGAAGACGCCGAGCGGCTTGCCATGCATTCCGAGACGCTGGCCCGGTTCGGCCTCGGCATCGAGCGCTTCGGCCCCGGCGCCGTTGCGGTGCGCGAGACGCCGTCGATGCTCGGCGAAACCAACGTCCAGCAGCTGGTGCGCGACCTCGCCGACGAGATCGCCGACAACGACACAGTCGACACGCTGAAAGGGCGGCTGGACAAAATAGCCGCGACCATGGCCTGCCACGGCTCGGTGCGTTCCGGCCGCCTGCTCAAACCGGAAGAGATGAACGCGCTGCTGCGCCAGATGGAGGCGACGCCAGGCTCCGGCACCTGTAACCATGGCCGCCCGACCTATATCGAGCTCAAGCTCGCCGACATCGAGCGGCTGTTCGGGCGACGGTAGGGCCTGCGGCTTACGACGTCCGCTGGCGCAGCCCCCTCTCCGGCCGCTCCGCGGCCACCTGTCCCCCAGTTTGGTGGGGGCGAGGAAACGCCAATCGCCAAAGGCCGCAATCTTGAAAACCTTGGGTTCCTCGCCCCACAAGGTGGGGAGAGGTGGTTTGCGAAGCAAACCGGAGAGGGGAAATCAAAAAGAGCCGTTCGATACGGCTCTTTTTAATTCAAGCAAGCCTCCGAACCCTCTGACTTACCTCTTCAAATTCACGACGACGATGCCGCCCAGCGCCAGCGCCCCGCCGACTATGCCGAGCAGCGTCGGCACCTCGCCCAGCCAGAAGAAGCCGATCAGCGTCGCCACCGGCGACACCAGATAAAGGAAGTTTGAGGCACGCGCCGCCGGCAGCCGGGAAAGTGCGGTTGCCCAGGCGGCATAGGCAATCAGGCTGGGTACGATGCCGAGAAAGATGACCGCGCCGAGCCCGGCGGTATCGGCGGCCGCCGCCTGCGCCAGGCCGCTCGGCAGGAACGGCGACAGGCAGAGCGCTCCAAGCACCATGTTCGAGGCCGAGATGGTCAGCGGGTGGTGGCGGGCAAACAGCGGCTTCTGGACGATGGTGTTGACGGCCGAGCACAGCGCCGAGCCGAGGACAAGCAGCGCACCGCTGTTGAAATGCAAGCCTTGCCCCTCGCCTATGGCGATGATGCCGATGCCGGCGAAGGACAGGAATGTGCCGGCCCAGGCCAGGCCCGAGAAGCGTTCGCCGAGCAGTGCCATGGCCATGATGGCGGTGAAGATCGGGCTGACATTGATGATGAAGCCGGCCGCACCGGCCGAAACGGTCAGTTCGCCGAAATTGAGCATCACCGTGTAGAGCGCGACGAAGACGGCACCACCGAAGGTAAAGCGCCAGAGTTCATCGAGCCTGGGCAGTACCGGCCGCTTGACCGCGAGGAAGATCGCCGCCGGAACCGCGGCGATGGCAAAGCGCAGCGCGCCAAGTTCCAGCGGCCCGAAGGCGGCAAGGCCGGCGCGGATCGCCGGAAAGGCGGAGGCCCAGCCGACCACCGTCAGCGTCACCGCGATGGCAGCCTTGGCATCCATGCGCTGTGTCGTATTCAACGTGCCGGTGTAAGCGCTCATCTGGGTGTCCTCGCGATCCAATGCCATGAAGTAGAGAAACGCTATTGCGGGCCGGTTGACAAACGAACAAATCGAGGATCAGCTGTGACTATGGATCACAGCTTAGACCCGATGCTGCCGCTCGAAACACTGCGCGCCTTCGACGCCGCCGCTCGGACCGGCAGCTTTTCGGCGGCGGCCGAGAAGCTCAACATTACCCACGGCGCCGTCAGCCGGCAGATCGCCAAGCTCGAGGGCTGGCTCGGGCTGAAAGTCTTCGATCGCGGCGCCCGCGGCGTCTCTCTGACCGTCGAAGGCAACCGCCTGCATCTGCGCACCACGGAAGCCTTTGCCCTGATCGCCAGCAATTCGGACCGTTGGGTCGAGCCGCGCGGTACGGCGGTGGTGCGGCTGACCTCGATCCCCTCGGTCAGCGGGCTGTGGCTGATGCCGCGCATGGCGGCGCTGGAGAACCACCCGTCCAAGCTGCGCATCGTGCTCGACGTCGACATCCGCCAGGGCGATCTTGCCGACGAAGGCATCGACCTGTCGATTCGCTGCGGGCGCGGTCGCATTCCGGGCCGGATCTCGGTGCAGCTTTTCGAAGAATATGTGTTCCCGGTCGCCTCGCCGGAATTGGCCAGGGAGATCGGCCGCGGAGATCCTGCCCGGCTGCTCGACTATCCGGTGATCAACGATTCCGACGCTTCGGCCTGGCGCGCCTGGTTCGCCGCGCAGGAGATGGACTATCGGCCGCGGCCGCACGACCGCCGTTTCGAGGACTACAACCTCGTGCTCGACGCCGCCGCGCACGGGCTCGGCATTGCGCTGGCGCGTCCGCCGTTGACGGTGGACCAATTGAAATCGGGCCGCATCGTCGCCGTGGACGAGCGCACTGCGCTGAGCCCGATATCTTACTGGCTCGACCGGCCGTTGGGGCGCCCGCGCGCCGCCGCCGCCGAACTCGCCCGGCGCATCGCCGTCCAGGCCGGGCTGCCAGCGGAGAAGATCGAAGAGTTTATCATCGCCGAGGAATGAGATGCCTAACGCGCGTCGCGTTCGACCGGCCTGATGCGGCGCGCTTCAGGTACTTGTGTTTATGCATGTCGCGCAAAACCGCTGCACACTTTTGCGCGACATGCATTGGCATCCGCTTTGCCGGCTTGTTCGAACAAGTGCCGCCAGAAACAGAACCAGGCAAAGCCAAGCGAGCTTGACCTCGCCGCAATTTGTGGCGATGACATCGTCATGAATTTCGGCACCACCCCATGATGAACCGTTTCGAAGGCCCCGGCGGCAAGGAAGCCCGCATCCGCTATCTCGACGGCGACTTCCAGGTGACCAGCCCCGGCGCCTTCGTGCGCTGCGCGGTGACCGGCGAGAGCATCCCGCTCGACGAGCTTAAATATTGGAGTGTCGCCAGGCAGGAACCTTATGTGAACGCCGCTGCCTCGCTGCGCCGCGAGATCGAAGCGCATCCGGAACTACGCCGCCGACGCTAGTCCGACGCAAATGGAAGCCGCCCCGTTGCGACCCTTCGCGCTCTGCCGCGGCGTCAGGCCGGCAACACCGAAACCTTAGAGATTATCTTGAAATAAAAAACCCGCCTCGGGGCCGAGGGCGGGTCGTCGGTGAATCATCACTATACCCAAATTAGTAGCATAGCTGCCGGCACAAAGCAAGAACAAAATACGTTCGACCGGCGGAAAGTTGCAAATTCCAGTCCCCGCATCGCGGTGCTGAGCTGCTGGTCAGCCTTTAAGCCGGCGCTGCCGCCAGGCATCCAGCGTCTCGTCGATGATGCGTTGCGGCACGTGGCCGAGCTCGAAGACGGTGTCGATCTCCAGCACGTCGAGCCCGTCGAGGAATTCCGGCGGTGCTGCGCCGTGACGCAGGCGGGCAGCGTCCTTGGCGGTGGTAATGAGGCCAAGACCGGCTTTACGCGCCGTCGCCGTCAATTCAGCAAGCTCGTCCGCACTGTAGAAATGATGGTCAGGAAATGGTCGGGTCAGCGCAAGCTCGCCGCCGGCCTCGCTTACCGTGTCGAAAAACTTGTCGGGATGGCCGATGCCGGCGAACGCCAGGAACCGCCTGCCGGCCAGCGTCACCTTGCTGGTCGGCGCGGTGTGCGCCTCGAAGATCGGCCTGCCGGCGCGCGCTGCCTGGCGCACGACCGTATCGGCCGCAGTGCCCTCGCCCATCTTCAGCAAGGCGCTGGTGAAGACCAGTTGGTCGACGATGTTTGCCCGCAGCGGCCCGCCGGGGATGACGCGGCCATTGCCGATGCCATGGCGCGCGTCGACGACGACGAGCGCATAGTCGATGTGGATGCGCGCGCTCTGAAAACCGTCATCCATGATCAGGAAATCGCAGCCGAGCTTCTCCAGCAGAAGCCTGGCGCCGGCGGCCCGGTTCGGCGTCACCGCGACCGGCGCGTGTTCGGCGAGAAGCAGCGGCTCGTCGCCGACATGCTTGGCGGCGTCGTGGTGCGGATCGACGATATGCGGCTGGGCGAAGGAGCCACCATGGCCGCGCGACAGGAAACCCGGATTGAGCTGCATGCGCCGGGCCTGCTCGGCCAATGCGATCGCCACTGGCGTCTTGCCGGTGCCGCCGACGGTGAAGTTGCCGACGCAGAGCACCGGCGCCTCGACCTTTTCGCGCGGCGCGTGCCGCATGCGGCGACCGGCGACGAGCGCATAGACGGCGGAGAGCGGCGACAGCGCCGTCACCCGCCAGTCCGGCTCTTCCCACCAGAAGGGTGGCGCTTCCGAGGTCACGTCAGCGCCCGTTCGCGCCCTTCAGGCGCGACTTGACGACCAGCGGCTGGATATAGGGCTCGAGCGACCTGAGCGTATGCGCCAGCGCACCGCGCATCTCGTCGACCGTCGCCGCACCCGCCGCCATCATCTCATGGCGGGCCGCCTCGTCGGTCAAAAGGAAATTGACGGCGCCGGCCAGCATATCGCGGTCGCGCACCAGCTTGGCGCCGCCACTGTCGAGCAGGCGCTGATAAGCCTCGCGAAAATTCTGGACGTTGCGGCCGGCAAGCACCGCCGTCTCCAGCATGGCCGGTTCCAGCGGGTTCTGGCCGCCCTCGGAAGTCAGCGAACGGCCGACAAAGGCGATTTCCGTCAGCCTCAGATAAAGCCCCATCTCGCCGATCGTGTCGCCGAGCAGGATATCGGTATCGGCGGTGATCCTGTCGCCCTTGCTGCGCTGCGCCAGCTTCAGGCCCATGCCGGAAATCTGGGCGGCCAGCTGACCGGCGCGATCGGGATGGCGCGGCACGATGATGGTCAAGAGCCCGTGGTGGCGCTTGTGCAGCATGGCGTGAACTTCGGCGGCGACCGCCTCTTCGCCGTCATGGGTCGAGATCGCCGCCCAGGTCGGGCGGCCGCCGATCTGGCGTTTCAGCGCCGCCAACGCCCGTTCGTCGGCCGGCGGCGGCGCGGTGTCGACCTTGAGATTGCCGGACACGGTGACCGGCCGGGCGCCGAGCGAAAGGAAGCGCTCGCCATCGAGATCCGACTGGGCGACGACATGGGCGAGATTTTCGAACAATGCTTCGGCAATGTTGGCGCGCTTCTTCCAGGACTTGAAGGAGCGGTCGGACAGCCTGCCGTTGACCAGAACCTGCGGCACGCGGCGGGCGCCGAGTTCCAGGATGGTCATCGGCCAGATCTCCGATTCGGCGATGATCGCCAGGTCCGGTTGCCAATGGTCGAGGAAGCGGCTGACCGCCGGCTTGAGGTCGAGCGGCACATATTGGTGGATGATGCGGTCGCCCAGCCGTTCTTCGGCGACCTGTGCCGAGGTGACGGTGCCCGTCGTCAGCACGACGTTGACGCCGTAATCGAGAATGCTCTCGACCAGCGGCACGACGGCGATGGTCTCGCCGACGCTGGCTGCATGGATCCAGATCACCGGGCCTTCGGGGCGCTCGCGTCCGGCGACGCCGTAGCGCTCGCGCCGGCGAATGCGGTCCTCCTTGCCTCTGGACGTGCGCCAGGCGACGTAAGGTCCGACCAGCGGGTAGGCGACGGCCCCGGCGAAGCGGTAGGCCGTCAGGAAGGCGCGCGCCCAGCGCATACTCATTTCGAACCGTCCACAAGGCGATAGGCCTCGGCGGTCGCGGCATTGAGCGAGGCCGTGACCTCCTGGCGCTTGCGTTCCATTTCCGCGGCGTCGGCGTTGGCCGGCACGAAGACAGGCGTGCCGACGACAATCGAGGAGCGGCCGAAGGGCAAGTTGATCGTCGTCTTGTCCCAGCTGCCCTCGATCACCTTGCGGCGGCTGGTGGCTATCGCGGCAGGCAGGATCGGCCGGCCGGACAGCCGCGCCAGGAGGACGACGCCGAGCCCCGCATCGCGCGGTGTGCCGTGGGGAATATCAGCAATCATGGCGACATTCTTGCCGGTGGCGAGCGACTTTTTGAGGGCGATGAGCGCCTTGGCACCGCCCTTGTCGAGATGCCTTGCGCTTTCGCGCCCGCCAGAGCCGCGAACGGCCTCGATGCCGAATTTCTCGACCATCAGGGCGTTGAGCTCGGCATCGGCGCTGCGCGATACCATGGCAACCAGCGGCCGTCCTTTGGGATAATAGGCCGGGGTCAGCAGATGCTGCCCGTGCCAGAGTGCGATGATGCCAGGCTCGAGCTGCGCATAGGCGCCGCCGGAAAACTTCGCCGATCCTTCGACCAGGCGGTTGGTCACGCGGACAAGGCGGACGAAATACGCAAACAGTGCGGCAAGCGCATTCTTGACGAATCGCGACTGCGCCAGCGGTTCGCGGATCTTGCGCCAGAACGTCTTCGGCTTGCGACGTCTGACCGCCGACCGCGGGGCTGACCGCTTGACCGCTTCATGGTTCATCGATGTCAACCGACAGCCTTGTTTTCGGGGTCGAGCAGGCGGTGCAGGTGAACGACGAAATAGCGCATATGGGCATTGTCGACGCTGGCTTGCGCCTTGGCCTTCCAGACGGCGTGCGCCGATTGATAGTCCGGATAGATGCCGACGATGTCGAGCGCGTCGAGATCGCGGAATTCGGTGCCGCCCAGCTTCTTGAGTTCGCCGCCGAACACCAGGTGCAAAAGCTGTTTCTTTCCGTCTTCAGCGGCCATGTCGATCCTTCACATATCGTGAGTTTGGGACAGGTCTAGACCAAAGCCGCCGACTTTGGAACTATTGATAGTGGTCAATTGTCCAGCCCGGCGATGACGCCGGCGAGCACGGCCAGGAGTTCGCCGCTGCCGGCGGCGAGCGGTCCGTGACGGATCACTTCGCCGGCATAGAGCGGCGCGCGGCCGTGCCGATCGAGCAAGGCGCCGCCTGCCTCGCGCAGGATGAGATCGGCCGCGGCGATGTCCCAGTCATGCGCATTGGCCTTAACGAAGGTGGCATCGAGCTGGCCGCCGGCGATCATCGCCAGCCGGTAGGCGAGCGAAGGAATATAGGGCACCCGCCTCAGCCGCTTATGCCATTTCGCCGGCATCAGGTCGATCATCGGCTTCGGTCCGGCAATTTCGGCCGTTTCCGACGGCGGACGCACGCTGATGCGCTGGCCGTTCAGGAATGCGCCCTCGCCCGGCAGCGACCAATAGATTTCGCCCTTCGCCGGGCAGTCGAGCACGCCAGCAAGCGTTCGGCCTTTCTCGACCACCGCGACGCTGACGCACCATGTGGGCAGCCCTTCGAGGAAGCCGCGCGTGCCGTCGATCGGATCGACGACGAAGGTGCGGCGCGCGACAAGCCTTACCGGGTCGTCGACGGTTTCCTCCGACAGCCAGCCATAATCCGGCCGGGCCGTCAGCAAGGTCTCGCGCAGATATTTGTCGGCGGCGTGATCGGCTTCGCTGACCGGCGAGGTGCCGCCCTTCATCCACACTTGCGGATTGTTGTTGAAGTACTGCATGGCGATGAGCCCCGCCTCGCGGGCGGCATCGCGCAACAGCTGCAAGTCTTCAGTAGCGCCGGCCGAGACGGCCGGGTCAAGCTCCGGCAAGGGTCATTCCTTCGATCAAAAGCGTGGGCGCGGCAGTGCCGAAATTGCGGTCGAGATCGCTCGCCGGAACCATGTTGAGGAACATCGTCTTCAGATTGGAGGCAATGGTCACCTCGGCGACGGGATAGGCCAGCTCGCCGTTTTCGATCCAGAAGCCGGAAGCGCCGCGGCTATATTCGCCCGTCACCATGTCGACGCCCTGGCCGAACACTTCGGTGACGTAGAAGCCGGTCTTAAGCGACTTGATCAGCTCTTCCGGCGTGTTTTCCCCGGGCTCGATCGCGAGATTGGTCGACGATGGCGAGACCGACGAACCGCTGCGCGAGCCGCGCCCATTGGTAACGAGGCCGAGTTCGCGAGCCGCCGAGGTCGACAGGAACCAGTGGTTGAGCACGCCCTTGTCGACCATGAACAGTTTCTCGCCCTCGACGCCTTCGCCGTCGAACGGGCGCGAGGCCTGTCCGCGGCGCCGGAGCGGCTCGTCGGTGACGGTGATTGCGGCCGAAGCCACCTTCTTGCCCATCATGTCGCGCAGAAAGCTGGTCTTGCGCGCCACCGCGGCGCCATTGATGGCACCGGCAAGGTGGCCGGCAATGCCGCGCGCGACGCGCGGATCGAACACCACGTCGACCGGCCCGGTCGCCGCCTTGCGTGCGCCAATGCGGCGGACAGCGCGCTCACCGGCCTTGCGGCCGATGTCTTCCGGCGCGTCGAGATCGGAAAAATGCTGGCGCGAGGAGAATTCGTAATCGCGCTCCATGCCGGTTCCCTCGCCGGCGATCACGCTGGTCGAGCGCGAAAAACGCGAGGCGACGTAATGGCCGACGAAGCCGTGCGAGGTGGCGAGCACCAGGCCGCCGAGCCCGGCACTGGCACCGCTACCGGCCGAATTGGTGACGCCCTTGACGGCAAGCGCCGCCGCTTCGGCGGCAAGCGCTGCCTCCTTCAGCTGGTCCGCCGACACCTCGGTGGCGTCGAACAGATCGAGGTCGCGCGGCTTCTTGACCAGCAAGGCCGGGTCAGCGAGGCCCTGATAGGGATCCTCAGGCGACACCTTGGCCATGGCGACGGCGCGCTCGGCCAGCATATTGGGGTCGGATGCCGCCGTTGCCGAAACGCTCGCTACCCGCTTGCCGACGAAGACACGCAGCGAGACGTCTTCGCTCTCGGACGCTTCTGTGCCTTCGACCTTGCCGAGCCGCACCGAGACGCCGGTCGAACGGCCGCGCACCGCAACCGCATCGGCGGCATCGGCGCCGGCCCGTTTGGCAGCCTCGACCAGGGCCGCGACGCGATCGGTCAGTTTCGCTGCGTCGAGCGTATCGGTCATGCGCATAATCCTGTTATTTCCGGCTGGCTGAAGGGCAGCCGCTGCTGCACCATCTATTGTCCCGGTGCCGCTTCTGCAATGGGAGAAGCGGACAATCAGGAGGCATCTAGCCCCAGGTCGGCGCGACCGATCTAGAGCTGGTGCGTCCTTCTAGACGCACAAGATCTTTGATTTTGCACCTACGCTGGCCTGATCGGAAATAGACTCCTGATCAACCCGAAGGCGAAATGTTCGATCGATCAGGCGCGGAAGCGACCAGCCGAAAACGCCGCGACACGCGCTGGATCGCCGCGACCACTGATCAGTTCAGCGACCAGGCGTGCAGTGATCGGAGCGAGTGTCAGGCCAAGGTGGCCATGACCGAAGGCATGAATCACCCTGGAGCTGCCGCGCGACGGGCCGATGACCGGCCGGGAATCGGGCAGCGACGGCCGGAACCCGAGCCACTCGGATGACGGCCGGCCGAGTTGTGGAAAGAACTGCCTGACACCGCGATCGAGCAGCGCCAGCCGGCGTGGATTTGCCGGCGCTGCAAGCCCGCCGAGCTCGACGGTTCCGGCGACACGCAGCCGGCCGTTCATCGGCGTCATGTAGAAGCCGAGATCGACAGGACAGACCGGGCGATGGAGCAGGGGCGCCCCGGTCGGGAATTCGAGATGATAACCACGTTCGGTCTCGAGCGGGATCCTGTCGCCGGCCTGCATGGCCAACGCCCGCGCTTGCGCGCCCGCGGCGATCACCACCGTGTTCGCCTTGATGCGAAAGCCGGAACCGCTGAGCCTGACACCGTCCGCCTCGACCCGCAGCCCGGTTATCTCAGCCTGCGCTACCGAAACGCCGCGGGCGGTCGCGGCATTGAGCAGCCGCCGCATCACTGTCTTGGGATCGGTGACATTCATCGAGTCGGGGAAGTACAGGCCGCTGGCCCCGGTCGCGGGCAGGCCAGGCTCCAGCGCGGCGACCTCTTCCGGTGTCAGAACCTCTTGATGGACGCCAAACCCGGCGCGCAGCGCCCTGCCCCCGGCGGCCTTGGCGAAATCGCTCTCGCGGCGATACAGGTAGAGGCAGCCGTTGCGGCGCAGCAGGTCGGCCAAGTCAGCCTCCTCCACCATCTCTTCCCAGGCCGGCAGGGCCTCGGCCAGTAGGCCGGCGAGCGCCAGCGCATTGGCGCGGGTGGCCGCCGGAAGCGATTGCCTCACGAACTGAACCAGCCATGGCGCAAGCTGCAACAGCGCCGGCCAGCGCAAGGAAAAAGGGCTGTCAGGATCGAGAAGCAGCTTTGGCAGCGCGCGCAGCACAGCCGGATTGCCCACCGGCATGCAGGCATATTCGGCAATCGTTCCGGCATTGCCGAAGGAGGCCCCGGAGCCCGGCTCATTGGGGTCGATGAGCAGGACTTTGCGACCCTCAGCTGCGAGCCGGAGTGCCGTTGCCAGTCCGACAACACCGGCGCCGACGATGGCGCTTTCGACCCTTTCCGACGCTGCCATCATTAAATTCCTAGACGAAGCCAGGCAATTGCAGATGGCCCGCCGATAACAGTTCGGCCATGGTGTTCAGGGCCGTGCGCAGATCGTCGAGCGAGCGCGCGGCGCCGACATTGATGCGCACGCCGTGCTGTACCGGCTCGCGCCCAACCGCGAAGGCGTCACCCGGGAGCACAGCAACGCCACGTTCCAGGCAGGTGCGAGCGAAACCGGCGCCACGCCACGGCTCCGGAAGGCGCAGCCAGGCATGCGTCGAAGTGGGGTGGTTCTGGACATCGAAGCGGCCGAGGATTTCGGTGAGGATGGCCTGGCGCTGGCGAAGCTCCTGCTTCTGCGTTTCTATGATGCGCGCCGCCAAGCCCTCTTCTATCAGCCGCGCGCCGATCAGCCCCGTCAAGGGACTGATGCTCCAGCAGTTGATGCGCAAAGCCGCTGCGACCTGGCCGGCTATGGCGCGTGGCGCGATAACAAAACCGAGGCGCAGCCCTGGGGCAAGACATTTCGACAAGGCGCCGACGTGAACCGTCAATTCGGGCTCGAGGCTGGCAAGCGATGGCAGCGGATTGTCTGCCAGCGGCCGGTAGACGTCATCTTCGATGATGAGGACGTTGTGGCGGCGGGCCACGGTCACCAGCTCGTGCCGGCGATCCTCGGATAGCGTAATGGTCGTCGGGTTGTGCAGGGTCGGCACCAGGAAGACCGCGCGTGGGCGGAGCTGCGCGCAGGCCGCGTCGAATGCGTCGGCCCGCATGCCACCACGGTCCATCGCGACGCCTCTGAGGTCGAGCCCATGCACCCGGCACAGCGCGTTGATGCCCTGATAGGTCACTTCGTCGGCGAGCACGACCTCGCCTTGCCTGGTCACCGCGCCAAGCACGCAATCCAGCCCGTGCTGGGCGCCCGCCGCCAGCACCACGCGGCCGGGATCGCCTTCCCCCGCTACCGGTCGCATCCACTCGGCGATTGCCGTCCTCGCCCAAAGCGGCCCCTCGGGCGGATGATAATCCTGAAGCGTGGCATAGTGCCGGTCCTTCGACAGGCGCGGCAGCAGCAGCGCTAGCGCATCGAGATAGGCCGAGGTTGCCGGCCGGTTGACGGAAAGGTCGATGACGCCGGTGTCGTCGCTTGGCGCCGAGACGAAGCCGGGTCTTTCGCCGGCGTCGCGGGCCGCGACCGTCGTGCCGCGCCCAGGCCGTGCTTCGAGCAAGCCGCGCTGCTGGAGCGTCGACAGTGCGCGCGTCACCGTGGTGACATTGATACCCAGTGCGCGGGCAATCTCGCGCTGCGGCGGCAGCCGGTCTCCAACTGCAAGTGTGCCGGACGTGATCCGTTCGGCAATAGCGTCGGCAAGGCGCCGGTACACCGGGCCTTCATCCGAGGCGAGTTGCAGGTCCTGAAGCATGCGGATTGACGGATTCGGTGTGTTGACGCTCTGGCTATCGGCGCATCTAGCATAAGACAATGCTCCAGACAATAGCACTTGTCCGGTAGGTATTTTCAAAATCCGGCCCGGAAAATCTCACACAATCGCGAAGAAAGCCGCTTGACGGCCAAACTTGTCTGCATCTATGGTTCTTTAGCGATCGATTGTGTGAGCATACAAGTTTGGTTTGCCGCCATTGTGCGGCAGCGTCATGCGAGACCGATATATGCACGGCAAGCGCCACCCCGTTTCGACAAGCAGCTTCTGCCGCAGCTCGACGGACTTACGTCCGTGATGGCCGAAGCGACAGCCCTGTCACGCGACAGTGCCGGTTCTGCACGGGCGGGCGATGCCGGCAGCCAGCGATTTGTCGAATTTGTCGATGTCGAGAAATCATATGACGGCCGGACCTTCGCGGTAACGCGGCTGAACCTCGGCGTAGCGCGCGGCGAGTTCCTTACCCTTCTCGGACCTTCCGGTTCGGGCAAGACGACGACGCTCAACATGCTTGCAGGGTTCGAACGGCCGACCAGCGGCGTCATCACGCTTGAAGGCCGGTCGGTAGACAGGCTGCCGCCCTACGAACGCAACATCGGCATGGTGTTCCAGAACTACGCGCTGTTTCCGCATATGAGCGTTGAAGAGAACGTCGCCTTCCCGCTCTCCGTCCGCAAGATTACCAAGACGGAAGTCGCGGCCCGCGTCGGCCGTGCGCTCGACATGGTGCGGCTGCGGCAGTTCGGCGACCGGCGGCCGGCACAGCTTTCCGGCGGCCAGCAGCAGCGCGTAGCGCTTGCCCGCGCGTTGGTGTTCGAGCCGAGCCTGGTGCTGATGGACGAGCCACTCGGTGCGCTCGACAAGAAGCTGCGCGAGCATATGCAGCTCGAGATCAAGCAACTTCACACAATGCTCGGTGTCACCATTGTCTATGTGACACACGACCAGAGCGAGGCGTTGACCATGTCGGACCGCGTCGCCGTTTTCAACAATGGCGGGATTGCCCAGCTCGGTTCGCCTGATGATCTCTACAACGCGCCGCAAACTTCGTTTGTCGCAAGCTTTATCGGCGAGAACAATACGCTGCTCGGCAAGGTCGACCGCGTCTCTGGCAAGGAGTGCCGCGTTGCGCTGGACGGCGGCGGTTCGGTAACGGCGCTGGCCATCGGTGTTGCGGAGGGCGCGGCCTGCCATATCGCTATCCGCCCGGAGCGGCTGAAGCTTGCGCCCGCTTCGAACGGAGCAAATGCGTTGGCCGGCACGGTCGATGGCCGCATCTATCTCGGCGACCACCAGCGTCTTCTGGCCAGGCTGGAAAACGGACAGGTGCTGACCGTCAAGGTCGGCCCCGAAGCGACCATGGGCAACGGGGAACCGGTCACGGTTTCCTGCGCGCCCAACGACTGCCGCGCCTTCCCGACAGATGCCGGAACGGGCGGTTCCATCTCGAAAACAGGGGAATAACAACAATGAAAATCACCAAAGCACGGCTGTTCGCCTTTGCGGCAGCCACAGCATTCATCACCTCAGGACATGTCGCCTTCGCCGACGAGCTTTCGATCATGGCCAGCGGCGGCGCCTGGCAGGATGCCCAGCGCAAGGCGTGGTTCGAACCATTCAGCAAGGAGACCGGCGTCAAGATCGTCGAGCAGGAATATCTCGGCGATCTCGGCAAGGTCAAAGCCATGGTCGACACCGGCAACGTGCCGATCGATCTAGTGACGGTCGAGACTGCGACCGTGCTGCAAGGTTGCGACGCCGGCATTCTCGAGCGCCTCGACTATTCCAAGATCGCGCCGCGCGAGAAATTCCTCGAAGGCTCCGCGCTCGACTGCGGTGTCGGTCTCGACGCCTATGGCGACGTGCTCGCCTACGATCCCAACGTGCTGAAGGAGGCGCCGACCTCGGTGCTCGATATCTTCGACACGACCAAGTTTCCCGGCAAGCGTGCGATGCGCAAGTTCCCGGCGCAGAATTTGGAATGGGCGCTGATGGCCGATGGCGTCGCGCCGGCCGATGTCTACAAGGTGCTGGCCACGCCGGAAGGCGTCGACCGCGCCTTCAAGAAGCTCGACACCATCAAGAAAGACATCGTCTGGTGGGACGCCGGCGCACAGCCGCCCCAGCTCCTCGCCTCGAAGGAAGTGGTGATGACCACCGCCTGGAACGGCCGTATCCAGAATGCCATCGACAAGGACGGGGCGCCGTTCAAGATCGTCTGGAACAACCAGATCCTCGAATACGACATGATCGCCATTCCGAAGGGGGCCAAGAGCCCGGACCTGGCCTACAAGTACCTTGCCTATATCAGCCAGCCGGAAATCAACGCCAAGCTGGCCAGCTACATCACCTACGGGCCAGTGCGCACCGATGCAGCTTCCTTTGTCGCGCCGGACGCGCTGCCCAAATTGCCGAACGCGCCCGACCATATGAGCGCTTATCTGGTCGCCGACACCGAATTCTGGGGCGACTACGGCGAGGATCTGGTCAAGCGCTTCAACGCCTGGCTCGCGCAGTAGGAAAAATGACGGCGCTTGGGCCCACGGAACTGAATCGGCCGCGCATCGTGCGCGACCGGTCGGCTGCCGATGCCAAGGCGGCGAAATCCGTCACGGCAAAGCTTCGGCGCGCTGAGTTCGGCGATCGATTACGGTCGCTGGCGCTGGCGGCACCTTTGCTTGTGCTGCTGGCGCTGAGCTTCGGCATCCCGATCGTCCTGCTGCTGTCGCGCGCCGTCTATGATCCGACGATTGCTGACGCCCTGCCGCAGACCAGCCAGGCGCTGCGCGGCTGGAACGGCGCGGGACTGCCAGGCGATGCCGCCTTCCTGGCCCTTGCCGCCGACCTCAGGGACAATCAGGCCAAGGGCACCGCCTACGAACTCGCCAAGAGCCTCAACGCCCGCCTGCCCGGTGCGCGCAGCCAGGTGCTCAAGACGGTACGCCAACTTGAGGCTGCCGACAGGCCGCCGCTGGAGGTGATGAAAGGCGTGCCGTTCTGGTCGGCGCCCGGCACGTGGCCGGCCATCGAGAGCGGCACCCATAGCGTGACGTCGTTCTACCTGCTTAGCGCGCTTGATCTGCGCTGGAACGCCGATGGAGGCATTGACAGAGTGCCGCCGCAACAGGCGATCTTCCTGCAGGTGTTCATGCGCACATTCTTCGTCGCCGCGGCGGTGACGCTGGCCACGCTGATACTGGGCTTCCCCCTCGCCTATCTCATCGCCTCGGTGCCCAAGGGCCTCGCCGCCATCCTCATCGTCGCGGTGCTGCTGCCATTCTGGACGTCGATCCTGGTGCGAACCGCGGCCTGGACCGTGCTCCTGCAGAAATTCGGCCTGGTCAATGATTTGCTGTTGTGGCTCGGCATTGCCGACGACCGGCTTGACCTGATGTACAGCCGCATCGGACTGATCATCGCCATGACCCATATCCAGCTGCCGTTCACGCTGCTGCCAATCTATAGCGTCATGCGCACGATCCCGGCCTCGCAGATGAAGGCCGCCTATTCGCTCGGCGCAAAACCCTTCACCGCGTTCCGCCGCGTCTATCTTCCACAGGTTTTTCCAGGAGTCATGGCCGGTTGCCTGCTCACCTTCATTCTCTGCCTCGGCTACTACATCACGCCGGCGCTCATCGGCGGGGCAAGCGACCAGCTGATCAGCAATTTCATCGCCAACTACGTCAATGTCGAGCTGAACTGGGAGATGGCGGCAGCGCTGAGCTTCATCCTGCTCGTCTTCACCCTGGCGCTGTTCGGCGTCTTCGCCCGCATCCTCGGCCTCGACCGTCTCAAGCTGGTGTAGCCATGCTGCTGTCTCCCTATCCGACAACAGGCGAAAGAATCCGCATAACCCTGCTCTGGCTATGGTGCGGCATGGTGATCCTGTTCCTGCTCGTGCCGATCCTCGTTCCTGTCCCCTTGTCGTTCAACAGCGGCGCCTTCTTCATCTTTCCGCTGGAGGGATTTTCGACGCGCTGGTACGCGGTCGTGCTTGGCACCCAACGCTGGCAATCGGCGATCGGCAACAGCCTGATCGTTGCGTTCGGGACGACGCTGATCGCAACGATACTCGGCACGTTGACGGCGATTGCGCTTTCCGACGAAAAGTTTCCCGGCCGCCGCATCGTGATGCCGCTGCTGCTGTCGCCGCTGATCGTGCCGGTGGTGATCACCGCCGTCGGCTCGTATCTGTTCTATGCCCGCGTCGGCCTAGCCAGCACCTATGCCGGCATCATCCTGGCGCACACCGCGCTCGCCAGCCCGTTCGTCGTTGTCACGGTGGGAGCGAGCCTCACCGGTTTCGACCGCAATCTGATGCGCGCTGCCGCCATCTCCGGAGCAAGGCCCGTCACATCGTTCTTCAGGGTGATGCTGCCGCTGATCCTGCCCGGCGTGCTGTCCGGCGCCGCCTTTGCCTTTGTCACCTCGTTCGACGAGGTCGTCGTTGTGCAGTTCCTGGCCAGCGCCAACCAACGCACCATGCCGCTCGAAATGTTCATTGGCTTGCGCGAAAAGCTCTCCCCGGCAATCACCGCCGCAGCGACACTGATGATGGGGCTGTCGATCATCCTCCTGGTCGTCGCCAATCTTCTGGCTAGACGCAGCCGGCGGCGGCCTGGACCGAGCATCTAATCCTGGGTTTCAAGCCGGGCGAGATCGGTCTTGCCCAACCTATCATCAGGAAGCGGCCACCGGCGTCCAGATTACGTCGTCGATCCTGAGCGCGCCGGTGGCGAGCATCACCAGCCGGTCGAAGCCGAGCGCCGCGCCGCTCGCCTGCGGCATGATGGCGAGCGCGGCGAGGAAGTCCTCGTCGATCGGGTAGCGTTCGCCGTAGACACGCTGCTTTTCGTCCATTTCGGCGGCAAAGCGCCGGCGCTGCTCGGCCGGGTCGGTCAACTCGCCGAAGGCGTTGGCGAGTTCGACGCCGCAGCAATAGAGCTCGAAGCGCTCGGCGGTGCGCGGATCGTCGGCGCTCGGCCGGGCCAATGCCGCCTCCGAGATCGGATATCCGAAAAGGATGGTGGCGCGGCCCTGCCCCAGCGCCGGGTCGATTTTTTCGACCATCACCCGGCTGAACAGGTCTGCCCAATTGTCGTCGGGCGCGGTCCGCAATCCGGCCTGGACCAGGGCGGCATCCAACCCCGCGCGGTCGGTGCTGCCGTCGGCTGCAACCGTCGCCAGCAGATCGATGCCGGCGTGACGCATAAAGGCCTCGGCGACGCTCAACCTTTCCGGCTCGGCAAACGGGTCGACCTCGCGGCCGCGGAAGCTAAAACGCTTCGCTCCGGTCCGTTCGGCCGCCAGCGCGACGAGCTCGGCGCAGTCGCGCATCAGGCTCTCATAGGTCTCGCCGACGCGGTACCATTCGAGCATGGTGAACTCAGGATGGTGCAAGGGGCCGTGCTCGCGGTTGCGCCAGACAGCCCCGAGGCTGAAGATGCGCTCCTCGCCGGCGGCAAGCAGCTTCTTGCAGGCGAATTCCGGCGAAGTGTGGAGGTAGAGCGGCTGGCGCCGCCCGTCCGGCCCGATCGCCTCGGTGGCAAAGGCCGACAGGTGCGCTTCATTGCCGGGCGAGACCTGCAGGGCCGATGTCTCCACCTCGACGAAGTCGCGGCGGGCGAACCAATCGCGCATGCCGGCGGCAATGGCATTGCGCAGGATCAGCCGCGGCCGGCGGTCGGCGTGGACATGCGGCGTCCACCACGGCGAGGCGACGGTCATCGGCTTCAGGGGAATTGCACAGAGGGCTGGCGATTGCGGCCAAGATGCGCTAGGCCGCACGCAACGGCCTCTCCAGCCGATTTGCGCCAACAAATTTTATCAGGATGGAAACCCGTGAAGGTCATCGCCAGCTCCTTACGCAAAGGCAACGTCGTCGAAAAGGACGGCAAGCTTTATGTGATCCTCTTTGCCGAAAACATTCATCCTGGCAAGGGTACGCCGGTCACCCAGCTCGACATGCGGCGTATCTCCGACGGGGTAAAGGTTTCCGAGCGTTACCGCACCACCGAGCAGGTCGAGCGCGCCTATGTCGAGGAGCGCGAGCACACGTTCCTCTACCGCGACGGCGAAGGCTTTCACTTCATGAATCCGGAGACTTACGACCAGGTCGCGGTGCCGGAAAGCGTGGTCGGCGACATGGCGCCTTATCTGGTCGAAGGCATGCCGGTGCAGATCTCGCAGTACAACAACATCGCCATCTCGCTGGTGCTGCCGCAGCGCGCCACTTTCGAGGTGGTCGAGACCGAGCCGGTGACCAAGGGCCAGACGGCGTCCTCGTCCTACAAGCCGGCAACGCTGTCCAACGGCGTGCGCACCCTGGTGCCGCCACACATCAGCGCCGGCACCCGCGTGGTGGTGATGACCGCCGATGGCGCCTATGTCGAGCGCGCGAAGGATTGAGGCGCGAAACCTGAAACGCCTCGCCGAAAACGTCGAGGCTGCCGGTCACGTCTTCCTCTTTGTGCCAGGGCTTCGCCTATTGCACGACGCCAGCGGGCAATCTCTGAGCCTCCAGCAACGCCGACCGCCCCTTTCGCCAGGTGCCAGGTGGAATGCCGACGAACTTTTTGAAGGCACGATTGAAGGCGGCTTCCGACTCGTAGCCGACCTCGGCCCCCGCTTGCGCGATGCTCATTTCGGGCCGTTCGAGCAAACGTCCTGCCAGTTGCAGACGCCAACGAGCAAGATAGTGCATGGGCGAGACCTCGACATAGTGGGTAAAGCGGCTCGCAAAGGCCGTGCGCGAGAGCCCTACTTCGCGGGCGAGCCGGTCCAATGTCCATTCCTCCCTGGGGCGAGCGTGGATGAGCCGGAGCGCCTCGCCGACATGTTGATCCCGCAGGCCTGACAGCCAGCCGCGCGAATCGTCGGGGAGGGTCTCGAGATGGCGGCGGATGATCTCGACGAACATCAGCTCGCTCAGCTTGGCGAGGATCGTTTCACAGCCCGCCCGCCCACTGCCACCTTCGGCCAGCGCCAGCCGAAAAAGGTCGATAACCCAGCTGCTTCCATCGGCGGGCTTGCGGGCACACAGGATGGCCGGCAACGCGGCGAGGAGAGGATTGAAGGGACGCGCATCGCAGCCAAGATACCCGCAAATGAACCGGGTCCGCTCGTCTCCACCGCCACCATGGATCACCGCGAACGGCAGGCTCTCGCCTATCGGCCGATAATACATCGCCATATTGGGTTCGCCCCGCGCCCCGGGCGAGGAGCTCAACACGTTCGGAACACCACCGGGGAAGACAACGACATCACCGGCGTTCACCAGCACCGGGGGCACCGAATCGTCTGCCAGCGCGGCCCAGCACGAGCCCGACATCACGGCATGAAAAGAAATGATGTGCTCTGCCTCCGGCATGACGGCGGCGGCAATGTCGGCCGTGCCCGGCGACTCGCCGACCCAGGGAGAGCTGGCGTCGACGTCGAAATAGATCGCACCGGTGAGGCGAACGGCTCGGAGCACATCGGAAAGGACATCCATGCACTACACCTCCGGAAACGATCGGCTGCTCCCTTTGACAACGCGTTTTTCGGCCAGGCATCTCGAACTATCCGGCAATACAGCCGCCCGAGCAACTACCCATCCGGTCTAATCCTCCTCTGAACGATCGGGCAACAAAAATGGACGATGTGACATTTGCGGGAACAACGGACGGGA
This sequence comes from Mesorhizobium sp. M1428, assembly GCF_040317515.1. Taxonomy (NCBI): domain Bacteria; kingdom Pseudomonadati; phylum Pseudomonadota; class Alphaproteobacteria; order Hyphomicrobiales; family Phyllobacteriaceae; genus Mesorhizobium; species Mesorhizobium sp. M1428. The sequence goes on from NZ_JAMYKT010000014.1 coordinate 49,988, forward strand.
CTAGCGTTTCATCGACCGGCCGACAGGTCCACTAACGGGGAGGAATACCATGCACGATCAAGACATCACCAAATCCGCAGCAAGCCTGCGGATTCCGCGTCGAGAATTCATCACAAAGGGCAGCGCGGCGCTGGCGGGCCTAGCGGCATTCTTCGCGAGCCAACACGCCTATGCCTTTCCAAGCCGGCCCGGCGAGAAAGTCGTCAAATGGCTCGACCAACTGCCACCGAACCCGGTTCCGGAGGTCATCAAGAATCAGCTCGTTTGGGAGGATCTCGATTCCTGGGTAACGCCCAATGACAAGTTCTTTTCAATCGCGCATTTCAACCGGCCAGTCATCGACGCAGGCACCTGGAAGCTCGAAATCGGCGGCCTGGTCAAAAAGCCGACGACCCTGACGCTTGCCGATATCAAGGCACGGCCGCGCCAGGAAGTCACGTTCACGATCGAATGTTCGGGCAATACCGGCCTTCCGTTTTTCAATGGCGGCATCGGTAATGCGCGCTGGGCGGGTACGCCGCTCGCCCCGATCCTAAAGGAGGCCGGCGTCCTCGACAGCGGCATCGAAGTGGTCTTCTGGGCCGCCGACGAAGGCGAGATCAAGCGGACCGACGACGTCAAGTTCAAGCAGAATTTCGCGCGCAGCATGTCGCTGGCAGATGCGATGGACCCAAAGAATGTCCTTTGCTACGAGATGAACGGAGCTGCCCTACCGGCCGATAATGGCTTCCCGCTGCGGCTGATAGCGCCGGGCTGGTACGGGGTCGCCAACGTGAAATGGCTCAAGCGCATCGACGTGCGCGACCAGCGCTTCGAGAACCGGTTCATGGGACGCGACTACGTCACGCTCCGCGAGGAAGACCATAACGGCGAGACCGTGTGGGTAGAAACGTCCGTCGGACGGGCGCGCCTCAAATCGGCGCCGGCCCGGGTCACCCATATCGGCAACGATTACCGGATCGTCGGAGCCGCCTGGGGCGCGCCGATCGACCGGGTCGAGGTGAAGATCGACGATGGGCCGTGGATGCCGGCGACAATCGGCAGCGACGAGGCGGAATTCGCCTGGAAGATGTGGTCTCTTGACTGGCCCAAGCCTTCGCCCGGGGAGCACACCGTGACCTCGCGCGCGATCGACATGAGCGGCAACATTCAGCCGGCGATGAACGATCCGTGGATCGCCAAGAAACACACATATTGGGAAAGCAATGGCCAAGTGACGCGCCGCCTACGCGTCGACTGAGGATTTGGGCCAAGTGCGGCAATTGCGTCGGGCATTGCCGAATGAGCGTCAGACAGTTGGATGAGACCGCCTCGCGACACCGCAGCGGTTTCATGAAACTTGGCGGGAACATTGCGCTCGCAATCGTCCGGGACGGCGGTTTGAAGAGCGCAATATGGCCATATGAGCAAGCGCACATATGGCTGATCCTCCCCTGAACGATCGGGCAACAGAAATGGACGATGTGACATTTGCGGGAACAACGGACGGGACTAGCGTTTCATCAGCCGGCCGACAGGTCCAATAATAGGGAGGAATGTCATGCACGATGAAGATATCACCAAATTCGCAGCAAGCCTGCGGGGCGAAGTCATCCGCGCCGGCGACGCCAGCTATGACGAGGCCCGCAAGCTCTACAACGGCATGATCGACAAGCGGCCGCTGATCATCGCCCGCTGTGTGGACGTCGCAGACGTGATCGCAGCGGTGAATTTCGGCCGCGACAACAATTTGCTGGTTGCGGTACGTGGCGGCGGCCATAACGGACCCGGATTGGGGAGCTGCGACGACGGTCTGGTGATCGACCTGTCGGCGATGAACGGCGTGCGCGTCGATCCGGACGCCCGTACGGCGCGGGTGGGTCCGGGCTGCACCCAGGGCGACCTCGATCACGCCACCCATGCGTTTGGCCTGGCCGTACCGGCGGGCATCATCTCGACCACCGGGGTCGCCGGACTGACGCTGAGCGGCGGCCATGGCTATCTGACGCGCAAATATGGCCTGACCATCGACAATCTGGTCGAGGCCGATGTCGTGCTTGCCGACGGAAGCTTCGTCACCGCCAGCAAGGAGCGGAACCCCAACCTGTTCTGGGCGCTTCGCGGCGGCGGCGGCAATTTCGGCATCGTCACCAGCTTTGTGTTCCAGCTTCACCGGGTCAGCATGGTCTTTGCGGGGCCGATCGCATGGGATCAGCGCCACGCCCGTACCATCATGCAGCATTATCGCGAATTCCTGCCGAACGCGCCCGAAGAACTCGGCATCTTTCTCGGGCTCAAGACCATCCTCTCGAGCGCACCGTTCCCGGAAGAGTTTTGGGGAAAGCGGATGTGTCTGCTGATGTGCTGCTATAACGGCCCGGAGGACAAGGGCAGAGAGGCGCTGGCTCCGCTACTCGATGCGCTCCCCGCGCCTTGGTTCAATTGGATGGGAATGATGCCCTATCCCGCCGTGCAGAGCATGTTCGATGGGCTCTACCCGAAGGGAATGCAGTGGTACTGGCGGGGCGATTTCGTCAAGACGCTGTCCGACGAGGCGATCGACGCCCATCTCGAGCAGGCGGCGAAAACACCGAGCGAGCTATCGCTCATGCATCTCTATCCGATCGACGGCGCGGTCCATCGCGTCGGCAAAGACGAGACACCCTGGAATTACCGCGATGCGACCTGGTCGATGGTCATCGCCGGGATCGATCCGGACCCACAGAAAGCGGGACCGGTGACACGCTGGACCAAGGCCTACTGGGAGGCCGTGCATCCATTCGATCTGGGTGGCGCCTACCTGAACTTCATGATGGATGACGAGGGCGATGCAAGAATCAAGGCGGCATATGGCGATAACTACGAGCGCCTGGCCTCGCTGAAGAAGAAATACGACCCGAACAACCTCTTCCGGGTGAACCAGAACATCCGGCCGGCTGCTTGACGGCGGCCCTCGTCAGGCCGGCAAGTGTTGTATCGTACCGGCCGGCTCGGCCGGTACGATAGGTTGCCGGTCCGGACGCTCGCCGGCCTTGCAAGCGCGATACTCGGCCGGGCTCGGCCACCATGTTCCATGAGCCATGTCTGACATGCAGCAAAAGCGGTCGGCCCGCACGCTCAGGTCACCCGTAGCGCTGCTTCAACCGGCAAGCCCGGGAGTAGGCAAGGCGGTCAAAGGGATATGCCTCAGCGGCTGCTTCCCTTCAGGCCGATTGCGCCGGCAGCCTACCGACAATTCCACGCTTCGATGCGGACGTCCGACGTCACCACGACACCCTTCAGTCCTCCTCGAGCACCATATCCCCTTCAGAATTAGCTAAATTAGCAATTTCTTAAGTGCCTTTGGAACTTTGTAGCTTGCGTTCCATTTTCAACCGCATGCGAGATTCTGTGGTGCAACGGGCTGGAATGACGGTGAACAGGTCACCGCCGCGCTACTCGCTGGTCTTGCCCATATACAATGAAGAACAGGTGCTGCCTCGGCTGATCGAGCGGATCAGTTCGCTTATCCGCCGGCTGGACGGCGAAACGGAGGCCATCTTCGTCGATGACGGAAGCGTCGATGGAAGCGTCGAATACCTTCAAAAAGTGGTCGCCGCCGAGCCGCGCTTTCGGCTGATCGAATTTTCCCGCAATTTCGGCCACCAGGTGGCGATTACCGCCGGTATGGACGCCGCTGCGGGCGATGCCGTCATCGTCATGGATGCCGACCTGCAGGACCCGCCGGAAGTCGTTCTCGATCTGGTGGCTAAGTGGAAGGAAGGCTTTGAGATCGTCTATGCCCGCCGGGTCAAGCGCGACGGCGAATCCTGGTTCAAGGTCTTTACGGCAAGTCTATTCTATCGACTGCTGGAGCAAATGACCTCGGTCGATATTCCGCGCGACGTCGGCGACTTCCGCCTGGTCGGCCGCAAGGCCCTGGAAACCTTCAAGCGTATGCCCGAACATGACCGCTTCGTCAGGGGCATGTTCGGCTGGATGGGCTTCAAGCAGACGGCTGTGCCATTTGAGCGCCACGCGCGAACCCTGGGCCAGACCAAATACCCATTCTGGAAAATGATGCACCTCGCAGTTCACGGCATCGTCAGCTTCTCCGAGAAGCCGTTGCGCCTGGCGCTCTGGGGCGGATTGGCCATTTCCGCGCTTGCAGGGGCCTTCGGCGCCTACGCCGTCTTTGCCTGGTTTTTTGAAACCGGCATCATTGCCGGCTGGACATCAACCGTGGTGATCGTGTCGCTTCTGTGCGGGATTAATCTTTTCATGACCGGCGTGGTCGGACTCTATGTCGGCAGCATCCACGCCGAGGTCAAACGCCGCCCGCTTTATGTGATCGATCGGCTCACCGGCTTCGACGAGCCGATGCGTGCCGCCTCTGGTGAGCGCCGCCGGTCATTTCACAAGTCCAGGAGTGGAGTCCCCGCCAATGGCCGAACTCTTCGACAGCTATGAATCCGAATATGGCGAGGCGGTCGAAGGCTCCATCCGGTTTTCCGGGCTCAGCCACGACTTCTTCCTTGTCGCCAAGGCGGACCTGCTGCGGCGTCTGGTGGTCGAGCGAAAGCTTCGCCAGGGTGGGTCGGCTGTAAGGGCGCTGGATGTCGGCTGCGGCGTCGGTTCGCTCCACCCCTACCTCGACGGCGCTTTCGACAGCCTCGATGGCTGCGACGTGTCGGAGCAATCAATTTTGCGCGCCGGCCAGGACAATCCAGGTGTGACCTACAGGGCCTGCACCACGCCGAGACTGCCCTACGAGGATGGCGCGTTCGATCTGGCTTTCGCCAGTTGCGTCGTCCATCACGTTCCGCCCTCCTCCTGGCTCGATTTCTTCATGGAAATGCGGCGCGTCGTGCGGCCAGGCGGCGTCGCCTGTGTCATCGAGCACAACCCCTACAATCCGATGACGCGCCTTGCGGTGTTTCGGTGCCCTTTCGACCAGGACGCGGTCCTGCTCAACGCGGCGAGAGCAAGGTCTCTTTTTCAGGACACAGGCTTCAGGGACATCCGATCCGAGCATTTCCTGCTGCTGCCATCGGCAAGGCCCTTGGCCAGAAGAGTCGAGCGGGTATTCGCGCCTTTGCCGCTTGGGGCGCAGTATGCGTGCAGTGCGCATGTCTGAGCGCCGTTCGACCAGCAACGCCGGGCTGAGGCTACTGGCGCGTTTCGGGTCGGTCGGCATTGCTGCAACGATCCTGTATGCCGTGATGGCCACCGCTTTGGTAAAATCGCAACGGTTCGACCTCTCGCCGGTCGGTGCCTCGCTCGTAGCTTACACGGTAGCCGCCCTGTTTTCTTACCTCGCGCATAAGTTCGTAACCTTCGCGTCGAGCGGATCGCATCGAACTGAAGCTCCGCGTTTTTTCTTGCTGACGGCGACAGGCTTCGCCGTCGCCTACGCGGCGCCGGCGCTTCTGACGGCCAAACTCGGCCTGCCGCCGATCATTGCCATTCTGGTTACATGCCTGCTTGTTCCAGCGGTCAATCTTCTCATGCTCGACCGCTGGGTTTTTCAGCAGCGAAGACGCATCCAGCAGCGTGATCGCCCGCCCTAACTCGCCTCAATGGGATCGAGCCGTAACGACAACAATTTGATCGAGCGTTTGTAGATGTTGCTGGCGGCCGGAGTTTGCGGAATGCCGTCGAGGTAGTCGAAAGCTATGTCGAGTGTTTTAGCCTCGGCGAGAGTCGCTGGTGGGATGACGAACGAGACCGTTCGCGGCTCTTTGCCGGACAACGTCACCGCATGCACCCGAACGCCATTCACCAAAATCACCACTCTTTGCGTGACCTGTGGCGAGCGAATGACGGCGGCCATTTGCAGCGTGGCCGTCAGGCCGTCGCGGAGCGGCGATATCTTCAGGCGAAGCCGCGAAGTCTCGCCCAGCGAATGGGTGCCGTCGGCAACCGGGCCCGACCAGCCGCAGACCATCATGCCGGCTGTCTTTTTGGCGCCGTCGGACCGGAACGACACCGTCTCGCCAAGTGTGTAGCTGCCGACCGCATCGCGATTGAGACAGGTCGTTGTCCGATCAATGTAGTAGGCGCGGTAATCGGCGTTGACGTTCGGATTGAGAGCAAGCGTAAGGATGACGACCTCGGACCCGGCCAGAACCGCCGCGAGCGCGTAGCCGCCGACGAAGGCGGAGCGCCGATATGGGTCCGGAGTGCTAGACCAGGGCAAGATAGCCCCCGATCCATGCCACGGTCATGAAATAACAGGCGCCCAGGAAGAGAGCCAGAGCCGCAAGAAATGTCAGCTTCGACGCCGACAACAGCATGGCCAGCAACATTGTCAGAGGTGCAAGCCCAACGACGTATCTGACCATTGAGGCCAGGTTCGTGATCAGCGGCAGGATGATGCAACAGGCGCAGAACAACGCAGCGCCATATTGCCTGCGAACCGCCAGAACCGCCGATAGCGCCAGTCCTATGAGTGCGGCGAGCGCGCTCCATTGCGGGGCTGTGGGGAGCCATCCATCCGTCGGAACGGCCGAGAGCCCATCCCATATAAAGGCGAGCGGATTACCCGGCACCCGTCCAAACGCGCGCTGCACGTGCAGGAAGGCAAAGCCGTCGCCGACCGTCAGATAGAGGAACAGGATGTAGGCGAATAGACCGGCCGGCGAGATGAAGATCGCGACAAGCAGATCCGGTCGGCCGAGCAGCCAACGCGGGAACGACAGCGTCGACCCGCCCTTGGCGCGGTAATCCCTGAACATCTGAATGACGGTCGCGAATACAACAAGCACCCCGACAAGCCTGGTTGCCGACAGGAGAGCCGACGATAGTCCCGCGGCCAGATAGCTGGAGCGTTTGAGCGCCAGAAAAACGCACGACGTCAGGAGCACGAAAAGAGGTTCGGTCAGGAAAGTCGTGAAGTGATAGGAGAACGGGCCGCTGAGCAGAAAGGCGCAATACAGCACATAGGCGCGCATGTTCTTCTCGAGCAGCGGCCACGCCACCAGACAGGCGGCATAGCTGCACGCAATCGATGTGATCGATGCGACCAGGATGGTCGGAAAAGGGAAAACAGACCGGATGGCCGCCACCAGCATCGGATAGAGCGGGAAGAAGCCCCAGCGTCCGACATTGCTCTGGCCTGGAATGGGAAAGCGCTCATAGGCGAGTTCGGAAATGTCGACATACCACGCGCAATCCCAGCGGCAGAGCGCCTGGGCGTAGGCCGCGAAGCCTGCCTCCGACGAGACCGAAGTGAATGCGGCATAGCGAATGGCCAGTCCACTGACGACGAACAGCAACGGCACCGCCACGACGGCTACCGCAATAAAGCGGCGACCGGCGTTCGGACGCGCCACAGCTTCGAGCGCCAAAATCTGCCTCCACCCGTTCAAGTGGCCGGCGCCACTCAAAGCTAGATGACGCGCGCCCTGGCGAATTCAAGGCATGCATTGCGGCTCAATTCTGCGATACCTATCCGGCGTCCCCGAGCCAGACCAGCATCTCGCCGGGGTCGTGGTTGTCCCAGGCGAAATACGGCACAGCGGTGACCTTCGCTTCCTAGACCGCCGGCGGTTCGGTGCGGTACAGCCTCCTTCCCGGTTTTCGAATGCCTCCTCTTCGGCAATTGCCGACTGCGCCGGTGTATTCGGCCCTTGAGAATCCTTCAGCCTTCGGCAACATGGCGGCAGGGCTGAGAGCACGAGGATGAGCAAGGTCATTTCCGCCGCATCGCGGCGTCGGTCGGCGCCGCCCAAGTCACCGATGGCGCTGACCGAGGCGCTGGTCGCCCGCACCTTGCGGGCGGTCGAGGACGCCGGGCCGACGCCGGGCATGGTCTACATGACCGATGCCGATTACGCGCGCATTCGCGACGAGGTGCTGGCCGGCGCGCCGGCCGGGCCGGTGAAGCTGTTCGCCTATGGTTCACTGCTGTGGAAGCCGGCCGGCGAGGTCAGCGGTGGCGAACGGGCCGTGGCGACAGGCTGGCAACGTTCGTTCTGTTTTACGGTGCAACGCTTCAGGGGCACGGTCGAGCAGCCCGGCCTGATGATGGCGCTTGACCGCGGCGGCCAATGCCAGGGCATGGTCTTCGAGATCGCCGAGCCGGTGGCGGCCAATCTCGAAACGCTGCTGCGCCGCGAGATGACCATCCTGCCGTCCGTCAACGTGCCGCGCTGGCTGCAGGTCAGGACAAGCGACGGGATGGGCCAAGCGCTTGGTTTCGTTGTCGATCCCGCCAATCCACGCTATGCCGGCAAGCTCGAAAAGCGAGCGATAGCGGCGACCTTGGCCACGGCCGTCGGCCACTGGGGTTCGGGCGCCGAATATCTGTTCGAGACCATTCGCCATCTCGACGCCTGCGGCATCCGCGACCGCAATCTCTGGCAGCTGCAGGAACTTGTGGCCGAGGAGATCGGTCGGGCGCCGCCGTCGGGCTTCATTCGTCCCTGAGCCAGACCAGCATCTCGCCGGGGTCGCGGTTGTCCCAGGCGAAATACGGCACGGCGGTGACTTTCGCTTCCTCGATCGCCGGCGGTTCGGTGCGGTAGAGCCCCTCCTCCCAGTTTTCGAAAGCATCCTTCTTGGCAATCGCCGAAAGTGTCACGACGCCGCCCAGAAGGTTCGGCTGCTGATGCGCCTCGATGTCGGCCGTTCGCGGCAGAGCGATGCGATGCAGCTGGCTGGAATTGTCGGTCTCCTCGACGCAATAGATCAGCGGACCCCGCGCCAGCGCGACGCGGCCGATATCCTGCCGCACCTGCGGGTTGGCGTAGAGGCGATCGACGGCCATTTCGAGATCGAGCTCGACGCGGTCGCCCTTGCGCCATTCGCGGCGGATCGCGGCATAGCCGTCGCTGCTGATGGCAGCCAGATCGACATCTGCGCCGTTGACCTTGAGCGCTGCCTTGCGGCACCAGCCCGGCATGCGCAGATGCAAGGTGAACTCGGTCGGAGCTTCCGGTTCGACGGAGATCGAGACCGCGCCGTCCCACGGATAATTGCTGGTCTGGGTGAGCTCTATTTGCGTGCCCGCAATATCGAAACGAGCCGTGCCGTTTCCATAGAGATGGACGGCGAGTGCGTCGTCCGACAGGCCATAGAAATAGCTGCCGATCGAGGCGACCATGCGCCCGACATTTGGCGGGCAGCACGGGCAGCGATGCCATTTCCAGCGGTGGTGGGCGCCGCGGCTTTCGAGCGGGTTCTCGTAGAAGAACAGCGAGCCGTCGAGCGACAGGCCGGAGATCGAGCCGTTGTAGAGCGCCCGCTCCATGATGTCGGCGTAGCGCGCATTGGGACCCATGCCGAGCATGCGGCTTGCCCAGAACACCAGGCCGACCGAAGCGCAGGTCTCGGCGTAGGCGGTGTCGTTGGGCAGGTCGTAGTCGGCAGTAAAACCTTCATTGTGCGCCGACGGCCCGAGGCCGCCGGTGACATAGAGGTTCTTCGTCATGAGGTCGTCCCACAGCCGGTCGAGCGCCACCCGCAGCGTGTCGTCGCCATATTCGGTGGCGATGTCAGCCATGCCCGCATAGAGATACATCGCCCGCACCGCGTGACCGACGACCTTGTCCTGCTCTCGCACCGGCTTGTGCGACTGGTTATATTCGTAGGTCTTGAAATGATAGGCCTTGGGGTCGGCGCCGCGGGCGCGCGCCTCCTCGTCGAAATAGTGCGGCTGCTGGCCGCGCTGATCGATGAAATATCTGGCAAGCTCCATGTATTTGCGCTCGCCGGTCACCCGCGCCAGCTTGACCAGCGCCAGCTCGATCTCCTCATGGCCGCAATAGCCCTTCTTCTTGCCGGGCTCGGGACCGAACGTCTCGGCGATATGGTCGACATAACGGCACATGATGTCGAGCAGCTTGCGTTTGCCGGTGGCCTGGTAGTAAGCGACGGCGCCTTCGATCAGGTGGCCGGCGCAATAGAGCTCGTGGCAATCGCGCAGATTGGTCCAGCGCAGGCCGGGCTGGATGCGCTGGTACCAGCTCGACAGATAGCCGTCGGGCTGCTGCAGCCTGCCGTACATGTCGATGACGGCATCGATTTTCTTTTCGAGCTCGTCGTTGCGCCGGCGGTAGAGCGAATAGGCGGCGGTCTCGATGGTCTTGCCCCAATCGGAGTCCCAGAACATCTGAGTGGTCACCGTCGATCCGGTGAACTCGTTGCCGGCGGTGGCGGCCTCGTCCGGCGAGGGTGAGTGGAACGGAATGACGACGCCGGGCGACGGTCGGTCCGGGTCGATCTGCTCGAGCATGCACGCCTCGACGCAGCGATCGTAGAGGATGCCGGCGGTTTTTGAGGCGACGGCATCGACGCGGTCGCCCCAGAAGCCGCGCACGTCGACCTGCGGCACCGGCAGCGGGCGGAAGGCGAGTTTCGGCTTGGCGCCCTGACTGGCGGATTGCGATGCGGTCATCAATTTACTCCGTTCGATTTCTTGTGGTCACTTCACGGCCCCTGCCATGAGGCCGCGGATGTAGAAGCGCTGCAGAGCCAAGAAGAGCACCAGGCACGGCACCATCATCACGGTGACGCCGGCCTGCACCGCGCCCCAGTCGATGGCGCCGAAGCGGCCGGACTGCAGCGCGGTCATCATGATCGGCAGCGTGAATTTGGACTGGTCGGTCATCAGCACCAGGGCCGCCAGAAACTCGTTCCAGGCGCCGAGGAAGGCGAACAGCGCGATGGTGACGATGCCCGGCCAGACCAGCGGCAGCATCACTCTGAGCAGCATGGTGACATTGTTGGCGCCGTCCATGCGCGCGGCCTCCTCGATCTCGCGCGGCACCGCGTCGAAGGCGTTGCGCATCATGAAGATCGAGAACGGCAGCTGCAGCGTGACGTAGACGCAGACCAGCCCGGTCAGTGTGTTGTGCAGGCCGATTTTTGTCAGCACCAGGAAGATCGGCGTCAGGATCGACTGGAACGGGATCATGATCGTCGACAGGATGACGACGAAGAGCAGGTTCTTCAGCGGAAAGCGGAAGCGCGAGAAACCGTAGCCGGCGAGCACGCTGACGATTACCGACAGCACCACCGTCATCACCGAGACATAGATGCTGTTTTGCGCCGGCAGCCACAGGCCATCGCCGAAGGTGTTGAGCGTGGCGTAGTTCTCGAGCGAGATGCCGCTGGTCGGCCAGGGCGGCAGCGGCGGCTGGCGCGCCTCCTGCGCCGGCTTGAAGGCCGAAAGCACCGTCCAGGCGATCGGCGCCAGGAACAATATCGACGCGATGATGCCGGTCGCGTGCTCGGCGATCTGCATGCCGATGCGGCGTTTGCGGCTCCTTGCCTGCGCCATCAGTCGCCCCCCTCGTGCTGGCGCAGCAGCCGCAGTTGGATGAGGCTGAGCGCCACCAGGATGACCAGCAGCACCATCGATAGGGCGGCGCCATAGCCGAGCTTGAACGACACGAAGGACTGGTTGAAGATCCAGTAGACGGCGGTCAGCGTCTGGTTGCGCGGGCCGCCGCGCAGGATGATGTAGAACTGGTCGAAGGCGAGGATCGAGCCGGCGACCGACAGGATCAGCGCCAGCGCCAGCGTGCGGCGCATCAGCGGCAAGGTAATCGCCCGGAACCGCGCGAATGGCCCTGCCCCGTCGATCATCGCCGCCTCCTGCAGGTCGGGCGGGATCGATTGCAGGCCCGTCATCAGGATGATCATGGTGAAGCCCGCCACCTTCCACACCACCATGGCGATGATCGACCAGAAGGCCGGCTGGAAGGTCGCCAGCAGGTTGAATTTCTTCTCGGTCAGGCCAAGCTCGAAGGCGGCCGGGCTGAACAGGCCGGAATCGACGTTGAGCAGCCACGACCACAAAAGGCTGGCCGAGGCAAAACCGATGACCGCCGGCATGAAGAAGGACGTGCGGTAGAAGCCGGTCAGCTGCCGCGGCCTTTCGATGAACAGCGCCAGCGGAAAGGCGACGGCAAAGATCGCGATCGTCACCACCACGGTGTAATAGCCGGTGAACTTCAGCGCGTTCCAGAAGCGGGTATCGCGCAGGATCGCCCAGTAATTGTCGAGGCCGATGAAACTATGCGCGCCCATCAGCGGCCAGTTGTGCAGCGACATCCATGCGGTCATGCAAAGCGGCACGATGAAGAAGACGACAACAAGGGCAACGGCCGGCGCGACATAGAGCAGGCCGATCCACTGCCGGCGCCCGGCGCCGACCAGTTTGCGGGGGCGTGCCGGGGCGGAGATTGCTGTGATGGTGGTCATGCGGGTCTTCCATTAGTGGGACGTCCCCCTCCCCTTGAGGGGAGGGTCCGGCCGAAGGCCGGGGGTGGGGTCCTCTGCGACGTGCGCCGACGTTTTCTTTCTGTCGGCGCGTTTCACTGAGGACCCCACCCGGACCTTCGGTCCGACCTCCCCTTAAGGGGAGGTGGAGTGCTGCGGGTGGGGTCGCCTGCGAAGTGCGCCAACAGAAAAGAACGTCGAGCACTGCCGCAACGACCCCACCCGGACCTGCGGTCCGACCTCCCCTCGAGGGGGAGGTGGGCGCTTTACTTCTGCGGCGCCGAATCGATGATCGACTGCATGGTCTCCTGCGCGTTGGCGATGGCGCCGTCGACGTCTTCACCGAAGAAGACCTCGTTCATCATCTGGTTCCACGGCCCGTTGGCCGAGTTGATCAGATCGTTGAACACCACCGAATAGGGCGTGCGGCCCTTGGACATGGCTTCGGCGGCGACCTTGTAGCGCGGGTCGAGGTCCTTCAGCGCCTCATTGGCGATGTCGCCGCGCACCGGCAGACTGCCGTACTTCGCCAGGATGGTCTGGCCTTCGAGCGAATAGGCGAAGTCGAGGAACTCCTTCACCACCGCGACCTTGGTGGTGCCCTTGGTGACGACGAAATTGTCACCGCCGGCAAACGACGACCAGCCGCCATCCTTGCCGGGCAGGAAGGTGATGCCGTAGTCGATATCGGGATATTGCGTGTTGAGCGCGCCGATGGCGAAGGCGCCGGACGGCGAGATGCCGATATTGCCGGTGGCGAAGGCGGCAAAGAAGTTGGAGCCGGTGTCGGTCTGCGCGCCTGATGGCACCAGGTCCTTCTTGACCATCGAACGGTAGAGGTCGATGGCGCCGCGCATCTGCGGCGTATCCAGCGTCGCCTTGGAGCCGTCCTCGGTCAGGATATCGCCGCCCGAGGCCCAGATCAGCGGCGTGAACGTGAAGATGTTGCAGCCGCCGCAATTGCCGGAGAAGTAGAAGCCCTTGATGTCGCCGCCGAGCGCGTTGACCTTTTCGGCGTCGGCTTCGATCTCGGCCCAGTTGGTCGGGCCTTTTTCCGGATCGAGGCCGGCCTGCTTGAACAGCTTCTTGTTCCAGATCAGCACCGAGCTATCGGCCGAGAACGGCAGCCCGTAGATGCGGCCCTTATAGGTGCCGGTCTTGACATGCGCCGGCGACAGGCTGGCGAAATAAGGCAACGATTTCGCCCAGTCGGTGATGTCTTCGAGCTGGCCGGCGGCGGCGAAGGACGGCGTGTAGATCAGGTCGAGCGAGAGCGCATCGGGCGCGGTGCCGCCGGCGGCGGCTGCGCCGTATTTCGGGATGATCTCGGCATTGGGGATGATGTCGAGCTTGATCTGGTTCTGATGCCCCTTGTTGAAGGCATCGACAATGCGCGGCATGAAGTTCGAGCCGTCGGCGCGAACCCAGATGTTGGCGGTGTCGGCGGCGGCCGAGCCGGCTGTTGCCAGCGTGCCCAGAATGCTCGCGGCGATGGCGAGCCCGGTAATGGTGGTTCTCATGCTTCTCCTCCACATGGTTTTAATTCAGCCGCGCCCCCAAGCGGGTGACTATCGACACGGCCCGTTTCGTTCAGCCGTCCGGCGGACGGCCGCATGACTGACGCACCACCAGCCGGCACGGCAGTTTTCTGATGCCCGGCAAAGCGGGTTCGCCGCCGACGAGCGAAAGCAAGGCAAGGCCGGCCTCGCGGCCGAGCGCGGCCAGGTTCATGTCGACCGAGGTCAGCGGCGGCCGGGTCGCCTCGGCCACGATCTGCCAATTGTCGAAGCCGATGACGCCGACCTCGTCCGGCACGCCGATACCGCGCTCACGCAAGGCATCGATGACGCCGCGCGCGATCTGGTCGTTACCGCAAAACACCGCATCGGGCTTTTCGCGCGTGCCGTCGTCGCCGTCGAACAGTTTTCTGACCGCCTCGTGGCCCCAGGCCTCCGACCACGGGCCGAGCAGCGGTTCCATGACCGGCAGGCCGTTTTCGGCCAGCACCTCGCGATAGGCTTCGGCCCGCGCATGCACCACGGCAAAGCTCGCGGGACCGCTGACATGGGCGATGCGCCGGCGTCCAAGCCGGCAAAAATGCTCGACCGCCAGCCGCGCCCCGCCGGCATCGTCAGAGACAAAAGCGATGGCATTGGGATCGGGCTCGGTGAAGGCGTAGATCGCCGGAATGCCGAGATTGGCGAGGTCGACCGGCAGGTGGCGGTCGATGCGCTTGCCAGTGGCGATGATGCCGTCGACGCGCTTGTCGAGCATGGCATCGACATGCAGCTGGGCAAGGCGCGGGTCGTCCTCGACATTGCACAAAAACACCGAGACGCCGGCATCGACCAGCGCATCGGAAACGCCGGCCATCAGCGGCAGCGAAAAGCGGCCATAGGTGTCGTTGGTCAACAGCCCGACGGTAAAGGAGCGCCGCCTGAGCAGGCTCTGCGCCAGGCTGTTCGGGCGAAAGCCAAGCCGCTGCGCCGTCTCGCGAATCCGGGTTCGCGTCTCGGCCGTCATCCGCCCCTGCCCGTTCAGCGCTTTCGACGCCGTGGCAACGCTGACGCCAGCAATGGCTGCCACCTCACGGAGAGTGACGGGCTGCTTGACAGGCGTTGGCTGCGCATCGGACGCCATGATTTGGATATCGATCCTCCCCATTGAGAAAAGCTTTTCTCTTATGGCCCTGCGGAGTGCTGATTGGTGAGGTCAGCAGCTACGAGGGCGGTTGGGAAAAGGTTTTCTCAGGGAGATTAGGACGAAGGATGTGGGGATTGCAAGGGGGGAATGGCCGTTCAGCGGGCACCGCGATCGAATAATCGCGGTGCCGCAGTCTACCCGTACGGCTAGCAACTCTCAGTCTGCGGATCGCACGCCTTGTTTTTCTGTTTCTGTGGCTTGGCCGCCTGTTCCGGCTCGGCGGGCTGCTCCTTGGCCTTCGGCTTTTCAGGCTTGGCCGCCTGTTCCGGCTCGACTTGCTGCTGCTCGGCGGGCTGCTTCTTGGACTTCGGCTTCTCAGGCTTGGCCGCCTGTTCCGGCTCGGCCTGCTGCTGGTCGGCGGCGGGCTGCTTCTTGGTCTTCGGCTTCTCAGGCTTGGCCGCCTGTTCCGGCTCGGCCTGCTGCTGCTCGGCGGCGGGCTGCTTCTTGGTCTTCGGCTTCTCAGGCTTGGCCGCCTTGCCAGGCTCGGCCTGCTGCTCTGCGGCCGGCTGCTCCTTGGTCTTCGGCTTCTCAGGCTTGGCCGCCTGCTCGGGCTCGGTCTGCTGCTGCCCGGCGGCGGGCTGCTCCTTGGTCGTCGGCTTCTCAGGCTTGGCGGTTTTTTCCGGCTCGGCCTGCTCGGTCGTTGCTGCGCCTTCGGTCGGCTTCGATTTGCGGCCAGCCTGAACCTGCTTCACCTCCTCGATGTCTTTGAGCTTAGCTGGTTTGGCATCGGCATCGGCTTTCACCTCACCTTGAAAGACCGTGACCGTATCGTTTTTCAATTTGCCGGACTGCTCGGGTGCGTCGGTCTTGCTGACCTTGACGGCAGTCACCTTCTGGTCCGTCTCCTTCTCGATCACATCAACATCGATGACTTTGTTGATCACCACATTGTTCTGGATCGTCACGTCGCCGGCCGGCTCGGCCGCCTCGACAATGCGCACAAACTCCGGCTCATCACGGATGACGACGGTAGAAATGTCCGCAGCAAGGAATTCGCGGGTGGGGACCACAACCCAGTAATAATCCGGCGTCGTGTCGAAGGTCACCTCGATCGAAATCAAATCCGGATCGCGGCGCGGCGGCAGCGGAGCCCAAATCATATGCTCCCTGTCACGACGCCAACTCACCCAAGCCGGCGCCCAACGGGTGCCTGGAACCCAGTACCAGCCGATATCGTCGGCATAGCCCCACCGGCCGTAATGGTACGTCGCCCAGCCGAATGGCTCGTCGGATATCCACAGCCAGCCATACTGCTCGGTATAGGCCCAGTGTCCAACGGTATACGGACGCCAACCGTCAGGTACATCAACCGGCACGAAAACGGTCGCTCCGTGATACGACACCCAATCACCATAGGAAGACAGGTCTTCGTAGAATGTGCTGATCGAAACGGTGGTGGCAGCCCTTGCCTCGGACACGAGCGACGATGGCGCAATCGGGTTGGGAATTTGGGCGACCGTCAGCAGACAGGCGGTTACGCCGCCGAGCATCAGTCGCACCGCATGGTGGGCAAGGACGCGTTTCATCGTAATCTTCCTCCGAAACAGATCGCCCTTCATCCTACAAACCCGCCGGCTGCCGGATTGTTCCACTTTGCCGACGTTGCCCGCATCCGCTCGCGCGCGGCTTGGCATCGCACGAAGCTTTGTGGACGTCTCAATCGGGCCGGAAGCCGTCGGTCCACTTTGGGTAACTAAAGGCGCATAAGCGGACATTGCCTGGGTTAGGCGGCCCCCGGGTTTGACCCATTCCAGACATTCGGCCCCCTTTTTCGCGAAGGATGGTCAGTTCGACATCGCCTTTTTCTACGGAAACACAGGGTTCTCCCCAAGCGACACTGCCAGCGCGCCCATCAAGAAGCTGACACTAAACTTCGCGCCTACGCACAAGCGCAAGGCTGGTGGGCTGCCCTTTTAAAGGATGAACCTCGTTCCACTCTAAATCGCCGTCATCGGCGTCCTAATGCTCGCCACGCCGTCTGGCGCTTCCGGCAGCACGATATGATCGGCCTGGCCGCCTGCCTGCTGATGGCCATTCTAGCGGTCGTGGTGCTGGTGCCCGGATAGCCCGCTGCCGGGGGTGACACAGGGCGCCTCGCGCGACTTCGACTCGCGCATAACCCGGACACCCTATGGCTCCGCTGCGCCAAATGTATTAGACTGATCTCATACACGTCCATCCGCGGGCGAGCGCGCCCGGAGGGTCAGACGATGACGGTCTACAGGCGATTGTTGCTGCCGAGGGCCTTCCCGATCCGGGTCAGGCTTTTCGAAACCGGTTGGCTTCGGCTTGTCAGTCGGGCTCTGGTCGTTGCTTTCATTTCTTGGTTTGCCGTCGGTGCGGTGACGGCCGGGCCGCTCAACGACGCTGCTCGGGAGGGCGACGCCGGAAAGGTTGCCGAACTCCTGGCACAAGGCGCCAATGTGAACGATCGCGACGAGAGCCGTCAGACCCCGCTGATCGATGCGGCGCTTGCCGGCAAGACCGAGGTCGCCATTGCGTTGATCGGGGCCAAGGCGGACATCGAAGCCCGCAACGATCGCGGCTTCACCGCGCTACATGCGGCAGCCTACTCAGGAAGCCTGGACATAGCAAAATTGCTGCTCGACCACGGGGCCGAGGTCGACGCGTTGAGCACGCACAAGATCACGCCGCTGCATGTGGCAGCAGAAGAGAACCAGACGGCCATCGCGGAGCTGTTGATCTCGCACGGCGCACAGGTCGAGGCAATCCAGGAATACGGGTACACGCCTCTCAGCCGCGCGACATTCTATCAGAGCACCGACGTGATGGTTTTGCTCAAGAAGCACGGCGCAAAATGCCAACCCAAGGAAACGATGGGGTCGTCGTACAAGGTGTGCATCGCCCTCGGCAACTGACATCGAGAAAGGCTACTGGAGGAGAACATGACAGAGAACCGTTCCAGAACGTTTGACAGTTTGCTTTGCGCGGGAGTAGCCGCCGCCTTCCTCCTCTTCGGCACCGGTGGATCCCACGCCGGCGACGGAGTGAACACCGGATACTTCGGCAATGTCGCCATCCTGGGTTATGATCCGGTAGCATATTTCACCGACGGTCGCGCGACGATGGGTTCGCCCAAGATCTCGAGGAAGTGGCTCGGAGCAACGTGGTACTTCGCCAGCGTCCAACACCGGGATGCCTTTGTTTCCGAGCCGGTGCGCTATGCCCCTCAGTTCGGCGGCTTCTGCACCGGGGGAATGTCAGTTAAGGAGGCATCCGCGAACCTTGACCCGGAAGCCTTCCGCATCGTCAATGGCAAGCTCTTCCTGTTCTCCGGAAAGGAGGGCCTGGAGGAAGACTTCGATGCCAACCCGGCGCCTGTCATTGCGAAAGGGGAAGCCGAATGGCCCGCAGTGGAGGCGAAGGAATTCGAGGCTAGAGCGGCCGCCAACTAGCTCCGGCGCGATGTCGTGAGCCCGCAAGTTGAATGGCGCCCGTCACGGAGACACCGAGAAATACCAGACTGTGACGGAGTCCGGCCAAGCATACTCGTCCTGCTTATCGCTGCTCCCTTGGGGATTGCGATAGACCGGGGCGCAGAACTTGCGGCCGAGCAAGGTCGCGGTGGATTGCGTGCAGAAGAGGTCGCCATCCACGCTGGACGTGCCGGTGATGATGCTGCTTTGCGAGCTCAGTGCGACATCTCCATTTGCACTCAGCTCCATGACGAAGGCTGCGCCATTGTGTTGATGTCCTACCCATGTCCGATCGCCCGTTAGGGCTCGGATCGCGGCGGCACCCAGGCGGTCCTCCTCCCGCCCGCGAAAATCGAAGCTCCGCTCGGGAATCCCCGCGGCGCGAAGGGCGCCCAGCCGGTGATCGAGGTCCTCTTGCCGCCGATGGTGGGCGTAAACGACACGATAACCAGCGAGGTTCTGTTCGGGTATCTCTTTCAGGATAGCTGCAGCCGCATCGTGCGCCTCGGCCATGCGGCCAAGCCGCGCATTTGCCATGGCCAGCGTTTCGAGACCAAGGTCGCTGCGCTCTCCCGGCTGGACCTTGCTCAGCGCCTGCAAAGCCTTCTCGTACTGATGGTTCATGTAGAGCACGAAGCCGTAATAGTCGAAGACCTGAGCGCGCGGCTTGGGATCGAGCCGCAACACGCGTTCCATCGCTGCCAGCGCCTCCAGGTTCTGTCCTGCGTAGGTCAGCACGATCGCCCGATTGAGCTCCGCCTCCGCGCCATTCGGGTCCAGCGCGACGGCTTTCTGGACCGACGCGATCGCCTGGTCCCATTCGCCGTCCAGCATCTGCAGGATGCCGAGCACGGCATAGGCGCGCGCAGATTGCGGATTGAGCTCCAGCGCCCGCCCTGCCGCTTCGTAGGAGCGCTGGCGAGCGACGGCGCTGAGCATGAGCACCTGGTAGTCGAAGCCGAGCACGTCCACCGTGGCGCGGGCATAGCCCGAGTAAGCATCTGCAAACGTAGGATCGAGTTTGATCGCCTTTTGATACAGGGACAGGGTCTCTCCGAGAGACCTGTTGTCGACCACATAAACCTTCTGCTCGGCTCGGGTGTAGAAATCGTATGCCTCCAGGCTTCGCGTGGGGAGGCGAGCAATCTGTGCTCGTTCGCCTTCCGTCAGACGCACCGAAAGTGCCTCAACGATACGCCCGATCACTTCGTCTTGAAGTGCAAATATCCTGGAGTAGTCGCGGTCGTATCGCTCGGCCCAGATGTTGCTCCCCGTTTGGGCATCGATGAGCTGGACATTGATGCGGACTAGATCTTCCTCCCGCCGGACGCTGCCCTCGACCACGTAACGGACGTTCAACTGCGCCGCGATCTCGTCGACGTCGAGGGATCGATCCTTGAAGGAGAACGCGGAGTTGCGTGCGATGACGAGGAGCCCCGAGATCTTCGAGAGATCGGTGATGAGATCGTCTGCGAGCCCTTCCGCAAAATAATCCTGGCCTGCCTTCTCGCTAAGATCCGTAAACGGCAGCACGGCGATGGAGGGCTCGCCGACCGACGAACCGACCGGGGTGGAACCGTGACCGGGCAGCAGGGCAATCGCTTGCGGCCAGAGAATCACCGCAATCCCCGCTATCAGAGCCAGAACGAGCACCGTGGCGCCGATCACAGGCCATCGCCGAGAGCGCGACTTATTGGCTCCTGCGGTCTGTTCCAGCAGAACCCGATAGGCGCGGACCCGCTCTGGAATGTTCTTGAGACGCTGTTCGCCGAGAGACTTGAAGGTCAGGCCGAGCTTGTTGTGAGCCTGATCGTAGGCCGTTCCCGAGATGACGATGCCGCCAGGATCGCTCAGTCCTTCCAACCGGGCCGCGATGTTGACGCCGTCGCCGTAGAAGTCGTCCTTGTCGGGGATCACGTCACCAAGGTTGATCCCGATGCGGAACACGATCCGGGTATCTTCGGGAAGACCGAGGTTCTGCTGCGCGGTGACCCGTTGGATTTCAACGGCGCATGCTACGGCATCGACGACGCTCTCGAACGCGACCAAAGCGCCGTCGCCCATGAGCTTGACGATGCGGCCATGATAGCCCTCGATCGCGGGTTCGATGAATTCGCGCCGGAGCGCCTTGAGCCGCGAGAGTGTGCCCGTCTCGTCCAGCCCCATCAGCCGGCTGTACCCCACCACGTCGGCGGCGAGGATAGCGACCAACTTCCGTTCGAGATGTTGAACCTGTTCCACTGGGCAGAATTATAAGGAAAGCCCAATGGCAAGACCATACACACTTAGCAGCCACACCCGTTTCTCCGATGAGGTACGTTACAAAATCGGCTACGAGCGTTCGCCTTGAATTCCGAAAAGGTGATGTTCGACGGAATGTCGGCTCATGGTGCAACCGCGACCTACAGCGTATTCGCCGACGTCAGACTTTCGGGCGACGGCAAAGCTTGCCCTACGGCCGACATCAGGCGCAAACACGACTGGCCCACGGTCTGTCTGCTTGCAGGAAGAGCAAAACTGATCCCGACGGCCGATATTGGGCGCATTGCTGCCATTCGCAACGAGAGAATGAAGGCCTCCGACGAGTCAGAAGTGCCCACCAACACACTCCCACGCCGACGGTGCTTTCACTGCTTGTAGCAGTGCTCGCGGTGCCATTGTAGGAAATGAGGATGCGGGCGTTCAAAATGTCGACTGGGCGTAAGTGCTCGACCGGTTTTGTTTATAAATCCCTGCACGCTCTCGAGGTCGTTAACCTGCCGGGAGATCATGATTTCCAGATCGTCGGATAGGCTGATCAACCCGCGATCGAACATCCAATGCGCTGTACCAGACAGTGCGATTCCATTGTTGATGATATCGGGTCCATTGGCTTCAACCGGTCGAATATGCGCGGCAGAAACCTCTGCTCGCCCGCCACCATTTATCAACTTGAGTCCCGTAATCGCGCAGCGTTCGTCATAGGCCCGCAAGATGATGCGGCGGAAAATACGATCCCGTACGATTCGCGAGCCAATGTAACTCACGCGGTCGCGGCTCAGCTCCAACTCAAATGGCGCCTGCTCATCCTGAAAGCCGAAAGACGTGCCGATCTCATCAATGCGCGGGAGCAATGCCCCACTGTTGTCCAGGCCGAGATCGATAATGCGATTGAAATCACTTGGACCGATTGGGCGGACGGCAGATTGGGCGCGACCGGAAATCCGTCCTTCCTCGTTGAGTACACTCTTCTCCACGATGCCATTCGCCCCGTTGAACGGAACAGGATTGGCGAAGTCGAGATAGGTCCCGGGCTCAATCAGAGCGAGGTACATGTCAGGCTTCGCGGGGTCTGGGATGACGTATTGGACCTTGGCCACCGCGAAATACCCGCGGCTCTCGTCTACTTTGCTTGGCTCGTAGTAGATAATCCAGTCGCCGACGCATGCTTCGACGCGGCGCAGATACTGGCTAGGAAACTGGTATTGCTCAGCGGGGCGGTCGTTGTAGATCGAATCTGACCGATGAATGAAGACCCCGAATCCCATGATCTTTTTACAATTCGTTCTTTGGAGATATCTGCCTCAGATACCAATCCGATCTTGGGAGCTTAGTCCAGGTCGGAGAAGCTTTTCCCCACGGCATCGGTCTTTGGGAGCGAATAGGGAAAGCCCTCCCCTTGAAAAGTGCCGCGCTAGTTGACGGAGCAGTTCGCACAAGACCAGCGCCATCCGCCCCCGCCAAAAGGAACCCGCCATGCGAAAACTCATCGTCACCGTATTCATCAGCGTCGACGGGATCGCCGAGGTCGAGAAGCTGCCGAGCGTGGTCTGGCGCGCGGATCGGGGCGCCTCCCGCGATTGATGCGATCGAGTTCGCAGCCACCAGGCGGAAGGCGCCCTTTCTTGCTGCTGCGGTAGGAAGACTTCTTGATTCCAGCCACAAGCCCAAAGTGCTGGATTTGGCAGCCCAGGAAGCGTAGGCTTGGTTCTTGGTTCAGCGATGGAACAGAGACTAGCCGCAATTCTGGCTGCCGATATGGCGGGCTACAGTCGGCTAATGGAGGCCGACGAATCCGGCACGCTCGCACGTCTTCGGACCCATCGCATAGAACTGGTCGATCCCGCCATCGCCAAGAACAAGGGCCGGATCATCAAGACCACCGGGGACGGCATGCTCGTTGAGTTCCAGAGCGTGACCGATGCCGTGAAATGCGCCGTGGAAATCCAACAGCGCATGAAACGCCGCAATTCGGATGTGCCGCAAGAACGGCGTATCGAATTCAGGATCGGCATAAATCTCGGCGACATCATTTTCGACGATGATGATATTTTCGGCGACGGCGTCAATATTGCCTCGCGCATCGAGCAACTCGCCGACGTCGGCGGTATCTGCGTGACCGCAGCGGTGGCGACCCAAATTGCCGACCGGCTCGAAATTGCCATGGAGGACCTGGGCGAGAAGACGTTAAAGAACATCAGCCGCCCGGTTCGCCTCTATCGCGTTGGGTTTGACAGTCCTGCCCTGCCAGAAGTCGAGGCAAAGCGATCCATCTCGAAACCTTCGATAGTGGTGCTGCCTTTCAGCAACATGAGCGGCGACCCCGAGCAGGAATTTTTCGCGGACGGACTGACCGAGGACATCATCACCGAATTGTCTCGCCACCATGAGTTGTTCGTCATCTCGCGCAATTCCGCCTTCGTCTACAAGAACCGCGCCGTGAATGTGCGCGAGGTGGCCGAAAAACTCGCCGTCCAATACCTGGTGGAGGGAAGCGTCCGCAAGATCGGCGACAGGGTGCGCGTGACGGTTCAGCTCATCGACACGGCGAATGACGCTCATATCTGGGCAGACAAATATGACCGGAAGCTGGACGACATATTCGCGATTCAGGATGAGGTGACGGCGGCGATCGCAGCCACGCTGCCCGGTCGTGTCGAGGCGGCTCAGCGGGACCAGCTCGCGCGGGCGAAACCTGCAAACATGGCCGCGTATGAATGTGTGCTTGCTGCCAAGGTGCTGCATCACCGAAGCACGATTGCGGATAATGAACGCGCGCAAACCTTGATAGAAAGGGCCGTCACGCTCGACCCCGATTATGCCCATGCCCATGCCTGGCGGGCCTGCATTCTTGGCCAGGCCTGGGTCCATAACTGGTGCAAAGACAGGGATGCCGTCTGGAACAACATTTCGGCAGCGCTGGACAGGGCGCTGGCGCTGGACAACAACGATGCCGATGTCCACCGCATCCTCGCGGCAGTGAACGTGAACAACAATGAGCTGACCACAGCGCGCTACCATCAAGAGCGGGCACTGGCCCTCAATCCCAATTACGACCTCGTGGTGGTGCAGCAAGGCGAGTTATTGACGTGGCTGGGGAGGCCGGAAGAGGGAATCGAATGGATCCGCAAGGCCATGCAGTTGAACCCGCACCACCCGGAGAGGTTCTGGAGCCATCTGGGAAAGGCGCATTTCGCCGCGCGCCAGTATGGCGAGGCGATCGCAGCTTTCATGCATCTGTCGACCATGGACTCGGCTCAGCACGCTTTCGCCGCTGCCTGCTACGGCTGGCTCGGCGACGAAATCGCGGCCGCGGCGCATCTGGGCAAGATCAGAACGCTCGATCCCCAATTCGACCTCGATTCATTTATCGCCACCCTGCACTATGCCCAGGAGTCTGATGTGCAGCACGTCCGCGAAGGACTGCTGAAAGCCGGTATTGCCAAGCTGTAGGCAGCCCGTGATTACGACCAGATCCAATCGGGGACAGGCAAAAAGACCGGCCCCACCCGAAGCGGACCTTGCGGCATGACCGAACGACGGGCGGGCCGGAGAAGCTTTTCCCACGGTATCGGTCTTTGAAGGGGAAAGCCCCTCCCCCTGACAAAGCGCGGCGCTAGTTGACGGCGCAGTTCGCACAAGACCCGCGCCCGCCTCCGGCAGAAAGGAACCCGCCATGCGAAAACTCATCGTCACCGAATTCATCAGCGTCGATGGCATCGCCGAGGTCGAGAAGCTGCCGAGCGTCGCCTGGAACGATGAGATGCAAAAATTCAAGGACGACGAGCTGGCCGACAGCGGCGCCATGCTTTTGGGGCGCACGACCTATCAGATCTTTGCCGGCTCGTGGCCCAAGGAGACCGGAGACTTCGCCGACCGGTTCAACGCGCTGCCGAAATATATCGCCTCGACCAGCTTGACGGCGCTCGACTGGCAGCCGGCAGAGCTGCTGCAGGGCGCCTTGCCGGACGCGGTCAGAGGGCTGAAGCAAGGCAGCGGCGGCAACATCTATGTGCATGGCAGCCTCAGCGTCGCGCAGGAATTGCTGCGCCACGGCCTGGTCGACCGCATCAGGCTGCTCAGCTACCCCGG
The DNA here is from genome assembly GCF_040317515.1 of Mesorhizobium sp. M1428. Taxonomy (NCBI): domain Bacteria; kingdom Pseudomonadati; phylum Pseudomonadota; class Alphaproteobacteria; order Hyphomicrobiales; family Phyllobacteriaceae; genus Mesorhizobium; species Mesorhizobium sp. M1428. The sequence continues at coordinate 74,665 of NZ_JAMYKT010000014.1, forward strand.
TGCCGTCGGCCAGGGCAAGCTGCTGTTCCCGCCCGGCGCGCAACTGCCGCTCGAGCTGATCTCCGCCAAGCAATTCAGCAACGGCGTGGTGGCGCTGGAGTACGCGGCTGGGCTGGGGTCGTGACAGCCGATCTCCCCCCTCGAGGGGGAGATGGCCGGCAGGCCAGAGGGGTTCGGTTTGACCGGGCGCGGCTCCTCTTTTGCAATAGTGGGGGTTGGCGCATCACGCGAGACGACCCCCTCTGTCGCCTTCGGCGACATCTCCCCCTCAAGGGGGGAGATTGGCAGCTTCGGCCATCAGCCCCCGCCCGCCTGCCTCCACCTTCTGCACGGCCGCAATCAGCATCTCGACAAACCTCGTCACCTTGGGCGGGCGGAAGCGGGCGGCGGGGTAGACTGTGTAGATGCCGCCGGAGGGCAGCCGCCACTCGGGCAGGATCTGCACCAGCCGCCCGGCGGCAAGGTCGTCCCGCACCAAAAAGTCCGGCAGCACCGACAGGCCGGCGCCGGCGCGGACGGCCGCCAGCACTGCCGGCGTCGCGTCGATCGAAATCGTTGCCTGCATGCGCACGGCCTGCTGCTCGTTGTCGCCGCGCGAAAATTGCCATAGCAGCGGTTCGCGCAGCGCCATATTTGCGACGAAGGGCAGCCCGGCAAGGTCTTGCGGTTCGCCGGCGGTGAACCGGTCTGCAAAGCCGGCGCCGCATACCATGAACTGTTGGAAGGTGCCGATGCGCCGCGCCTGCAGGCTGGAATCGGCCAGCCAGCCGACGCGGATGGCCACGTCGATGTGGCCGGAAACCAGGTCGATCGTCTCGTCGCCCAGCGTCAGCTCCACCCGGCAGGCGGGATAGCGCGCGCTGAAGGCGGCGACCACCGGCACCACCGCCGACGTGCCGTAGTCGTTGGAGGCGGCGATGCGCAGCGTGCCGGTCGGCTCTGCTGCCGCCTGCGCGAGCTCGTTGAAGGCGTCCTCGGCCTGCTGCAGGACCTGCAGGCAGCGGGCATGGAATGTCCGGCCGGCTTCGGTCGGATGGACGCGCCGCGTCGTGCGGATCAGCAGCGTCGTTCCGACATCGCGCTCCAGCCGCGCCACCTGCTGGCTGACCACCGCCTTGGTGATGCCCAGCCGCTCGGCAGCCCGCGTGAACGAGCCGGCGTCGACCACCGCCGCGAAATAGGCCAGCCGGTTCAGGTTCATGCTTCGCTCATGGCAGATGCCTCATTGTCAGGCAATGGCATACATTACGTCTATTTTGTCGGCCTTCAATACGCATTCCGTTTTTGCCATCTTGCAGGCATCGAGGCTGCGCGCCGCCGAGTACCGCATTCCCAGGAGACATCCATGTTCACACGGAGAGCCATCATGAAAACCACCCTCGCCGCCGGCGCTGCCGCGGTCTTTGCTCCCGCCGGGTTCGGCCATGCGGCCGGCGGGCTTTCCTGGAAGCATTTTCCGGCCGGGCAAAACGGCTTCTTCCGCGCGCCGGTGCTGATCTCCGGGGCGACTGAAGCCGTGCTGATCGACGGCGGTTTCACCTACCCCGACGGGCGAGCCGTGGCCGAGGCGATCAAGGCGACCGGCAAGACGCTCACCACCATCTATGTCAGCCAGTCCGACCCCGACTATTATTTCGGCCTCAAGCCGATTAAGCAGGCGTTCCCGCAGGCACGGGTGATTGCCGCAGCCGAGACAGTGGCCGCCATCAACGGCAATGTCGAAAAGAAACTCGCCGTTTGGGGGCCGCAGCTGAAGGAGAATGGCCCGCAGGCGCTCGCCGATGTCGTCATCCCCGAAGCTTTCGACGGCAAGACGCTCAGCGTCGATGGCGAGAGCATCGAGATCGTCGCCGCGGAGGGCCTCGCCAATCGGCGCTATCTCTTCGTGCCGGCACTGAACGCGGTGTTCGGCGGGGTGATGATCTTTGCTGGCGTGCATGTCTGGACCGCCGATACGCCGACCAGGGAACTGCGCGCCGCCTGGCTGGCCAATCTCGAAAAGATCGCGGCGCGCAAGCCGGCGATCGTCGTGCCCGGGCACATGACGCCTGAGGCCGCTACGGACCTTTCAGGCGTCGAGCACACCAAGACCTATCTCATCGCCTTCGAGGAAGAACTGGCCAAGGCCAAGGACGCTGCCGCGCTGAAGAGCGCCATGGAAGCCCGCTTTCCCGGCCTCGGCATGGGCGTTGCGCTCGACATCGGCTCCAAGGTTGCCACCGGCGAGATGAAGTGGGGCTGAGAACGGCGCCGATCTCGATCCTCGAGGGGGAGATCGGAAGCTTCAGCCTCGGCGCTCAATCCTGCAACGCTGGTGATAGGCGAAAGCGCCGATGACAGCCAATCTCCCCCCTCGTGGGGGAGATGCCCGGCAGGGCAGAGGGGGGCGCGAAGGAACGCCGGCCTTCGCGCCCAATCTTACCGCCCCTGCCCGCCTGATGTCGACACGCTCATGGTCCAGCGGGCGCTGACGCCGGACGCCTGACGCCTATCATCCGCCGAGACGGTTGGTGCGCTTGCTGGCTTCGGCTTTGGCGCGCGCTTCGACCGCCTTTTCGATCTCGCGCTTCAGCTCGTCCTTGATCGCCGCCGTCTCGGCCATCAGCGCCTCGACCTTCATGAAATCGAGCACCCGGTATTTCGACACCGCCGGCCGGATCAGAATATCGGGGCGACTCTGGTTCAGCTTGCTGGCGATGATCGACTGCATCATAAGCTGGGTGGCGCCGAACATCAGGTCGACGGAGGTCGGGAATTTGCGGCCCGCCTCGCTCGGCGCGCCGACCACGTCGACGGCAATGATGATGTCGGCGTCGAGCTCGATCAGGTCGAACGGCACGGGATTGTAGATGCCGCCATCGATCAGCAGCCTGCCGTCGCGCATCACCGGGCGGAACACCGCCGGGATCGCCGCCGAGGCGGCCAGCGCCGAATGCAGCTCGCCTTCGTCGAGCACCGCGAGCTGGTGGCCATAGAAATCGGTTGCCGTCACCTTCAGCGGTATCTTCAATTCGGCGAAGGTCTCGGGAATGGCGTCGGGCAGGAACGCCTTGAGGATGCGCTCGACATTGAACTGGCTGACCCGCAGGCCACCCTGCACCGCCTCGGCAAAAGTGCCGGGCCGCGCCCGCCACATGCGCGTCGCCACTTCGGCGCGGCGGCCGAGGATCGAGCGCGTGTAGTCGTGGATGTCCTTGCCGGTCATGCCCGAGGCCATGCCGGCGCCCATGATGGCGCCGATCGACGAACCCGCGATTGCCGCCGGCCTGATGCCCAGCTCGTCCAGCACCTCGATGACATGGATATGCGCCAGCCCGCGCGCGCCGCCGCCGCCAAAGGCGATGCCGAAGCTAGGGCTCATCCCTTGTTGGCCGCGCCGAGCTTCGGCCCGACCACCATGATGGCCGGCTCGGCGGAGAGCAGCTTTTTCGCGGCTGCCTTGACCTGGTCCAGTGTCACCGCGTTTATCAGCGCGGCGCGGCGCTGCATGTAGTCGATGCCGAGCTTGCCGAGCTGGATCTCGACCAGCGTTGAGGCGATCGCGCCGGAGGAATTCAGATTGTTGATGGCATAGGCGCCGATCATGTATTTCTTGGTCGCCGCCAGCTCGGCTTCGGTCGGCCCCTCCTCGGCCATGCGCTTGACCACGTCGCGCACCACGGCCAGCGTCTCGGCCGCCCTGTCGGCGCGGGTCGAAGTGGTGATGGACAGCGCCTCGGAGTGCTCGTGGTCGACGAGGTCGGAGCTGACGCTATAGGCCAGGCCGCGCTTTTCGCGCACCTCATCGAACAGCCGCGAGGTGAAGGTGCCGCCGCCGAGGATCTCGTTCATCAGCACCGCGGCGAAGAAATCCGGCGCATTCCGCTTCACGCCGGGATAGGCGAGTTGCAGCGAGGCCTGCGGCTGGTCGTAAACGACCTCGAGCTGCTGGCCGAGCTTCAGGTCGATGTCGGGAACGGGCGTCAGCGCCTGCTTTTCCGGCAGGCTGCCGAACACCAGGTCGAGCTTCTGCTTCAGCGTTTCGGCGTCGATGGCGCCAACCACCGCGACATGCAGGCCGTCACGGGCGAAATTCGCCTTGTGGAAGGCGCTGAGATCGGCCGGCGTGATCGTCGCGACGCTTTGCCTGGTGCCCTGGTCGGGCCGCGCGTAGGGATGCCGGCCGTAGATCGCGTCCAGCCATTTGCGTTGGGCGAGCGTATCGGGATCGCGCTCGTTGGCGATGATGCCGGACAGGATCTGCGCGCGGATGCGGTCGATCGGCACCTGGTCGAAGCGCGGCTGGTTCACCGCCACCCGCAGCAGGTCGAACGCGCCGTCGCGCTGCTCGGCCAGCATGCGCATCGAGCCGTAGATGCCGTCGCGCTGCGCATCGAAGCTCATCTCGGCGCCGACATCGTCGAGCTTGATCTGGAAGGCCTCGCTATCGAGGTCGCCGGCACCTTCGTCGAACAGGCCGCTCATCAGATTGGCAAGCCCTTCCTTGCCGGGCGGATCCTGCGTCGCGCCGCCATCGAAGACGAAGCGGATGGCGACGATCGGCACCGAATAATCCTCCACCAGCCAGGCGGTGATGCCCTTGGACGAGGTCACCTCCTGGATGTTCATGGCGGCGCGGGCCGACAGCGCCGGCAGAATGAGGAAGAGAAGGGAGAGGAACAGGGTTGCTAGAAGAGGACCGGTGAGAGCGCGCTTCCCTTCTCCCCTTTTGGGAGAAGGGAAGGAGCCCACGAGGGGAGAAGGCAGAGCGGGACCATGCTGGCTCATCATCACATCAATTCCCAGCCTGGGTTTGCGGCAGAAGATAGCCGGTGGTTGCGTGGTCGAGATTGAGATAGCGGGCAGCGACCGCCTTGACCTGGTCGGCGGTGACCTTGCGGATGCGGTCCGGCCATTGCTGGACGTCCTGGACGTTGCCGCCGGTGGCGAGCGTCGAGCCGTAGATGTTGGCCATGTCCTCCTGCTTGTCGCGGGCAAAGATCATCGAGCGTACGAAACGGTCCTTGGATTTTTCCAGCTCGTCGCTGGTAACGCCGTCTTTCGCGATGCGGGCGATCTCGGCGTCGACCGCGGCTTTGATGTCGGCAAGCTTGGCATCGCCGCGCGGCGCGCCATAGACAGTGAAATTGGTGTCGTCGAGCATGGTGCCCTGGAAGAAGGCGCCGGCCTCGGCGGCGATGCCTTGCCTGACGACAAGCTCCTGGTAGAGCCGGCTGCGGTTGCCGCCGCCGAGGATTTCGGACAGCACGTCGAGCGCTTCGGCTTCGCCGGGCTTTGCCGTGTGATAGGACGGAACCACCCATTGCGTGGTGAAGCTCGGCACGCTGACACGCCCGTCGGTCAGCGTCACCGTGCGCCTGGTGTTCTGCTCCGGCTCGACCGGGCGGATGCGCGGCGGCAGATCCGGGCCGCGCGCGATCTTGCCATAGGTCTTTTCGGCCAGCGCCTTGACCGTTTCCGGCTCGACATCGCCGGTCACCACCAGCACGGCGTTATTGGGTGTATAATATTTGTTGTAGAAAGCCATCGCGTCGATGCGGTTCAGCTTCTCCATCTCCTGCATCCAGCCGATGACCGGAATGCGGTACGGCTGGTTCTGCCACAGCGTGGCGTCGACCTCCTCGTCGAGCACCGCTTGCGGATTGGAATCGATGCGCGAGCGGCGCTCCTCGAGGATGACGTCGCGCTCGGTCTTGATGACGTCGTCGTTGAGGATGAGATTGCGCATGCGATCGGCCTCGAAACCCATCATTTGCTCCAGCGCCTGCGGCACCACCGTCTCATGAAAGGCGGTGTAGTCGTAGGAGGTGAAGGCGTTGTCCGAACCGCCGATGGAAGCGACGGCGCGGTCGAGCTCGCCGGCCGCATGGTTGCTGGTCGCCTTGAACATCAAGTGCTCGAAGAAATGGGCAATGCCGGACTTGCCCGGCGGCTCGTCGGCGCTGCCGATCTTGTACCAGACCATATGGGTGACGATCGGGGCGCGGTGATCGGGGATGACGACGACCTCCATGCCGTTGTCGAGCAGGAAATCGGTGACGACGCCGTCGTCAGGATTGTTATCCGCCAGAGCCGGCGCGGCAATCACCAAGGCCAGCCCCAAGAGCGTTCCGCGCAGCCATTCAGCCTGAAATGTCATAGGTGGCTCCGGTTCGTGGTGGGACGATAGGCGGGGTTGCTGGTCGAGGCAAAGCGAATTGTTCGTCATTTTGAAGGCGCCATCGCGGAAGCCGAACTCAGGCGGCCTCGATGAACCGGATGACCGTCTCGCCATAGTTGCGCTCGTCGACAACCGAAAAGCCCGGCCCTGCCTCGAACGGCGCCGCCGCCGCTTCCTCGATGACGCAGAGCGCGCCGGGGGCGAGCCAGCCGCCTGCCTTGGCGGAGCGCAAGGCTTGTTCGCCAAGGCCCTTGCCATAGGGCGGATCGGCAAAGACCAGGCCGAATGCGGCGATAGTGCCCGCCTCGCCCAAGCCCGTCGCGTCGCGGCGGAATATCTTGGTGCGGCCGGTGAGGCCGAAGGCCTCGACATTGGTGCGGATCAGGCCGCGCCCTTCGGCGGATTCCTCGATGAAGACAGCGTAGGAGGCGCCGCGCGACAGCGCTTCGAGGCCGAGCGCGCCGGTGCCGGCGAACAGGTCGAGCACGCGCGCGCCGTCCAGTTTTTCAGGAAAGCGATGCGCCAGCACGTTGAAGATCGCCTCACGCGTGCGGTCGGTGGTCGGGCGGATGGCAAAAGTGCGGGGCGTCGCCAGCGGACGCCCGCGAAACTCACCGCCGACGATCCGCATTGCTTCCCTTCGGGCCGCCACGCGGCCGGTCGCCACCACTATCCGGGCGCTCGCCACGCGGTTTGCCGAACGGCTTTGCATCGCCGCCTTGCGGTTTGCCGCCGGGCTTGCCGTAAGACGGCTTGAACGATGCCTTGCGCGCCTTGTTTTCTGCCGCCTTGGCGGCGTCTGCCTCTGCCCTGCCCTTGCCGATCGGCCGTGCGCCCGGCGCCATCCAGACATTGGCCTTGCGCTGGCCCGGCGGTTCGATCGGCCGCTGCTCGCGTTCGGATTTTTTCCCACCGAAGCCGCCACGAGGTTTGTCGCCACGGGGTTTGTCCGCGAAGTCGCTGCGTTCAGGTCTGGGGCCACGCTCGCCAAAGCTCTTTTTCGGCCCAAAGCTCCTGTCAGGGCTTGTCGACAGCTTGCCGAGCGCTTCGTCGCGGCTGCCCTCGCGCCGCTTGCGGTTCTTGATCAGGCCGCCCTCGCCGATCGGCCGGCGTTCCCCGTCGCGGGTGAATTTCGGCCGCTCGGGCTCCTCCTCGCGCTCACGCCTGACCGGCTTGTTGGAAAACGGCTTGGCGATATCGGCATCGAAATTGGCGCCGGACTCTTCGACCAGGCGCTCGCCGAGCTGGTCGCGCAGCACGCGGCCCTTGATCTCCAGCACATGCCCCTCCGGCAAATCGTCGAGCTGGAACGGCCCATAGGAAATGCGGATCAGCCGCGTCACGTCGAGACCGAGCGCGCCCAGGATGTTCCTGACCTCGCGGTTCTTGCCCTCGCGCAGGCCGAGTGTCAGCCAGGCGTTTGAGCCCTGCTCGCGGTCGAGCGTCGCTTCGATGGCACCATAAAAGACGCCGTCGACGGCAATGCCTTCGCGCAGCCCCGCGAGTGCGCTTTCCTCGACCTTGCCGTGGACGCGCACGCGGTAGCGTCGCAACCAGCCGGTCGCCGGCAGTTCGAGCACGCGCGACAGGCCGCCATCATTGGTGAGCAGCAGCAGGCCTTCGGTGTTGATGTCGAGCCGGCCGATGGTCATCAGCCGCGGCAGCCCGGGCGGCAGCACGTCGAAGACGGTCTTGCGGCCTTCGGGATCGCGGTTTGTCGTGACCACGCCGGCCGGCTTGTGGAACAGGAACAGCCTGGTGCGCTCGATCGGTGGGATCTCCATGCCGTCGAGATGGATGATGTCGCCGGGCATGACGTTGAAGGCCGGCGAGGACAACATCTTGCCATTGACCTTGACGCGGCCGGCCGCAATCAGTTCCTCGGCGTCGCGGCGCGAGGCCAGGCCGGCACGCGCCAGCCGCTTGGCAATGCGTTCTCCGGCTTCTTCCCTTGCCTCGACGCGACGCGGGCGCGGCTTGAAGCCACCATCCGATGCCGCCTCTGCCCTTTGTGCGCCATGGGGCCGATCGCCGCCAAAATCACGTTTAGGACGATCGCCGAAGTCACGCTTGGGACGGTCGAAGCGCCTCTCGCCGCGCTCGCCTTCGGCAGCTGCTGGCCGGTCGCCGCGCGGTGCGTAAGGCTTGCGTGGACCTTCGCGCTTTTCATAGGGCGTGCCCTCCGGACGCGGCCCTTTGCTGAACGGCCTGTCGCCGCCCTTGAAGTCGCGCTTCGGCCGCTCGCCTTCGGCAGTTGCTGGCCGGTCGCCGCGCGGCGCATAAGGCTTGCGTGGACCCTCGCGCTTTTCATAAGGCTTGCCTTCCGGACGCGGCCCTTTGCTGAACGGCCGGTCGCCACCTTTGAAGTCGCGCTTCGGCCGTTCGCCTTCGGCAGTTGCTGGCCGGTCGCCGCGCGGAGTGTAGGGTTTTTTGGCGCCGAAGGACGGCTTGCCGCCCTTGCCGGGAGCGCTATCGCGACCGCGCGGCCCTGCCGGCTTCGGGCCGGCCTTGCGCGGGAATTTCTTGTTTTTGTCGTCCATGTGGCCTTTGCTCGTTTGCGCGGGTAGTAACAGGATCGCGCTCTAGTGGCGAGGAGATAATCGGAATGGAAACCGCGTGAAGCGGCAGGATTTCATGGCGCTGGCGCTTAAAGAAGCCGAAGCCGCCGCCCAGCGTGGCGAGGTGCCGGTTGGCGCGGTCGTTGTCGGCGGCGATACGGTCGTTGCGAGTGCCGGCAACCGCACGCGCGAGTTTGCCGATCCCACCGCCCATGCCGAGATGCTGGCGATCCGCGAGGCCTGCCGCAAGCTTTCCAGCGAGCGGCTCAGCGGCCACGATCTCTACGTGACGCTGGAGCCGTGTGCCATGTGCGCCGGCGCCATCTCCTTCGCCAGGCTGCGCCGGCTCTATTTCGGCGCTGCCGACGAGAAGGGCGGCGCAGTGGTCAACGGCGTTCGCTTCTTCACGTCACCGACCTGCCACCATGTGCCCGACATCTATCCGGGCATGGCCGAAAACGCTGCAGCAGCGCTGCTGAAAGACTTTTTTCGGGAGCGACGCGGACCCTGATTTCCGGCCGACGATCCAAATCCAAGTCAGCCAATCCAGCCAGCCAAGAACGCCTCTAGCGCCGTCAGCCTACCAGGGCAGCCAGTCGAACATGCCGCCGCTCTTGCTCTTGGCGGCCGCCTCCTTCTTGAGGCGGCGTTCCTTCTTGTACTCGTCCTCGCCGAGGTCGCCCTGCGGCGCGGTGGCGGCAGCAGCGCGGTATTGCACCGGCGGCTCGCTCAGATATCTACGGGTGGTCGGGTCGCCCTGTTTGCCTTCAGCCCGGCGGCGCATGATTTCCGCGGCGCGGCTCTTGTCCGAATCGGCCGGAGTCCAGGCTGGCGGGTGGCTCGAGCCCGACTGCTTCAGCGCGGCCTTGACCGACGCCGGATCCGTCTGCACGTCATCGATGACCTGCGCCTGGTAGGCCGGGTCGTCCTGATGCAAGGTGGCATCGGCGCGCAGGCGGGCACGGCGCTGCTCCGGCGATTCGGGCCATTCGGCACTCGCCGTCTCGATGCTTTCCTGCGGCGGCGGCAAGACTTCCTTCTGCCCCGGCCCCGGCTTCACCAGCGTGGGGCGCGGCTTGTAGTCGATACTATCCTTGCGCTTGGGTGCGAAGGAAAAAGCCCCGGTGAGGTCGCCAGCAAGCTGCGCGCCCGCGGTCTTGTCGGTTCCGTAAGTGGGCGAGCCCATGCAGCCGGACAAAGCGAGGCCCGATACGACAAGCGGCGCCAGCAGCGCAACGCGCGCGTAAGTTCTCTCGGTCATGCCAAAAAGTCCCACTGTAGACAGCCTCTCGATTGCCGCCGGCCAAAGAAAGGTCCGGTCCCCACCGCCCATGCTCTTCCGACGGAATTCCGGCGACAATTTGTCGTCCGGAGTTTCGCGTGTTTACCTCAACCACTCGTTAAGGGCAACGCGCGGGGGCCGATCGGCCGCCCGCCGTGGCATTTGTGCACCGCCTTAAAGGCGGCTCAAAGCCTTCAGCTCATGCAGGACAGCGGCGTCACGGGCCGAAACATCCGGGAATTCCGGATCTGAGCCGACATCGGCGGTGTAGCGCCAGGAGCGCGCGCACTTCACCAGGCCGCGGTCCTCCGCCTTCTCGACGACCACGGCGACGCCCTTGACGTCGTCGAGGGTAAAGCTGCCCGCCGGCGCCTTGCCGTGCACGATAACCAGATCGCTGGTGATCGCCATCTCGGCCATGTCGACATCGGCGATCGCCGCTTCGAGCGCGGCATCGTCGAGGGTGACGACCGGCACCGCTTCCAGCGAAGAACCGATGACCTTCTGCGCGCGGGCAATTTCCAGCGCGCCGGTGACGACACGGCGAACCTGCCGAACCTTGCGCCATTTCTCCGCCAGCGCCTCGTTCCTCCAGTCCGCCGGGATTTCCGGGAACTGGTCGAGATGCAGGGAGACCGCATCCGGATGACGGTCGAGCCAAGCCTCTTCCATGGTGAAGGGCAGCATCGGCGCCAGCCATTTCACCAGGCAGTCGAAGAGATGGCGCACCACCTGGACGGAAGCCTTGCGCTTCACGCTGGAAGGCGCTTCGCAGTAAAGCGCGTCCTTGCGGATGTCGAAATAGAAGGCCGACAGCTCGACCACCATGAAGTCGAGCAGCGCGCGGGTGATGCGCTTGAATTCGAAGGCGTCGTAGCCCGAGCGTACGACTTCATCGAGTTCAGCAAGCCGATGCAGCATCAGCCGCTCCAGCTCCGGCATCTTGTCCAGCGGCACCTCCTCGCCATCGTCATGGGCGAGCGTGCCCAGCATCCAGCGGATGGTGTTGCGCAGCTTGCGGTAGGCGTCGATATTGGTCTGCAGCACGTTCTTGCCGAGGCGCTGGTCTTCCCAATAATCGGTCGTCACCACCCACAGCCGCAAGATGTCGGCGCCGGACTGTTTGATGACGTCCTGCGGCACGACGGTGTTGCCGAGCGACTTCGACATTTTCCGCCCCTCCTCATCCATGGTGAAGCCATGGGTGACGACGGTGTCGTAGGGCGCCCTGCCCCTGGTGCCGCAGCTTTCGAGCAGCGAGGAGTGGAACCAGCCGCGATGCTGGTCGGAGCCTTCAAGATAGACGTCGGCCGGCCATTTCAGGTCGGGCCGGTCCTCAAGCGTGAAGGCATGCGTCGAGCCTGAATCGAACCAGACATCGAGGATGTCCATGACCTGCTGCCATTTCGAGGCATCGTGATTGCCGAGGAACCGCTCCTTGGCGCCGGCGGCGAACCAGGCGTCGGCGCCTTCTTTCTCGAAGGCGTCCATGATGCGCTGGTTGACTGCCTCGTCGCGCAGCACGTTGCCGTCGGCATCGGCAAAGACGGCGATCGGCACGCCCCAGGCGCGCTGGCGCGACAGCACCCAGTCAGGGCGCTCCTCGATCATGGCGCGGATGCGGTTCTGGCCGGCGGCGGGCACGAAGCGGGTATCGTCGATGGCTTTCAGGGCGCGGCTACGCAGCGTCGTGCCGTCGCCAAGCTCCTTGTCCATATAGACGAACCATTGCGGCGTGTTGCGGAAGATGATCGGCTTCTTCGAGCGCCAGGAATGCGGATAAGAGTGCTTCAGCCGGCCCCGCGCGAATAGTGCGTTGCGCTTGATCAGCTCGTCGATGACGGCCTGGTTGGCGTTGCCCTTCTTGCCATTGTCGTCGATGACGCGCGCCGCTCCATCCTCGCGGTCCGGGCCAAAGCCCGGCGCGTCCTTGGTGAACAAGCCGGCATCGTCGACGGTGAAGGGGATCGTGGTGTCGATGCCACGCTGGCGAAGATCAGAGGCGGCATCCATCCAGGCGTCGAAGTCTTCCCGGCCGTGTCCCGGCGCGGTGTGGACGAAACCGGTGCCGGCATCGTCGGTGACGTGATCGCCGGCCAGCATCGGCACGGGAAAATCGTAGCCACCGCCCAGACCTTTGAGGGGATGCGAAAGCGTAAGGTTTTCAATCTCTTCGGCGCCAACGTTGCGAAGCCGATTCAGAGTGACCTTGGCCTTCGCGGCAGCGTCGTCAGCAAGCTTCTCGGCAAAGATCAGCTTTTCGCCGGGCTGAGGACCAAAGGCGTTCTCGGCCGCCGTAACCTCGTAGAGACCATAATTGATGCGCGGCGAGTAATTGACGGCGCGATTGCCGGGGATTGTCCACGGCGTCGTGGTCCAGATGACGACGTTGGCATCAAGCAGATCGAGCGACGTCTGCGTCAGCTTGGGATCCAGGGCTGGCTGCCCCTCTTCGATGTTGATGACCTGGCGAGCGAGGCTGACGACCGGAAACTTCGCCCAGATCGTGTCCGACTCATAGTCCTGGTATTCGACCTCCGCCTCGGCCAGCGCGGTGCGCTCGACGACGCTCCACATCACCGGCTTGGAGCCGCGATAGAGCTGGCCGGACATGGCGAATTTCAGCAGCTCGCCGGCGATGCGCGACTCGGCATGGAAAGCCATTGTCGTATAGGGATGGTCGAAGTCGCCGACGACGCCGAGCCGCTGGAATTCGGAACCCTGCACCTTGATCCAGTGCGCCGCAAACTCGCGGCATTCCTGCCGGAACTCGTTGACCGGCACCTCGTCCTTGTTCTTGCCCTTGGCGCGATACTGCTCTTCGATCTTCCATTCGATCGGCAGGCCGTGGCAATCCCAACCGGGTACATAGTTCGAGTCATAGCCGCGCATCTGGAACGAGCGGGTGATGACGTCCTTGAGTATCTTGTTCAGCGCATGGCCGATATGGATGTTGCCGTTGGCATAGGGCGGGCCGTCGTGCAGCACGTATTTTTCGCGGCCAGCTGCGTCTTCGCGCAGCTTGCGGTAAAGGTCCATATCCTGCCAGCGCTTGACCAGCAGCGGTTCCTTTTCCGGCAAACCGGCGCGCATCGGAAAATCCGTCTGCGGCAGGTAGAGCGTTTTGGAATAGTCGATCGTCTCGGCGGTCTCGGTATCAGTCATTCGTCTGCCATATGCGTTGCCCGGCGGCAAAAGAGCCCGGGCGTTGAACTATCATGATCTGGAAAAAGCGCGAGAGGCCGCGCGCAAGATTCCCGGCGGCTCCGGCGGCGGTCAGGCCGCCCGGAACACCGGGCCTGTAATTCGTATCGCAGTCGCGAGAAGGCGCGAAAAGCTCGTCATGGCTGGGCTTTTAACCGAGACAGGCGATATTGAAAAGCCCGAACTCTGATACTTCCTTGCGCTATGTGCCAATTGCGCATACATTTGTAGGCAAATGGCCTGCAGTGCCAAGGAGACGTTCATGTCGGTCGCAGCAAGGGCAATTGGCGCAACACACGACTTTTCCGTCCCTACGGACAAGATCGATCATCTGCGCAGTCTGGGTTTCAGTAGCGAAGAACTCTATCGTATCGTTGCCCCCCGCCGCACGCTGGCGCGTCGCAAGGAACATGCCGAGCCGCTTTCGCCAGCTGAATCCGACCGCGCCCTGCGCCTAGAACGCATCGCCGAGCAGGCGGATCGGGTATTCGGCAGCCATGAGAAAGCCCAGCGTTGGCTGAGAAGCGAGATCATAGCATTGGATGGTGCAAGGCCGATCGACCTCCTTGAGACAGAGACCGGCGCCCACGTCGTTTCCGAAGAGCTTATCCGTATCGACTTTGGCATGCTTGCCTGACGATGCGCATCTGGCGCATCTCCAATTTCGCGGATCTCTCGGGTCGTGGCGGAACGCTCGTTGATGGAAGATGGAACAGGCGCGGGATGCCCATCGTCTATTGCACCGACCACCCTTCGACAGCACTGCTGGAGATACTGGTGCATGCGACGCGCGAAACCGTTCCGGAAACCTACCAGCTTATCGAAATCGACGTTCCGGACGGAATAGAAATGACCGAACCGGTTTTCCATGACGGCTGGGACAAGGACATGGAATCGACACGGCGACAGGGCACGGAATTTCTCTCGGCCAATCGTTACGCCCTCATGAAAATTCCTTCGATCATAATGCGCAAAGCAAACAACTATCTGCTCAATCCGACCCATGACGACGCGTCACGCATTACGATTGCGGGCCTATACCGTTATCCGTTCGACAGCCGTTTGATCAAATGAGCCGAGGCCTACCCGCTCACATCGAGAAATCGAAGCGATAGGTCGTCGACACGCCGATCATGAATTGATCCCTGGAGCCGCGCTCCTTGACCAGGCTGGAATCGGCGGCCGGGCCCATCAGGCGAGAATATTCGCCGAACAGGCTGGCCGTCATCGGCTCGGTCACCTTCCAGGTCACTGCGCCGCCCAAGCCCGCCGACCTCACCCCGCCGCCGGGATGATATTCGCTGAGCCCCGAGGCCAGGGACTCCTTGGCATCAACGCCATAATAGGCGTCGAAATAGTCCGATGAGGCGAACGAGACGCGCGGCCCGGCCGAAATCCTGACATCGGGCGTCACATCATAAAAGGCGTCGGCGGTGATGTCGGCGACAAAGCCGTTATGGGCGCGAATGCCGTGCCGCAATTCGGCGCGGGCACGCAGCCAATCCAAAGGATAGAATTCGAAGAAGCCGCCGGCCTCGCCGCCCCAGCGCACCGGGTCGAGGCCTTTCAATTCGTCGGCGTCACCACCGTCGCGGGAAAACAGGAACTTGCCCGTCAGGCCGGCGCGGACGCCGCCATCGTCGATCAATGCCAATGAGATATTGTCGTTGCGCGAGGTGAAGCGCGCCGCGGGACCAGCCTTGCCGAGCGAGATAATCGGCGAGGCGCTGAGCAAGTACTTCTTGCCGCCCTCGAAATTCGGGGCAACCATGCCGGTCGCGCCGACCGTCAGGTACCAGTCTCCGGACAGCCAGCCGAAGGTGCCCTCGCCGGCCTTGGCAACGCCGCAGGTGCCGAGCATGAATGCGGCCAAGACCGTCGGGATCGTCGGGACAGACCGCATCGTTACTCCATACGTCGAACGCATTGGGCCGATACAACCAGCCTTGACTGAAGCCATGGCGCCAGTTCGGTAAAATTTGACTTAATATCCGCAACATCGGCGGCGTTGGCCGGCCTGTTCCGCATTGCAGTCGATTGTTTGGCGCACCAAGGCACCAGATTAGGATGTCTGGAATACGCTGGCAGATGCCTCGGCAGGAGTTACAAACATTCGCGGACAAACATGCCTGCGCTCTGAAGAGTGCGGCGACCGGCGCTCAACCCCGCATTCCAAACCGGCCAAGCGTGAATCATATGCGGCCAAATTTCGAGACGTACTTTGATGTCGGCCGCGCCGGCGGCTTCGGCGAGCCGAGTTGCGTCCGACAACAGCGTCTCGGCCGAACCGGCTTGTATCAGCATTGGGGGAAATCCGCTCAGATCGGCGAACAAAGGCGAGATCTGGGGATCGCGCCGACTAACGCCATGAGGAACGTAGGCGGCTGCCAGTTCCTCCAAATACGCCCGGTGGATGATAGGGTCGATCGCGTCCTTCGTTGATAGTGTCGCGCCGGACATCGAAAGGTCCGTCCAGGGCGAAACCAGCCAAAGACATCGCGGCAACGGCTCGCCTGCCGTGCGCAATATACTGACCAGGCACAGAGTGAGGTTGCCGCCCGCACTGTCTCCGCCAATTACGATGCGGTCCGGTGCGATGCCTTGCCGCCTTAGAAAGCGCCATGCCGCGAGTGCGTCTTCATGTTGCGCGGGGAAAGGATGTTCCGGTGCGCGGCGATAGTCGATCGCGAGGGTGCGCATTCCCATTGCCCGACCTGCCTCGGTAACCATTCGACGATGACTTTTAAGAGAGCCGGAGCAGTAGCCACCACCGTGGAAAAACAGCAGAACCTTGTCCCTGTCACTCCCGGGCGCCAGCGACCACTCTCCCGCGAGGCCATCGAAAACCACATCCTCGCATCGGATGTCCTCCGCGACCGGCCAGACCGAACCGACTTCGTCGAGCCGCGCCCGGCGTTCGTCCCAGCGGACCGTTCGTGGTTTTGACGTCAACAGCCTGCGGACGGCGTTGATCTCCGTCAGATCGAGGTGTTCGTCCACATCGCTCATTTTGCTTCCCCAGTCTTGCCAAGCGCCGAGAAAGGCGAACAGCCAAATGTCATCGACAAGATACCGATTGCCTGCTTGCAAATATAGCGACGAAGCAGCGCCACGATCATCTTGCGATCAGCCAGATCAACGTCAGGGAGAAATCGCCCGACGAGGGCGGCGATTACTAAGACCTTGACGCAAGGTTGTGACATACGGATGCGGATGCGACCGGCGTTGCGTGGCGTGGAGGTCTGGCTCAGTATCAAAGCTCGACGTTGCGGCCGCTTTTTACGGACAGGAGCTATTCTCCAACTAAACCTCGGCGTGACCACCGGTTTGGCCCGAGGGCGCAAGCCCACGTTTTACGGAAATGAACTCGCAAGCGGCTGCTCTTGCCAAAAGCAGACGTCTCGCAGGCGTACGGCCCCAGCATGGGTGTGGCCCTCACACCCTGCTCGCTTTACGAGAAGCCCTATCGGCGTTACCTTCAAAGCCGGCAAAAAAGGCCAAGTAGTCTTGAGGGAGAGGGCGATGACACTGCACGGCGATGCCTTGAAAGATGCGATCAGCCAGACGCGGGCGAAATGGGGATGGTTCGTCGCGCTCGGGGTGCTGCTGCTTGTCTTCGGCGGCATTGCCTTCGGCAATCTATTCATCGCAACCGTCGCCTCGGTCTTTGTCGTAGGCTGGCTGATGCTGATGGCCGGCATTGTCGAGATCATCCATGCCTTCGGCGTGAAGACATGGGGCCGCTTCTTCTATTGGCTGCTCAGCGGCCTCCTCTACGCCGTCGCCGGCTTCTTCGCCTTCGACAATCCGGTCCTCGCCTCGACGGTGCTGACCTTCCTCCTGGCGGTCGCGCTGCTTGCCTCAGGCGTGCTCAGGGCCTGGGTCGGCTACAGCCACCGGCCGCAGCCGGGCTGGGGTTGGGTGGTCGCGGCCGGCATCATCAGCGCGCTGGCGGGACTGGTCATCGCCATGGGCTGGCCGGTCAACAGCGTGTGGGTGCTGGGGCTGTTCCTGGCCGTCGACCTGATCTTCCAGGGCTGGACCTTCATCGCCCTTGGCCTGGCGCTGAAGAGATAAATTCTGGTTTGAGCTTAATCGGAAAACCGGTTCCCACTTTTTGCTTCGCTGACCTTCAGTTCCGGACCATGCTCTAAAAAGCTATGGCCGCGTCCAGCCCGGAAAGCGGCCTGACGCCGGCGAGCAGTGCCTTCGCCTCGGCCTCGTCGCGCTTCATCTGCGCGACCAGCGCGTCAAGCCCATCGAACTTCACCTCCGAGCGCAGGTAGCCGAAGAAGGACACGGCACAAATCTCGCCATAAAGGTCGCCGGAAAAGTCGAAGACGAAGGTCTCCAGCAGCGGCGCGCCACTGTCGTCGACCGTCGGCCGGCGGCCGAAGCTGGCGACGCCATCATGAATCGAACCGTCGGCACGGCGGAAGCGGACGGCATAAATCCCTTCCTTAAGGGTGGCTTCCGGCGAAAGCCTCATGTTTGCGGTCGGAAAGCCGAGCGTCCGGCCGAGCTGCTGGCCGCCGATCACCTCCGCCTCGACGGTGAAACGATAGCCGAGCAAGCCGGCGGCCTCGGCCACATTGCCCTCGCACAGCAGCGTGCGAATGCGGCTCGACGACACCACCTCGGCGCTTTCGTCGCGAAACGCATCGACCAGCGTGACGCCGAAGCCGTGGCGCTCGCCGGCAGCCATCAGATAGGCCGGGCCGCCCTGGCGGTCCTTGCCGAAATGGAAATCGAAGCCGGTGACGGCGTGGCTTATGCCGAGGTTGCGCTCGAGCACGCCGGTGACGAACGCCTCCGCCGACAAGGAGGCGAACTCGCGTGTGAACGGCTGCTCGACCAGCGCCGCAAAGCCCAGATGCGACAACAGCCGCGCCTTCATCGGCGGCGGCGTCAGCACGAACAGCGGCATGTCCGGCCTGAACACTTTTCGCGGATGCGGCACGAAGGTCAGCACCAGGGCGGGTACGCCGCGACGCTCCGCTTCGGCGCGCGCGCGTTCGAGCACGGCCTGGTGGCCGCGGTGGACGCCGTCGAAATTGCCGATAGCCACCACGCCGCCGCGCAGATGGGCGGGCAGCGGCGCGGTTGCGGAAATGCGTTCGAACATTGCCGTCATGGCTTGAACCTATTGCAGTCTGGGAATCACCGCGACCGGCCTGTAGCCGTATTTTTCCAGAAAGGCCGCGAGCCTTGCCGGATCCGGCTGCAGCGCTTCACCGTAATCGCGGGCATGGATGCCGCCCGATACGTAGAGCACGTCGAAGCCATTGTCGGCCGCGCCCTTGATGTCGGTCATCATACCGTCGCCGATGGCCAGAACTTGCGAACGCTCGACCGGGCGGCCGAGAATGACGGCGATCTCCTTCATGGCGACGTCATAGACCGGCGCGTAGGGTTTGCCGGCGATCAGCGTGCGTCCGCCAAGCTGTGCGTATTCGCGGGCCAAAGCGCCTGCGCACCAGATCATGCGTTCGCCGCGCTCGACGACGATGTCGGGATTGGCGCAAATGAAGGGCAGGTTCCTAGCACGCAGCCTCTGCAGAAGATCGGCATAATCTTCCGGCTTCTCCACCTCGTCATCGAACAGGCCGGTGCAGACCACGCCGGATGCTTCGAACTCCTCGACGAGTTCGACGTCGAGGCCCTCATAGAGCGTGAAATCCCGATCGGCGCCTATATGGAAGATCTTTCGCGGCCCTTCGGCAATGAGGTCGCGGGTAACGTCGCCGGACGTCACGACACGGTCATAGGCAGCGGGAGGAACGCCTATAGCGTTCATCTGCGCCACGACGTCGGCGCTGCGGCGCGGCGAATTGGTGATCAGCACGACAGGTATTTTCGCCGCGCGAGCAGCGATCAGCGCGGCAGCCGCCGCCGGGAAATGCCATTCGCCATTGTGCACCACGCCCCAGACGTCGCACAGGATGGCTGAATAGGCTCCCGACAAGTCTGCGAGCGAACCGATGATGTCGGGCGAATCCGCCATGCCGTTGTCCCTGTACCATGATGCTTGCAAGCGCCGCGACCGACGGTCCGTAGCGGCCGGCCCGGATTAACCGAAGCGCTTCGCCATGTCACCAGCTTTCGTTGTGTCCGCAAGATTGTCGTCCGGCGACGCCGGCGTGGAAGTGATGGTGAAAGCTTTTCTTTTCCAGCGCCTTATCCCGTTTTTTAGAGGCTTTGCTGCTGGAAGCCCGGAGCAGCATTGCCGATTGCGGACGCGTGGTTAACGGGGATTGAAAAACCGTACCGGCCTTGAACGCATTTCAGCAATCGGAAATTTAAACATGCATGGCACCGTCCGGGAAAAATGGGGCGGGCGGGAATGCTGAAGGCAATAATCGGAAAATTCCGATACGACAGACGTGGCAACTACTCCTTAATGACTGCAATCACCATTGTGCCGCTGATGGCCGGTCTGGCGCTCAGTGTCGATTACGGGGAGTTGCTGCGCCAAAAGCACGAAACGCTGAACGCACTTGATGCGGCCGGCCTAGCCGCCGCCCAGCAGATCGTTGCCGGCGCCAGCGACGATGACATCAAGGCCTACGCCAAGACATTTTTCGAAACCAATCTCGCACGTATCGACCCGGCGAACACAGCGCTGACCGTCACGCTGCCCAACAACAATGCCGGCGGCGGCACCTTGAAGCTCTGCGCCGGTCTCACCTTCCACCCCTATTTTCTACCGGCCGCCAGCCTGCTGATCGGCGGCACGGCAAGCGACACGACCTTCACCGAATGTTCGGAACTCCGTCTCAAGAACACCCTCGAAGTCGCGCTTGTGCTGGATAATTCAGGCTCGATGAGCGATCTCGGCTCCGGCACCGGCGAGAAGCGAATAGACTTGCTGAAGTTGGCCGCAAAGCAGCTTGTCGATACGCTGGCGCTTCAAGCGCAGCAGATGAAGCAGATCACCAAACCGGTGCAGTTTTCTCTCGTGCCGTTTGCGGCCTCGGTCAATGTCGGCCCTACCCACGACCAGGACGGCTGGATGGATCAGGACGGCATCTCCCCGATCCAGCACGAGGATTTCGACTGGACGACGATGAGTGCCGCCAACAATCCGGACAAATACGCCGAGAAGCTCAATGGCATCTGGTACAAGCGCGGCGCCGGCTGGGGCGAGACCAAGGACCAGCCGCTGACCCGTTTCAGCCTCTACGCCGACATGACGGTCGAATCGGGCCGCGAAGAGGTACCCAATTCGAAGCAATATGTCTGCGACACATACAAGAAGAACGGCACCTGCCAGTACGGCCATTGGAGCGCACCGGAATATATCTATACCACAAGCCGCTATGCGAGCTGGCCAGGTTGCGTCGAGGCACGGCCATATCCCTACAATGTCGACGACACCACGCCCGACACAGCCGCGCCGGCCACGCTTTTCGTGCCGATGTTCGCCCCGGACGAGGCTGGCACTCTGTGGCTCGATTTCAACCGTGACGGCATCAACGACGTCATCAGCACGTCCTACAATTACGGCAACAACTGGTGGGCCGATTGGCCCTATGTCGCCGGTCCTACCGCTTCCCAGCGCCAGTCTGACATGCGCAAATATTTCCTGGTAAAACCATACGGTTCGCAATCCGCAGCCGCCGGCGATGGCCCGAACTCCTCCTGCACCACAAACCCGATCACGCCGTTGAAGGACGTCAGCCAGGACGTCGAGAAGCAGGAGATCAAGGACGCCATCGACGCCATGGCGCCGAACGGCAACACCAACGTACCGGAGGGACTTGCCTGGGGCTGGCGAACGGTATCGAGCAACCCACCGTTCACCGATGGCCGGCCGAACAGCGAGAGGGGCAACGACAAGGTGGTCGTGGTGCTGACCGACGGAGCTAATACCTATAGCGCCATCAGCGATGGCAGCTACGCCAACAACAGGTCGACCTACGCCGCCTACGGCTACACTGGCCTGACCTATCCGGGATCTGGAAGCGTGACCCGCCTGTTCATGAATACCAGCACCGATATCGGCAAGACCACCTTTACCGGTGCCAACTACACGGCAGCACTCGACGAGCAGCTGAAAACGCTCTGCGCAAATGCAAAGAATTCGAACATTCTGGTGATGACGGTGGCGCTCGACCTGTCGCCCACAGATGCCAGCGACAAGAAGGCAATCGATGCGCTGAAGGCATGTTCATCGGATTCGCGCTTCCGCAAGGATTCGACCGACCCGAGCAAGCCTGCCAAGCTGTTCTGGAATGCAACCGGCGCGACGCTGTCCGACAATTTCAAGGAAATCGCCAACGAATTGTCGAACCTGCGCATCGTCGGCTGAAGGCGATGGGATTGGCGACTAAGGCAGGGGGCCTGGCGCGCTGGCGCAAAGGCTCCTGCCCTCATGCCCTTGCGGCTGATGGAACCATGTGGTGAGTGTCCCCACCCGGAGATGCGCTCTTGCCTGAACCCGCCAACCACCTTGCCTTCGCGCTGGTCTGCCTCGGAATGGTGCTGACGCCCGGCCCGAACATGATCTATCTGATCTCGCGCTCGCTGTCGCAAGGGCCGAAGGCAGGGCTGATCTCGCTGGGCGGCGTGGCGCTCGGTTTCTTGTTCTACGTGCTGTCGGCGGCGTTCGGCATCACCGCGCTGCTGCTCGCCGTGCCCTTCGCCTATGATGTGCTGCGCCTTGCCGGCGCGCTCTATTTGCTGTGGCTCGCCTGGCAAGCGGTGAAGCCCGGCGGGCGCTCGCCCTTCCAGATCCGCGAACTGCCGAAAGACAGACCGCGCAATCTGTTCGCCATGGGCCTGATGACCAACCTGCTCAACCCAAAGGTGGCAGTGCTCTATCTGTCGCTGCTGCCGCAATTCATCGGCCCCGGCATGGGCCACGTGCTGTCACAGCTTCTGGTGCTCGGTGCCACGCAGGTCGCGATCAGCCTGACCGTCAACGCCATCATCGCAGTGACGGCCGGCTCGATCGCCATCTTCCTCGCCGGGCGGCCGCTATGGCTGGTGATCCAGCGCTGGATGATGGGCACGGTGCTGACCGCGCTGGCCGTCAAGATGGCAACCGACGCGCAACGCTGATCGGTCCTACATCGGCCGCCTGACCTGCTCTGCCCGCTCCGGTTCGACCACCCTGCGGTAGAGATGCCAGGTCGCGTGGCCAAGGATGGGCATGACAACGGCAAGCCCAGCAAATAGCGGGATCGAGCCGATGACCAGGAGCACGGCGACCATCAGGCCCCACAGCGCCATCTGCAGCGGGTTTGTCAAAACTGCGCGCGCCGACGTCTCGACTGCCGAGACCGCGCCGACATCGCGGTCGAGCAGCAGCGGAAAGGCGACGACCGTCGTCGCCAGCACGACCGCGGCGAAGGCGAACCCGGCCAGGTTGCCGAGCAGGATCAGTGTCCAGCCCTTGCTGGTCGTCAGCACCTCGCGAATAAAGCCGACGATAGAGGCCGGAGGCTGATTGCCGTACAGGCTGGTGTAGATCGATTGCGCGGTGAACAGCCAGAGCAGGAACAGTACCACTAGCATGATACCGATGACCGCAATCGCGGGCAGCGCCGGGGAGTGGCGTACGTCGAGCGCATGCCACCAGGATGTATCCATGCCGAACTCGCGCCGGCGGCTGATTTCGTAAAGGCCGATAGCGGCGAACGGACCGACCAAAGCGAAGCCGGACATCAGCGGATAGATGAGTTGGATGGCGTTCGAGCCCGATGTCCACTGCGTCAGGATCAGGCCGACCACCGGATAGATCAGACACAGGAACACGTAATGCGACGGCTTGGCCCAGAAATCCTCTACGCCGAGACGGAGCGCATCGAGCAGATCCTCGGTGCTGATGCGGCGCACCGTGGGCTGTACATGCATTCCACGTGCGTCCGCCATGACATGAAAGCTGGCCATAACCATTCTCCCGTGTGTCGGGGCGGCCGCCGCCGGGATGGCCGCCCGTAGCTGCCACTTCAAGAACAGGCGCTATGATAGTCGATTTAGGGGTGATTGTCGCCAAGTCGATGGTCACGATGAATCTGGTTATAGGTTTCCGACGCCGCCATCGACGAGCAGTTCCGTGCCGACGACGAAGCTCGACTCGTCCGATGCCAGAAACACCGCCGCCTTGGCGAGTTCCCAGGGTTTGCCCATGCGGCCGATCGGCACTAGCGCGCGTATCTGATCGCCAAGCGCCTTCTCGTCCGCTTCGGGCAGACCCAGCTTGCCCAAGGCCGGCGTCTCGGTTGGGCCGGGGCTGAGGCCATTGACGCGAATACCGCGCTCGATCATCTCACCCGAGAGGGTGCGCGCCAACGACAGGAGGCTCGCCTTGCTGGCGGCGTAGGCGCTGCTCTGGGGCAGGCCGATATGGGCACTGACCGCACCGCACAGGATGATCGACGACGGGTTGGACAACATCGGCAACAGGGCTTGGATCAAAAAGAACGGCCCCTTGAGATTGGTCCGCATCAGACGGTCATAGACCACCTCGTCCCAATCCTGCAGCGGCTGATGCATCACATCGCCAGCGTTGATGTTCAGTATGTCGAGCCGAGGCCAGCACTGCGCGAGCTCGGCGGCAAGCGCACGCTGATCGGCGAGATTGCCGGCATCATTCCTGATCACCTGCGCCGATCCACCCAGCTCGCGCTGCGCAGCTTCCAGCCCGGACGGGCTCCTGCCAGTGATTGCCACGGTAGCGCCCTCGGCCAGGAACTGGCGCGCGGTTTCGAGGCCGATGCCACTGGTTGCCCCGGTAATGAGGGCATATTTGCCATTCAAGCGACCCATGACTTGCCTTCCCAAAGAGATGAGAACGGCATTGTCGACACGATAGTATGCTTTGTATAGTAGGCACCGAATGGGTACTAAAGGAGATAATTTCATGGCGCAGGCAAAAGCTATCGAGGTAAGGCCAGTCGAAAGCGGAAATGGCGCGACCGATCGTTGCCCGATGATCGATTTCGTCAATCTGGTTTCGGGAAAATGGGCCATTCCCATTCTTTATCGCCTGATCGTCACCGGTTGTCCGATCCGCTTCGGCGAGCTCCAGAGGGCCGTCGCACCGATTACGCAAAAGGAGCTCACGCGGCAGCTGCGCCTGTTCGAACATCGCGGTCTGGTCTATCGGAGGGTCTATGCCGAGATGCCGCCGCGCGTGGAGTATGAGATAACGCCGCTGGGCAGAACCTTGCGTGGCACGCTGGATTCGCTAGCCGACTGGATGCGTGCCAACGCATCCCACCTGATCACCTGACTGATCGTGGACGGATTGTTTGCCCTGCCCGGCCAAAGCCACGGGCGGTCACCGCGCGGGGGGCCCCCTTGTGGGCCCCGCCGGGGCGGGGGGGGGACAAAAATCGGGAGGCACAGCAGGGGACCACTGGGGCCACGGCGCATGGCAAACACCCGGCCCCCCCCCCACCACCCCGGTAGTGCGGGGGGCGGCGGCGCGGCCCCCCCCGCCCCCCCCCGCCCCCCGCCCCCCCCCCCCCCCCCCCCCCCCCCCCCCCGCGGCTGAGCTGCGTGACAAAAGCTAGGCAGCGAAACGATCGATCACTTCGGTCAACGGGACATGGCCAAGACAGGCACCCGAACCCGCCGGCTTTTCGCCATCCTCGATGGCCTGGGCGTAACCCACTGCCGGATCAGCTTCGATCCTGCCGCGCAATGCGGCCAGCTTGGGGTAGCTCGCGCCGTCGACCGCCTTGTGGAACTCCGCCCAGCGCGCCACGCCAATCAGCGTGGTATCCGCAAGCGTCAGCCGATCGCCGATCAGGAATTCCGTGTCGGCGATCATCGCCTCGAGCTGGTAATGGCGGTTGGCAACGATCTTGCGGCCAAAGTCACGCAAGGTTGTCAGCAGCAGCGGTTCGGCCGATTCCATTTCATATGCAGCCCAGAGAGGGGTGAAAGCGGTGGTGAAACCGGTGTTCACGAAAGCCATCAACTGGTGCATCCGGTCGGCCTCCGGCGAGCGAGGCTCGAAGCTGATACGGCGTTGCGTGTCACGAGCTTCGAGCCAGGCGGCGATCGCCATGGTCTCGGTGAGCACCCTGCCCTCGTCCGTGATCAACACCGGCGTTTCCTGACGGCCGTTGATGCTGGCATAGGCGTCATCCTTCATTTCAGTGAGCATATCGACGCGACACAGGCGATAGGGTTGTCCGAGGCGTTCAAAAGCAGCGACGAGCCCCATCGAACTTCCCAGCGGGAAGCCGTAAAGGAGGATAGGTTCCATTTCTTTGTCTCTTCCATGATTTAGGGATCACGCTGCGCAGCGAAACTTGACCCTAAACGCTGGTCGCCCCATGTAAATTACGCACTATTCTGTAACCAGGTTCCCGCCATGAAAGATGTCGTCTCTCGCTGCCCGATCGAAGAGACAATGCGTGTGCTCAGCGGTCGCTGGCCCACCTTGCTGCTCTACTATCTCAAGGACGGGACCAAGCGCTTCAGCGACCTGAGGCGTGACAACCCAACCGTGTCGCACCGCATCCTGGCGCTCGAACTGCGCAAGCTGGAGGAAGCCGGGATCGTGCGGCGAACGGCGCATGCCGGCTATCCGCTACGCGTGGATTACGACCTCACGGAGCCCGGTCTCAAGCTCGTGCCGCTCATCGATGCCCTGGGCGATTGGTGGGAAGATACCGAGGACGATCGGGCCAGCCGGGCCTCATCGACGCCGGAAACGAGTCTGGACACAGCCGCCTAGCACGATAGTGAAAATCTGACGCTTGATATCCGAGCCTGGACAGCCGCTTCGCGTCGGATCCGGGCCGACTACCGGAATGCACCGGCAGCGCCAGAAGCTTCATTGCCGAGCAGATACTCTAACGTCGCATTTTGGGCCGCAAGCGGACTGGCCGCTTTCAGGTCCTTGGACCATCGAGCCGGCCTCAGTTCTGCCGACGTTGCTTTCGACCGGTCCTGTGACCACCGCGGCTTCCACCGGATCGCCAGAAAAGCGAGGCAAGCGAGGGAAGGCAGCGTCAAGTTCGAGCCAGAGATTAAGAAGAACAGAGCCATCGCCGCATAGGCGTCTGCCTGCGTGGGTATGGACGGATTCACTCATGCGCAATATGAATTATGAATGGAGATGAGGCCTGCCGTGGCGCTCACATTTTCGCCGTGTCGCCAAGGCAGGTAACGCTCGTTCAATGACGCTGCGCAGGGCGGTTGGGCTTCTGGTCTGACGCCGCCGGCAGAAGTGTCGATATCAGGGGATCTGGTCAATGACCGACAACAAGCCAGACGTTACCAAGGATTGGCAAGCGACGCAGGGCCAGAAGTCCTCCGCCACGCGTCTTCGCCTTTTCGCCGCACTCTCGTGGATCGTCGCCATTGGCGGCGAGATCTACGGAATTATGCTGCTTCGCCAGAACAAGTTCGACCAGGGACACCTGTCGCTGATCATCGGCCTTCTGGTCGGCATCGCGATTTTCGCAATCGCCGGCAACTTGCTGTGGAAGGCGGCCAACAGGCACGATCCGGCCCGCGCATCCGACGCGGCCAGGTTCTTCTTCCAAAACCAGCTCGGCGCAATCATCACGCTGATTGCCTTCCTCCCACTGGTTTTCCTGATCCTCACCGACAAAAACATGGATCCGCGGACCAAGAAGATTGCCGGCGGCGTCGGCGCTGCGCTGGCTGTGCTCGCGACGGTTACGGGGATCAGTTTCAAACCCCCGTCGGTCGAACAGTACACTCAGGATATGAACACGTGCGCAGCCCAGATCAAGTCGGGGCAGCCGACCACCGCCTGTTCGCCCGATGTCGCCGCTCAGGCGCAGGCGATCGCGACGGACACCGCCGCGGTGGCGGCGGCGACGCGGGACGCGAGCCACCCCGCCGGTCAGGATGTCGTTTACTGGATCGCGCCCGAAAACGGAGCCGCGAAGTCCGCCGAGCCGCATGTTTTCCACCTCTGCGCAGGCGTGAGTCCGCTGAAGGACAAGACCGTGAATAGTGGCTCCGTGACGGAGGCCTATGCACAGAACGCCATTCGCATCACGAAGCAGATCGATATGGAACAGAAGCAGTGCGGGTTCACCGCCACAACCAGCCCCAACTGAACCCGCCTGCGCTCGATCGCGTCCAACCGTTGGTCTTGTCGAGAGGGACGGCGCGCAAGCGCAGGCTCAGTATTGACTCGCCGAAGCAACGCTAAATACCGGGATCGCCCGGCTGGCCATTATTGTCCAACTGCAAACTTATCCGCAGCGGTTAGTCCCCTGCCCGGCAAAAGCCATGATCGCGGTTATGTCAGGCGGGCATGACCGTTACGAAAATCGAAAATCATGAGGCCCAACCTGGCCTAAACAGGCGCGTGCTGCTCAGAGCTGCCGGCCTTGGCGCCCTTGCCGGGCTCACCGCCTGCGCAACCGCAGTGCTGCCTACCGGCGAAGGCGCCGGTGTCTCTGCTTCCGCCGCCGGCACGCTGGCCGGCATCCGCGCTTCGGCGGGTCTCGCGCCGGTTGTCGCCGATCCTCAGCTCGAACAGGCGGCGCTGCAGCAGGCCGGCTATATGGCGCGCGGCGGCCGCATGAACCACACCACCGGCTGGGGCAAGGACTTTGCCTCGCGCGTCAAAGACAATGGCATTGCCGGCGCGGCCGCCGAAAACATCGCCGAAGGCCGCTTCGACCAGCAGAAGCTGTTCGATATCTGGGTGCATTCGCCAGGCCACCGCCGCAACATGCTCGACCCGCGCTTCACGCGCTTCGGCCTCGCCTATGTACGCGACGGCCGCGACAGCACGCTTCGCTATTGGTGCCTTGTGCTCGGCAGATAATTTCCGCCATTTGGGTCGGCGGAAGCCTGCAGGATGGCCGACCCATCAGTCTTTGCGACCGCCGCCGAGCAATTCCTCGATGTCCTGCGCACAAACCGGCCTGCTGAAATGATAACCCTGCATCTCGTCACAATTGTTCCTGCGCAGGAAGGCCACCTGATCATCCGTCTCAACGCCTTCGGCAATGACCCTCAGGTTGAGATTTTGCCCCAATGAAATCACCGCGCTGGCCACAGCCTGGTCGTTCTCGTCGGCGGCGAGATCCTTGATGAAGGACTTGTCGATCTTCAGCCGCGCCACGGGAAAGGTCTTGAGTGCACTGAGGCTGGAATAGCCGGTGCCGAAATCATCGATCGAGATCTGGACACCCAGGCTTTGCAGGGCGTTCATGGTCGCGACCGCGAGCTCGATATCCTGCATGATAAGGCTCTCGGTCACCTCCAGCTCGAGATACCTGGCCTCCAGGCCGCTGCCCTTCAACGCGCTGACGATGCGATCGATCAGGTTGCGTTCCCTGAATTGCCGCGGCGACACGTTCACGCAAACGGTCAAGGGCGGCAGCCCTGCGTCTTGCCAGGCCTTGTTCTGCCGGCACGCCTCATGCAGAACCCAGTCGCCGATCGGTACGATCAGACCTGTCTCCTCGGCGGTCGGGATGAACGTCGTCGGCATTACCGTGCCAAGCGTTGGATGGTTCCAGCGTATCAACGCCTCGACCGCAAAAACCCGACCTGACCGAAGGTCCACCTGCGGCTGGTAGAGCAGCGTGAATTCCGAACGCGCCAAGGCGTTTCGCAACTCTTCCTGAAGCACGAATTTTTCATGCGCCCTGGTGTTGAACTCCGGAGCGTAGAACTGGAAGTTGTCGCGGCCGAACTCCTTGGCGCGATACATGGCCGCGTCGGCATTTGCCAGCAGCGTATCGGGATCCGTCCCATCCTTGGGATAGTTGGCAATGCCGATGCTGGCCGTCGCCCGTACAAGATGCGCTCCGAGCTGAACCGGCTCGGCGAGTGAAGCCCTGAGCTTTTGCAAGGTCTCGGAGACGAGATCGACGTTCGCCGGCTGGTCGAACAGTACGACGACGAATTCGTCGCCGCCAAGCCGCACGACGGTATCGGTCGCCCGGACGCAGTCGACCATGCGGCTTGCGACGATCTTCAGAAGCTCGTCTCCGGCATTGTGGCCGAGCGTGTCGTTGACGAATTTGAAGTTGTCCAGATCGATGAACACCACCGTCACCCAGCGACCGTATCGCTGGGCGTACAAGACCGCCTGCGAAAGCCGGTCCTCGAGCAAGGCGCGATTGGGAAGCCCGGTCAGCACGTCATGGTTGGCCATGAAGTGGATGCGGTCTTCGGCCTGTTTGCGTTCGATGGCGATCCCGGCGATGCGCGTCGTGAAATCGATGAGGCGTGTCTCGGCCTCGGTCGGTTCGCGCACCGTCATCGAATACATCGCAAAGACGCCGAGCACGGCGCCCTGATGCGACAGGATCGGGGTCGACCAGCATGAACGCAAACCGTGCGGCCGCGCGAGTTCGCGATAATCTTGCCAAAGCGGATCGTGCATGGTGTCAGCGACAATCACCGGCTCGCGCCGATAGACAGCGGTTCCGCAAGACCCGGCCCGAGGGCCGATCGCGGCGCCGTCGACGGCGTCGGTGTAGTCTCTCGGCAGGCTCGGCGCGGCTGCGTGGCGCAAGTGGGTGCCATCCTTGTCGAGCAGCAAGACCGAACCGAATATCCCCGCCAGTTGGGACTCGACCAGACGCATGAGCCGCTCGAGCACGTCTTCGAGGGGGGCGCTCTTTGCGATCATCTCGAGGATATGCGCCTGCCCGTCGCGAAGGATTTCGGCCTGCTTGCGCGCAGTGATGTCGCGGGCAATGCCGACGAGGCCGAAAATGTTGTTTTGAACGTTGCGCAACGGCAGCTTCGTCGACAGGAACCATTTGCCGGTGCCTGACGCATCGACGACGAACTCCTCCTCGTCGATCATCGGTTGTCCATCACGCATCAGTTGCTGCTCGATGGAGCGAAATTTTTGCGCAAGATCCGGCGCGTGAAGGTCGAAGTCGCTCAGACCGATCATGTCGCTCGTGCTGTCCCGACCGCTGTCGGACGCAATGGCTCGGTTGGCGACGACGAAGCGGCTTTCGGTGTCCTTCACCCACATGTAGTCAGGCACCAGGTCGATCAGCGTCTGCAGCGAGATACGCTCGTCGACGACCAGGCGATTGGCGCTGAGCTCGCTGATGTCCTCGTGCGTGGCCACCCAGCCGCCGTCAGGCATCGGTTGATGGCAGACCTGGATTGTCCGGCCATCGGCGAGGTCGGCTGTCCAGTTCCCCGAAGCCGTGCCCGAATTGACCGCCCGCGCCAACGCCAGATAAGCGTCCGCATTCATTGCCGAGGTCCCGACAGCGACGCGCCGCTCGACGATTTCGCGCAGCGCCGCACCCGGCTGCAATTGCTCCGGCGCAAGGCGATAGATTTCCGCATAGCGTCGGTTGCACAGGATCAGCCGTTCATCGGCGTCAAAGAAACAGATGCCTTGCGAGATGTTCTCGATCGCGGTCTGGAACCGCAGTGCCTGGTCCTGAAGTGCCGCAATCGTGGTGCGAAGCTCGCGCTCGAGGGCCTCATATGAGGCAGTCGCCAGTTTTGCCAGCGTCGTCAAATTGGCGGATTCAGGCGCTTCGGCGGTTTGCCTGGATGATTTCGTGGCCAAACACAATTCCTCCCGCTGATGCTTGAAGCAAGCAATGGAGGCTCGCCTTCAACCCAGAAGCGAGTGCATATTGGTCCGGATATACTAATGGCAGGTGAACCTTGCTCAACGCCGACGCGACCGGCACAGGCAACGGAACCCGTGAGCCGGTCGCGGTGCCGGAGCTGTGAGGCTTAGTCCATGTGCGCGGCAGGCGCCCCACCGGCGGGCGGCGCAGCCTTTGGCTTGCGCAGCAGGAAAACAAACGGGACAGCAAGCAGTGTCATCATCATCAGCAACTTGAAGTCATTGACGTAGGAGATCATCATCGCCTGGATATTGACCATGCGATCCATCAGCGACAGCGCCGTCGGATCGCCGCCCGCCGCTGCCGGCGATGCCGCCCAGAGGTTGGGATTGAACGGATTGACATAGGCCGAGAGCTCGGCGTGGTTGATCTGCGTGTTACGCACCAGCAGAACCGTCACCACCGACACACCGATCGACGAGCCAAGATTGCGCACCAGGCTGAACAACGCCGTGGCATCGGTGCGGAAGCGTGCGTCGAGCGTAGCGAAAGCCACGGTGGACAGCGGCACGAACACCATTCCCATTCCAAGGCCCTGGATGACGCCGGAGCTGAGGATAAGCCAGTTGTCCATCTGCGGCGAGAAGCTGGACATGGTGTAGAGCGATTGCGCGGTCAGCAGGAAGCCGATGACGACGAGGATCCTGGCATCGATCCTGTGCATGATCCGCCCGACGAACAGCATCGCAATCATCGTGCCGACACCGCGCGGCCCCAGAACGATGCCGATGGTGAGTGTCGGATAGCCGAAGATGGTCGACAGCATGGGCGGCAGCAGCGACATGCTCGCCAGGATGAGCACGCCCATGACAAAGATGAACGCCAGCCCGGTGACGAAATTGCGATCGAGGAAAATCTTGGGGTCGATAAAGGGGTGCTCCGCCGTCAACGTATGAATGGTGAATACCCAGAAGCCGGTGATGGAAAGGCCAAGCTCGATCCATATCTCGATCGAGGAAAACCAGTCGACCTCGCCGCCGCGATCGAGCATCAGCTGCAGCGCGCCGACACCGAGCGAGAGCATGGTGAAGCCGAAGAAATCGAAGCTGCGCACCCGCCGGGCGACGCTGGGAAGATATGCGGCCATGCCGAGGAAGGCGATGATGCCGACCGGCAGGTTGATGAAGAACACCCAGCGCCAGTTGAAATTCTCGGTCAGCCAGCCACCCAGCGTCGGGCCAAGGATCGGTCCCAGCATGATGCCGGCGCCCCAGATGGCCATGGCCTGGCCGTGGCGTTCCCTGGGGTTGATGTCGAGCAGGAAGGTCTGCGACAGCGGCACGATGGCCGCGCCGAACACGCCTTGCATCAGCCGGAACAAAACGATGGTCTCAAGGCTCCAGGCGATGCCGCACAGCATTGAGAAGACAGTGAAGCCGACCACGGCCGTCAGGAACAGCTCCTTGCGACCGAAGCGGTCGGCCAGCCAGCCGGTCACCGGCGTCATGATCGCGGCGGCAACGATGTAGGAGGTCAGCACCCAGTTGATGTTGTCGGGGGAGGCGCCGAGATCGCCGGTCATGGTCGGCAGCGCAACGTTGGCGATCGTCGTGTCGAGCGCCTGCATGATCGTCGCCAGCATGAGCGCAACAGTGATCAGGCCGCGGTGCGGCACTTCGCGAAAGGGTTCTGGGCTGCTCATGACGTAAAACTTCCAGCAGGTAACAAAAACGTGTACATTAGGTTTCCGGACGGCGAGGCCCCGCTGTAGAGAGACCCTCATCGCGGTGGGACGCGAGCATCGATGTGGGGGTTACATCGACTGAGCGTCTCGACAAAGCGGGCGCCTGCCGCCCGGAAACCTGAGGACCGAAGATCCTGCGCGGCGTTGTCTGCTCAGGCGGGCTAGCCCGTCTACGCATTCAACTTTTCCTGCGTCTCCCTCGGACCAATCCTGCATCCATCTCGCTGTTTGCTATGCGGCCGCTACCAGGCCTCTTTACTTGGCCTCGCCTGCCGTGGCGCGGTGGAAAATGCTCGGCAGCCCGCGGGAAACGCCGGTGTCCACCGTGACCGTCGCGCTCATGCCGGTGCGCAGCGCCGTCTTGGCGTCGGCATCGGCCAATTCCAGGCGGACCGGAATGCGCTGCGTCACCTTGACCCAGTTGCCGGTGGCGTTCTGCGCGGGCAGCAGCGAGAACTCGGCCCCGGTGCCGGCGCCGATCGCCTTGACGGTGGCTTCGAACGTCTTGCCCGGATAGGTATCGACCGCGATTTCGGCCTTCTGGCCCGGCTTCATGTTGGTGAGCTGGGTTTCCTTGAAATTGGCGTCGACCCAGGTGTCGCCGATCTCGACCAGCGAAAACAGCGGCGTGCCCGAACCGACATACTGGCCGACCTTGAACGAAGCGGCCTGGCTGATGATGCCGTCGGCAGGTGCCTTGACCGTGGTCTGGACCAGATCGTAGGCCGCCTTGTCGCGTGCGGCGAGCGCCGCCATTACCGTTGGATGCTTGTCGGTCTCGATGTCGGGATTGCCGCCAAGTGCCGCCTTGGCGCTGACGATCCCTTGCTGGGCCACGGCCAGCTGCTGCTTGGCCTTGTCGAGGTCGTTCTTGGCTTCGTCCAGCGACGACTTGGCGTTGATGCCCTTCTGGGCAAGGTCGGCGGCACGGTCATATTGCGACTGCGCGTACTGGACCTGGCTTTCGTCCGACTTCTCCTGCGCCAGCGCCTGGCTGTAGGCTGCACGCAGCTGCTCGACATTGAGCCGTGCGCCGGCCACCGCCGCGTCGGCCTGGGCCAATGCGATCCGGTAGGGCTCGGGATCGATAGCAAACAACACGTCGCCCTGCTTGACAGACTGGTTGTCGAAAATGTCGACCTGAACGATGCGACCCGCCGTATCGGCGGCTATCGATACCTTGGCCTGCTGCAGATTGGCGTTCTCGGTCTCCTGATAGCGGCCGCCGGTCACCCAGACATAGCTGCCGCCGGCGATCAACGCAGCCGGCAGCACAAACATCAAAAGGAAACGGCCGGCACGGCGCTTCTTCTTCGGCGCCACCGGCGCTGGAGCTACCTGCGGAGCCACCGTTACCGGAGCTGCCGCCGGCTTCGCGGGAGCTTCCATCTCCAGCTTGGCCGCATTCTCATCTAGTTTGGCTACCGCGTTCATGCTGCTGCGCCTTCCGTATTCTTCACTTTTTCCGAGGGCGGCGTCTCACCATCTGCAAGATTCTGCACCATTGTCTCCAGCGCCTTGACCAGGACGCGGCGATCTTCCGGCGAGACGCCAACGAGCGATTCCTCATAGACCTCGCCGGCAAGGCTCTTGACGTGGGCGTAGGCCGCGTTCGCCTTGGCGGTCGGGAAAATCATGCGCACTCGCCTGTCGGTTGCGTCGGGACGGCGCTCGATCCAGCCGCCCTCCTCCATGCGATCGACAAGGCGCGACACGCTGATCGGCTCGATTTCGAGAAGCTCGGCAAGCCGCGCCTGCGCGACACCCGCCTCCTTGGCGACACGTACCAGAAGCCGCCATTGCGCCGAAGAAAGGCCGAAACCACTGGCGCGCGCCTCGAAGCGCTTGCGCATCAGGCGCTGCACGTCGTGGATCAAAAAGCCCAATCTGTCGATGCCGTCGGAAACCATGAGCGACATATATAATAAGCGTGCTCATAATTCAAGGAGCCCGGATTATGCCAGAAGCCGGCAAGTGTGCATGGCAGTCAGTGCAGGGCGATCGTGGTTAGCAATTTATTATGTCGAGCGCTTGTGACGAGCGTGCAGAAAATCGGCGTTCAGATGCTCAGGCCATCGATCTCAT
Organism: Mesorhizobium sp. M1428; assembly: GCF_040317515.1. Taxonomy (NCBI): domain Bacteria; kingdom Pseudomonadati; phylum Pseudomonadota; class Alphaproteobacteria; order Hyphomicrobiales; family Phyllobacteriaceae; genus Mesorhizobium; species Mesorhizobium sp. M1428. The sequence goes on from NZ_JAMYKT010000014.1 coordinate 109,214, forward strand.
CCAGGCGGAAAAGGCTTCGATATGCGCTTGTCGGGGGTGATTGGCTACGCAGGCAAGGTAAAAGCCATAGCCTGGCAGAGAGAGATCATGTGCCTTGACCAGCCTGCCGGCCTCGAGTTCGCCACTGACGACCACATCGCTGCAGATAGCGATGCCTTGGCCGGCCGCGACCGCGTCGATCGCGTGCAGCTCTTCGCGGAAGCTTAAGTCCCATGCCTGGTTGGCATTGGGGATGCTGGGATCGATCGAGCGTGCGATCGCCAGCCATCGCTGCCAAGTCGGCGCTTCCGGGTCGCGGTTCGTCCAATTGAAATGGATGAGCGGGTGTTGCAGCAGATCGGCGGCGCGCTCGATCTGTCGGTCGCCTTCCGCGAACAGCTCCGGGCTGCATACCGGAAAGAATGCGTCCCGAAAAATTTCCTGCGCGGGAACATCCCTCGGCATTCTGCGCGCATAGCGGATCGCGACGTCGGCGTCACCGGCTCGCAGGTCCAGAACGGCGTCTGTCCCGATGATCTCCAGTGGAATGTTCGGATGCTGTTCGCGCCACTTCGACAGGCGCGGAACCAGCCATCGGCTGGCAAATGCATTTGGGCTCGTCACGCGCAACGGGCGTTGGCCAACACCGGCCGAGGCTGATGCTATTGCCGCAGCGAAAGCGTCGAAGCCGTTGCAAATTACCGGGAATAGCCGTTCGCCCACGCCTGTGAGCACGAGCGGTCGTGGGCGCCGCCGGAACAGCAGTTGCCCACAGACCTCCTCCAGCAATCGAATCTGGTGGCTGATGGCCGTTGGCGTCACTCCGAGTTCCGTCGCGGCCTTCCTGAAGCTCATCAGCCTGGCAGCGGCCTCGAAGGCGCGAAGCGACCCGAGCGGCGGAAGTTTTCTCATCCAGGCAGTTTAGATGAATTTAGCTCATCCAGCGACTGAGATATTCGATTTTGCAGCGAATGGCGCCGCATGAGATCATTATAATCCGACACATGTCGGTGAACGAAAGCGGCCTGTCCAACCGTGCCGAATCACGAAGGGTGTCCCTCGATGAGCATGTTCAAGCTTATAGACGGTTCCGAGCCGACGTTGCAGGCGCCAGATATCGCCCGCCTCAGGCAGGCGATTCGCGGCGATCTGATCCTTCCGGACGACCCTGGCTATGACCAGGCGCGCAGAGTTTGGAATGGCATGGTCGATAAGAGGCCGGCGGCTATCTTCTATTGCGCCGAATCCAGCGATGTCGTCACGGCCGTCAACTTCGCCCGATCGCAAGGCTTCCTCGTCGCCGTCCGCGGCGGTGGCCATAACGTCGCCGGCAGTTCGGTATGCAACGGCGGCGTGGTGATCGATGTGTCACGCATGAAGCGGATCGAAGTCGACCCGATCCGTCGTGTTGCGCGCGCAGAAGCCGGCTTGAACCTGGGCGAGTTCGACGCAGCCACGCAGGTCCATGGTCTTGCGACGACCATGGGTGTCAACGCGGATACCGGCATAGCCGGACTGACACTCGGCGGCGGGTTCGGCAAGCTTGGCCGCAAACATGGACTGAGCTGCGACAACCTTGTCGCTGTCGAAATCGTGACGGCGGACGGCCGGTTGCTCACGGCAAACGCGGCCGAAAATGCAGATTTGTTCTGGGGCATTCGGGGCGGCGGCGGCAATTTCGGAATAGTCACGACTTTCGAATACAAGCTCCATCCCGTGGGTCCGCTCCTCATCGCGGGATCGATGCTATACCGGTACGAAGAGGCACGCGAAGCGATGCGGTTCTATCGTGCGTTCTCGAGCGGCGCCCCGGATGAGCTGAGCCTGGATGCAGCACTTGTGACGGCGCCCTCGGGCGAACGCTTCTTCAGCATATCGGCGTGCTACATCGGCCCACTCGACGAGGGCCAGCAAATCATTCAACCTCTGAGAGAGTATGGCACGCCGGTTGAGCGCCGGATTGCTCCTGTCCCCTATCTTCAAATCCAATCGGCCGCGGACAGCCTCTTTCCGCGCGGTCGGCGCTACTACTGGAAGGCGCAGTTCATGCGCGAAATCACAGATCAGGCGATCGATACCATGTTTGCGGCTTACATGACTGCACCCAGCGAATCGCTTCTGGTCCTGCAGCAGGTTGGCGGCGCCATCTCGCGAGTACCGATGGACGGAACGCCCTGCGCCAACCGAGATGCACTTTACGATTGCTTCCCGATATCGATCTGGGACAATCCGTCTGACGACGAAACGCACATCCGATGGGCGCGTGAGCTGTGGGATGCAATGAGACCGTTCTCGACCGGCGGCGTCTATGCCAACAATCTCGGCGACGAGGGCACTGATCGGGTTCTGGCAGCTTACGGCGAGAATTATCCGAAGTTGGCCGCACTAAAAAACAAGTATGATCCTACCAATTTCTTTCGCTTGAACCAAAACATCAAGCCTGCGACCTGAGCGACCGCCGCAGGCCGATGCCCGAAATTCTGCAGCGCTGCTACAACTCCAAATCCCAGTTCTGGCCGACCAGATCCTTGCCGAAGGAATGGTGGCGCTCCTCGTTGGTCAATTTGAAGCCCGCAGCCTCATAGATGTGGCGGGCGGCGGCGAGCACGTCGTTGGTCCACAGCGTCAGTGTCCCGTAACCCGTGGCGCGGCAAAAGCCGACACATTCCTCGACCAGCCGCTTGCCGATGCCGAGGCCGCGCGCCGACGGCTCGACATAGAGCAGGCGCAACTTCGCCACCGCGTCCGACTGGCGCACGACGAAGACCGAGCCAACGACCTCCCCTTCCCGCTCGGCGATCCAGCTGCGTTCCCATTTCGGATCGAAGGATTTGACGAAGGCGCCGAGGATTTCGGCGACCAGCGCTTCATAGGTCTCGTCCCAGCCATATTCCTGCGCGTAGAGCAGACCCTGGCGATGGATGATCCAGCCGATGTCGCCGACCTGCAGAGGCCGCAGCGTGTAGGGAATCTTGGGTTCGGCGGTCCCGTCCAGCAGGCGCTGCACCGTCTGCATGGCCTTGACCAGCCTGTCCTGTTCGGCAACCGAAAGCCGTTCGAGCAAAGCCGCGACCTGGTCGTGCGAGCCCTGGTTCAGCGGCGCGAAAGCCTGCCGCCCGGCCTTGGTGAGCGCGATCGACGAGCGCCGCGCATCCGCCTCGATCGTGGCGCGCTCAACCAGATCACGCTCCTCGAACTTCTTCAGCAGCCGGCTGAGATAACCGGCATCGAGGCCGAGATCGCGCGCAAGGTCGGTGGCGGTCAGGCCATCGCGATGCGCCAGTTCATAGAGCACCCGCGCCTCGGTCAGCGAGAAAGTGCTTTTCAGCAGCCCTTCGTCGAGCAGCCCGATCTGGCGAGTGTAGAAGCGGTTGAAAGCCCGCACCGCGTCGATCCGCTCCTTGCCTGGGTGATGATGAATGGTCATGGCATCCTCCTCCCGGCAAGATCAGCGATTTAGTTGACTTAGTCAATGATCATGTTTGAAGCAATTGTCCTGATGATGCTCACCGGGCGCCTTGACTCACGCGAGCTGCCAGCCTATTTCACGGCCACGTTAGCACTCCACCAAGATGAGTGCTAACCACATGTCCGGCGCCGCCGGACGGAGGAACTGTTCTCACCATTCTCATCGAGGAATAAAAAATGGCAAAGTCGAAGTTCCGCCCGCTTCATGACCGCGTGGTCGTTCGTCGGGTCGAATCCGAATCCAAGACCGCGGGCGGGATCATCATCCCCGATACGGCTAAGGAAAAGCCGCAGGAAGGCGAGATCATCGCCGTCGGTTCCGGCGCCCGCGACGAAGCCGGCAAGCTCGTCCCGCTGGACGTCAAGGCCGGCGACCGCATCCTGTTCGGCAAGTGGTCGGGCACCGAAGTCAAGCTCAATGGCGAAGACCTTCTGATCATGAAGGAATCCGACATCATGGGCATCATCGGCTGAATATCGGCCTCACCCTCATTTAAATCTTCGGGCTCAATCCAAGCCCCTGCCAGGAGCTAAAAATGGCTGCCAAAGACGTAAAATTCTCCCGCGACGCTCGTGAGCGCATGCTGCGCGGCGTCAACATCCTCGCCGACGCGGTGAAGGTCACGCTCGGCCCCAAGGGCCGCAACGTCGTCATCGACAAGTCGTTCGGCGCACCGCGCATCACCAAGGACGGCGTCACCGTCGCCAAGGAAATCGAGCTTGAAGACAAGTTCGAAAACATGGGCGCGCAGATGGTCCGCGAAGTTGCTTCGAAGACCAACGACATCGCCGGCGACGGCACCACGACCGCGACCGTTCTGGCACAGTCGATTGTCCAGGAAGGCCACAAGGCGGTTGCCGCCGGCATGAACCCGATGGACCTCAAGCGCGGCATCGACCTCGCCGTCGCCGACGTCGTCGCGACGCTGATCAAGAACGCCAAGAAGATCAAGACCTCGGAAGAGGTTGCCCAGGTCGGCACCATCGCCGGCAATGGCGATGTTTCGGTTGGCTCGATGATCGCGGAAGCGATGCAGAAGGTCGGCAATGAAGGCGTCATCACCGTCGAGGAAGCCAAGACCGCCGAGACCGAGCTCGAGGTCGTCGAAGGCATGCAGTTCGACCGCGGCTATCTCTCGCCCTACTTCGTCACCAACGCCGAGAAGATGGTTGCGGATCTGGAAGACGCCTACATCCTTCTCCACGAGAAGAAGCTCTCCAACCTGCAGGCCATGCTGCCGATCCTCGAGGCTGTCGTGCAGACCTCGAAGCCGCTGGTCATCATCTCGGAAGACGTCGAAGGCGAGGCCCTGGCCACGCTGGTCGTCAACAAGCTGCGTGGCGGCCTGAAGATCGCTGCCGTCAAGGCGCCGGGCTTCGGTGATCGCCGCAAGGCCATGCTGGAAGATATCGCCATTCTCACCGGTGGCCAGGTCATCTCCGAAGACCTCGGCATCAAGCTCGAGAATGTCGGCCTCAACATGCTCGGCCGCGCCAAGAAGGTGTCGATCTCCAAGGAGAACACCACCATCGTCGATGGTGCCGGCAAGAAGGCCGAGATCCAGGGCCGCGTCGCCCAGATCAAGCAGCAGATCGAGGAGACCACCTCGGACTACGACAAGGAGAAGCTGCAGGAACGTCTCGCCAAGCTGGCGGGCGGCGTTGCCGTCATCCGCGTCGGCGGTGCGACCGAAGTGGAAGTCAAGGAAAAGAAGGACCGCGTCGATGACGCCCTCAACGCGACCCGTGCGGCCGTCGAAGAAGGCATCGTTCCCGGCGGCGGCGTCGCACTGCTGCGCGCTTCGCTGAGCATCAAGGCAACCGGCGCCAACTCCGACCAGACCGCGGGCATCAGCATCGTGCGTCGCGCGCTGCAGGCTCCGGCCCGCCAGATCGCGGCCAACGCCGGTGCGGAAGCATCGATCGTTGCCGGCAAGATCCTTGAGAACAAGGGCGCGACCTTCGGCTACAACGCCCAGACCGGCGAATATGGCGACATGATCGCCATGGGTATCGTCGATCCGGTCAAGGTTGTGCGCACGGCTCTGCAGGACGCGGCCTCGGTCGCCGGCCTGCTGGTCACCACCGAAGCCATGATCGCGGAGGCTCCGAAGAAGGAGTCGGCTGGCGGCGGCATGCCTGGCGGCATGGGCGGCGGCGGCATGGGCGGCATGGGTGGTATGGATTTCTAATCCAACCCGTCAGCCTTCAGATACGGAAAGGGCGGCCGAGAGGTCGCCCTTTTTTGTTGATGGGACGGAGGATGAGAGGCTGTTCGATTCCAAACCAAGCGGAAGCATACCCCTCACCCCTCTTCGGCGTCGGCGCAGAACGTGAATCGCCGAGCTGGAGTGTCGGCACTTCAGCAGGGCTCCGCGCTGGCCTTGATGCCCTGGAAGCGCGAAACGTCAATGCGCCGTGATGGCGATCTCTTTCGCCGGCAATGCCCCCTCAATCAGCGCCGCGACCTCATCGGCTACCGCTAGCACCGGGGCGCGGTCGTGGGTGGCGCGCGCGATCACCATCAGCCCTTCCAGCGATGATTCGACCAGCAGCGCCAGCGTATGCGCGCGGCGCTCGGGCACCCCTGCCCTGACGAAGGCCGCCCGGAGCAAGCCTATCCATTGCTCGAAGGCTGACCGGCACAACTCAACCAACTCCGGCATGTCGGTCGGCGAATCCAACACCACGGGCGCGATCGGGCAACCGAGCGTGAACTGGTTGTCTTCCAGCATGCGCGCGACCGACTGGTAGATGTGGTGGACAGCCACCGCCGGGTCCTTTTCAGCGGCGAGCGCGGCGTCCAGCCTCTGCGTCACATCGGCGACGCTATTGCGCGTCACCTCGATGACCAGCTGGTCCTTGCCGCCCGGAAAGTGGAAGTAAAGCGAGCCTCTTGGCGCAGAGGAGGCGCTCAAGATGTCGTTGAGCGACGTGCCGTGGTAGCCGCGCTGCCTCAGCAGCAGCGCCGTCGCCTCGAGCATGCGGGTGCGAGTGTCGTTCGCCATGTCAACCTCTGTCAGGAGTGAGCACTATAGGCCTTGCCTCGAATATGACAACCGGTCTATATAATATGTAGATCAGTCTACATATTTGAGCGAGGGCTAGTGCGCAGTTATCGTCTTGAAGGAACCGGCGGGACCAAGTGCCTGGTGATGCGCAACGAGGCGCAGCCGACCCCGAAGCCGCACGAGATCGTCGTGCGTGTTCGCGCCACCTCGCTCAACCGCCGCGATACGATGATCCTCAACGGCACCTATCCGCTGGCGCCGCGCCAAGGCGTTATCCCGCTGAGTGACGGCGCCGGCGAAGTCGTTGCCGTCGGCGACGCCGTCAACCGCTTTGCGGCAGGCGACCGCGTCATCGGCAGCTATTTCGCGCGCTGGATCGACGGCCGCATCAATGCCGGGCTGATCGACCAGCTTGGCTGCACGCTGGACGGGATGCTGGCCGAATACGCCGTGCTCGACGAGCAATGGGCGGTACGGCTTCCCGATCATCTCGACTGGCATCAAGCAGCGACACTGACCTGCGCCGGCCTGACCGCCTGGAATGCGGTGACGGCGGCCGAAATGCCGAAGCCCGGCCAATGGGTTCTCGTCATCGGTTCAGGTGGTGTCGCGCTGTTTGCGCTGCAATTCGCCAAGCTGCTCGGCTGCCGTGTCGTGGCAGTCACCTCGCGCAGCGAGAAGCTGGACCGGCTGCGGGCGCTGGGCGCCGACCTCGTCGTCTCGACCGCCGACATGCCGGAATGGGGTGCTGCGGTGCGCGAGCAGACCGGCGGCATCGACCTCGTCGTCGAGACCGGCGGCCCGCCGACCTTCGCGCAATCGATGATCGCCTGCGCGCTTTACGGGCGCATCGTGCTTCTCACCATACAGGATGCGAAAGGCGGGACGGTGCAGATCCCCGGCCCCGTCTACCAGCGCAGCCTCGCCACCATCAGCCGCCTGTTCGTCGGCAATCGCACCAACCTCGAAGCCATGCTGCGCGCCATCTCGGTGCATCGGCTCAAGCCTGTCATCGACAAGGTGTTCGCCTTCGACGAGGCCAACGACGCCTACCGCTATTTCCAGCAAGGCGACGTCTTCGGAAAGGTGGTCGTCGACGGCGCCTGACTGGTTCGCTCAAAAACTGATCAACCCTCAAATCAAAGGAGAGACACAATGACCATTCGTGAAGCAGAGGCCCAATGGCAGGGATCGTTGAAGGAAGGTTCGGGCCGGCTGAGGCTCGGCAGCGGCGTCTTTGAAGGTGCCTACTCCTTCCCGTCGCGTTTCGAGAACGGTCCCGGTACCAACCCCGAGGAATTGATTGCGGCGGCGCATGCCGGCTGCTTCTCGATGGCGCTGAGCGCCATCCTCGGCCGCGAAGGTCACACTCCCGTGCACATCCACACGATCGCGAAAGCCCATCTCGGCGCCAGCGCGGCCGGACCGACGCTGACCCGTATCGAGCTGGAGACGGAGGCAAGCGTCGCTGGGCTGGCAGCGGCGGAGTTCGAGCGGCTGGCGCAGACCGCCAAGGAGAGCTGCCTCGTATCGCGGGCGCTGGCCGGCGTCGCCGTGATCACGCTCAAGGCCCGGCTCATCGAAACCGCTACCGATCACTGAAGGGAAGGAATATCCAATGACACAGGAACTCATCATCGACATCGCCGCAGCCGAACGCTCCGCCGAGACCGCCGAAATCATGCGGCGCTACAACGACGTCTTCCAGCGCCACGACCCGTCGGCGCTCGACGATCTGGTGGCGGAAGACTGCGTGATCGAGAACACCACGCCGGCCCCGGACGGCGCCCGCCGCATCGGCAAGGGCGCCTGCGTCGAACTATGGTCGGCGATCGCGACCGGGCCCGGCACGCGCTTCGACATCGAAGAAACCTTCGTCGCCGGCGACCGAGCGACGATCCGCTGGCGCTACTGGATGGCCGACGGCAATTCGCTGCGCGGCGTCAACCTAATGCGCGTCAAGGACGGGCAGATCGTCGAGGCCATGGGCTACGTTAAGGGATAGAGCTTGGCGACAAGCTGCATTCAGCCAAGCTGCATTCAGTGAGGCCGCGCTCAGGCCCTGCCCGGAATCCCCAAAGTTTAGGATTCCGGGCAGGTCGTGGGCTACCGCACGACTTTGTGAAGCTTCACGAAGGTCTTGGGACTGCGCTGGATCGTCTGGAAGATCACGCAGTAGCGATCGGTGAGCTCGAGCAGGTCAGTCAGCCGGTCTTGCGCAACGTCGGTCTCGATGTCGAACCGCAGGCGGATCTCCTTGAAGCCGACCGGCACACCTTCGGTGACGCCGAGCGTGCCGCGAAGATCGACGTCGCCCTCGGCGGAGATTCGGCCGACTTGATCGGTATTTCGAGGACGGCGGCCGCCGCCCTCATCGAAACGCCGGCGCATGCGATAAGGGCTTCCAGCAGCATGTCGCCGGAACAAAGCTCCTGTCCGCTGCCCCCGGCCTTCGGATGGATACCCGCTAGCGCGAGCCCACGTCCTGTCTCGACCTTGCAGGTGACCTTGGAGTCGTCGGCACTGCCCCTGGCCTTTAGCGTAAGAAGTGCCGCGCGCGCATCCTTGCGATATAGATCCTTGATCGGCTCCTGCGTGGCGCGAAATGTCGTGATGTCCATGCATATTCTCCTGCCGTGAGATGTCGCTGTTCGAAATCGTATGGCATTGCCGGGTTACTCCGGCACGCTCACACCCGAGCTCCCGAGTTCGGCGGGGAAGTCCTTCAGCTTCGGACCGTGGAGGCGCTGGCGAAGGAGGCCGCGCTGTCGCGCACCGTGCTCGCCGAGCGTTTCACCAGGCTCGTCGGGATGCCGCCGGTGCACTATCTCGCCAAATGGCGGATGCAGATTGCCTCGGAACTGCTCAGCACCGGCAACAGCAACGTCGCAAACATAGCGGCGGAAATCGGCTACGAGTCCGAGGCGGCGTTCAGCCGTGCCTTCAAGAAGATGATCGGCGTCCCGCCATCGGCCTGGCGGCTGGGTGTTCGCGCTGCGCCAGGTTTCGGAGGCGGCGAGGCTTCCGAAACCGAAAGCGGGCCGGCCGATCCGCAGCGGTAAGCAATTCCAGGAATGTGCGAACGGTTTTCCGTCCGGAATTGCCTCAAAACAGGGAGATCTACCGGTCCGCCAGCGCCAGTTTGGCGCCGAGCATGACAAAGGCACCGGCGAAAGTACGGCGCATCCAGGTCAGCACCTTTGGCCGCGACACGACATGGCTGCGGATTGACGCCGCGAAAACGCCGTAGCCGACAAAGACCACGAAGGTGAGCAGCATGAAGACGCTGCTGAGCTCCAGCATCTTCGACAGCGCATGCGGTTCGGTGGTGCTGACGAATTGCGGCAGGAAGGCAAAGAAGAAGATCGACAGCTTCGGATTGAGGATGTTGATGAGGATGCCCGAAGTGATCACTTTGCCGGCGGAGCGCGGCGCGACATCTTCATCGACGCTCAGGCCGCCCTTCTCCTTCAGCGTGTTCCAGGCCATGTAGAGAAGATAGGCGACGCCGAGATATTTCAGCGTCTCGAAGGCGACGGCGCTGGTGTGCAGCAGAGCCGCGAGGCCGGTGATGGCGGCCGCCATGTGCGGAATGATGCCGAGCGTGCAGCCGAAAGCGGCAATGATGCTGGCGCGCGCACCACGCGAAAGCCCGGCGCTCAGCGTATAGAGAACGCCGGTACCGGGCGAAGCCACGACAATCAGCGACGTCAACAGAAATTCGATGCTCACAGATGGTCTCCCGGTGCTGCCCCAGCCGCCGGCAGCCTAATCAGCGAAACGTGCGGGCACAAGCCAGCCTGAGAGCCTATGCGCATTCAGATCATGCTGTTGGCGTGCAGCTTGCTATCGGCAATAGGCTGGCGAACTTCCCAGTGTTCGACGAGCTTGCTGTCCTTCAGCCTGAAAATGTCGACGATGGCCAAGCCCTCCTCTTCGGGTTCACGTTTTGCGTGCATGTGCACGATGACGAAATCCCCTTCGGCAAAAATCCGCTTCACCTCTCCCTTCACGAGGGGAAATGACTGTTTGAGCTGCTGCAGATAGGCTTTGAAGCCGTCCGCACCATCCGCAATGTTCGGATTGTGTTGGATGTAGCGTTCGCCAAAATGCATCGAAGCAGCTTCGATGTTGCCTTGGTTTACCGCTTTGTCGATGAAGTCCAGGGCGATCATCTTGTTGGTCTCGAGCGAACTATGAGCCTTGGCTGGAATTGGATTTGATGGTTCATCACGCATGTTTTGCTCCGTCAGGTGCCCGCTTCTGCCCGGTGTGGACAGGAGCGTCCGCACGCCGACATTGCCAACATGATCTGTCGCGATTGTGAGATGGTCGATACGCTATTCCGCTAGATTCTTATCCAATCGTCTAATAGTCCTATTCGTTGGAGGTTGGTTCTCATGGACGCCTTGTCCGAAGTTCTTGCTTCGCTGAGATTTGGCAGCGCCATGATCGGCAGCGCGACCCTGCATCGGCCGTGGGGTATTTCGGTCGATCCGACAAGGAATGCCGCCATCCACGTCATACAGAACGGCGAATGCTGGCTGCGGCTAGCCGGTGAAAAGGAGCCGGTCCGCTTAGGCGAGGGAGACGTCATCCTTGTCGCGAGCGGTATCGGGCATGCCCTTTGCAATCCGGCTGATGCACCGACGGCATCGATATCCGCCGTCCTTTCCGCAAATCGGAGCGGACCAGAACCGAAAAGCGAGAGCGGCGCGACAACTCTTCTTTGTGCGAGATATTCACTCGACGGCGTCGGGCCGTACCCGATGGTTTCGCTGCTTCCTCCGCTGATCCGTTTGACCCGAAATCAGATAGGCACCAGCGAGCCGCTGCGGCTTGCCCTGGAACTTCTGCAGGTCGAAGCGAAAGGCAATCTCGGCGGCCACGATATTGTCGCTCCACGCCTTCTCGACAGCACGTTGATCTTCCTGTTGCGTGCCTGGATCGAACATCAGCCACTCGGAACAGGGGGATGGTTTGGCGCCTTGCGCGACAAAGGCATTGCGCAGGCTTTGCGCCTGATCCATGAGCGGCCGGGCAATCCCTGGACCATCGCTTCCCTTGCCAGCGGCGCGGCACAGTCCCGAGCCACCTTCGCGCGTCGCTTCGCTCAACTGGTGGGACAGCCGCCGCTGTCCTATGTGACCCGGTGGCGGATGAACCTTGCCGCCAAGGCTCTGCGAGAAACGAACCAGAACATTGGCGAGATCGGGCGCGCCGTCGGATATGAATCGGTGCCGTCGTTCTCGCAGGCATTCAAACGGTTGACCGGACGATCGCCCGGCCTCTACCGCAGCGACTTTCGATCATCTGACTGACGAATTTCAAACCTGAGACGCCAGCCCGAGGGCCGCCATTACGGCGTCGGCAGACCGTGAGCTCGGCGTGCCATCAGGCAGTCGTCATCGCCCGGCATGCAGGCGCGGCAGACGTCAGGACGGATGTCGTAGATGCCGCAGGCCGTCGACTTGCCGACCTCGCCGCACAGTGCCGAACAGCGCGCGCCGTCGCAGCGCATGCCGGCTTCGTCGGCAGCCACGTATTTTTGCGGGATAAGGTCGAGTTGCGCGTCATCCTCGGTGGAGAAGCGCGGCCATCTGGACGAGTAGGCACAGCAGGCGCCACAGGTCTGGCAATCGAAGGCAACCGGATCGGCGCCCTGTTGTGGCGACGAAAAATCCCCCGCGACCGCCAGGGCAAGCAGCCTTGGCGCGGATTTCCGGCCGGCATTTTGCTGCAAGGGCGCTATTTCTTCTTCGGCTTGCGCGGCGGCGCTTCGGCCGGCGACCTGAACAGATCGGTGCCGGCTTCGGCGGCTTCACCGGTTTTTGGCGCGGCGGACGGCTTGGCCGGCTTCACGGCGGCAGCAGGTGCTGCCGGCTGGCCCTTGGCGGAAAACTTGATTGCCATATCAATCCTCGTCAGAGAAACGCGATGATGGCGCATTCGGATTGCGAAGGCGGCCGATGAGCGCCGAAACGGCCGTGATGTTCATTTCTTCGGGCGACCAGTTCCTGGCTTCCTCGATGTGCCGGGGCGCCAGTTCGCGATGCGTGCTGCCGCTGTAGGCGGCATCCTGAAAGGTCACGCGCTCGCGGGTCTTGGCGTTTTCCCGGACGTATTCGATAAGGTAATTGGGGCATTCGGCGCGGCCGCGCACGCCGAGCCGAACCTGGGCATCGCCGTGGACACGCCTGCAGCGCTCGAGCTTTTCGAGCACGCGCCGGACATATTCGACCGGCTTGTCGAGTTCACCCACGACATCGGCGATGGTCGAATCGGCGGCGATCGCCTTTTGAGGCACGCGTTTGGTGGCCATTAGCGTTTGCCTGCGCGTTTTGGCGAGGCCGCGAGCGCAACCGCTGCCGCCATTTCGTCGGCTTCCTTTTCCAGGCGCAGTTCGCGCAGCCGCGCGGTCTTGGCTTCGCGGGCCTGGCTGACGGCATCCCGTTCGGAATTGATACGGTCGAGCGACATCGACTGGGTCCGCGTCTTGCTAAAAATGGATTCGGCCTGGTCGCGGGGTTTTTTTGAAGTTTCGGTCAAGGTCTTTCTCCCGGTTCGGAGCGCGCCGCCGAAAAGTGGCGAGACTGGTCTTTCGGCCAGGACCCCGCACAAAGCAATACGGCAGCCGGTTTCAAATTGCTGAAACGTCCTTAGCACGTCCGGGCCGTCGAGCAGCGCTCTTTCGGCGGTCGAAGCGCAAAAATGAAAAAGGCCAGGCACCGCCTGACCTTCCATGAGAGCGCCCGCGCATCCCGAGAGACGCGCAAAGAAACGTTCTTCTCATGCGCATGAGCGGGGACTTAACCTCCCCGCGACCATGCGCTGGAATTTGCCATTCACCGGTGCCAGTACATCCGTGGTCACCGGTGAGGCTGAATTCCGTTTTAGGCCGCCTTCAACTGGTCGGCGGACATCTTGCCCGACTTGTTGTCGCGGACCATCTCGTAGCCAAGCTTCTGGCCCTCGACGATGTCGCGCATTCCGGCGCGCTCGACGGCAGAGATGTGGACAAAAACGTCGGCAGAACCGTCGTCAGGCTGAATAAAACCAAAACCCTTGGTGGCGTTGAACCATTTAACTGTGCCTGTGCTCATAACGAACCCTTTCCATGGCAAATATTCATTCGCCGTCATGCGGATGCATAACAACGTTTGTCTCGATTTTGATGGGGAAGTTCGTCAAAGGCGCGCCTCGGCGCGCGGATAACAAAAGTCGGTCAAACAAACATCGACAAAATTCTTGTAGACTTCTTTGCGCGCCGTGTCAATTTTTTTGATTTGCCGGTGGTGTTTCAGTTTGAAATTTGACGCCTCTCTTGCCGCGTTGCGACGCTCTGTCCTATACGTTCGCCGTATGAGTGAGCAACCAGACGAAACGAACGGCCTTGTGAATTCGCTCCTGCGACAGGCGGCGGAAGCGCGGGTAACTGCGGCAACTGCTATGATCCGCGCTCTGACAATGGGTGACCCGGAAATATGGGAACCAACGCCTGAGAAGATCGCCGAATACAAAGCGGAGCTAGCTGAGGCAGAAGCCGAGTTGGCGGACTTGAACAATGCCGACCGGACCTAAAGGCCAGAAACGCCCGTCCGACGTAATCGGCAATGCAGCCCGCATCAACTTCATTCACATCTATAAGACGCCTAAGACTTCGTCAGCCATGGCGGCAGTCCGAGGCGCTCCGGTCAATTGCCGATCTTTGCGAGAAGATGGACGCCGTTGCGCCGAAGCCGGGTCGCGCGGGCCCATACAAGAAGAACACCGGCGAAGTCTAGAGGCAGGATGCTGACTTGGACCACTCTTGATTCACTGGGGGAAAACGATCTCCTCTACCGTGGCGCGGTGTTCCGCTTCCGCGCTCGAACTCCAGTAGAGGAAATCCGAGAGTACATGCTGTTTAATACGTTTGAGGCATCGGGTCTGGGTCTTGTACGGTGCAGCGGCTATGACGCAGGTCACGTGCTCGTTTACCTGCCAAAAGAAGCGAAGGCAGAAGGGGCGGTGGCAATATCGCCCAAGTGGCTCGCCTCGCATTGGCGCGAATGGATCGGTCATTCTATTCCAAGCCAAGTTTGGGTATCCAAAGAGGCGCAAGAGTCGCCGGAGCGGCTGCCAGACGAGTGATGCCCTTTGACATGTCGGGCAGCCTTTCCGCCCAATCCTGAAAATTCAGACTGAGACACTACCGATTTGTCACACTCGCCGGGGGCGCCGCGACTGCCTGTGCAAGCACATTTGAGAGCGAAAGCCGGGCGAGCCCAAGCCACTTAGCCGGGAACCATTTCGGCGCCAGGGCATTTTTTTGGTGTCGAAAGCCGTTCTCGAAAGAGCGATCTTGAGAAAGGCGGACGACAAACAGGACGCCCCCCGCGCAGATAAAAGGCACGAGGGGCGTTCCTGTGTGATACGACCATTCGCGCCGCTGCCCCTCACAGCATGCCGCGGCTGAGCCCGCCATCCACCGGCAAGGCCACGCCGGTAACATAGGTCGCCGCGTCGCTGGCCAGGAATGCGGCAACTGCGCCGAATTCGGCGGGGGTGCCGTAGCGCTTTGCCGGGATTTCAGCCTGACTCTCGGCGGCGATCACAGCAGCGTCGACACCCCTGTCGGCGGCGTCCATGGCGTCGAACTGTTTCGTCCGGTCCGTCGCAAAACGGCCCGGCAGCAACAGATTGATAGTGACGCCGTCCGCCGCCACTTCGCCGGCCAGCGTCTTGGCCCAGCCGGCGAGCGACGCACGCAGCGCGTTCGAAGCGGTAAGGCCGGGGATCGGCTCGCGGACGGAAGTCGAAGAAACGGCGATGATGCGTCCCCAGCGCCGCGCCCGCATGCCAGGCAGGAACGAAACGGCGATGCGCATCTGGCTCAGCACCATGCTGGTGAACTGCTTCTCCCAGACGCTCGCATCGAAGACGCTGGCCGCGAAGGGTGGCGGGCCGCCGCCATTGAGCAGGATGATGTCGATCCGCTGATCCTCGCCCTCGACGGCACGGATCAGCCCGGAGACGCTGTCGTTGTCGGAGAGGTCGGCGCTGAAGGTCGAGCAGATGTGGCCGGCGGCCTCGATCGCGCGCCGGGCCGCATCGAGGGTGGCCTCCCCTCGTCCGACCAGGATGACTTCGGCGCCCTTCGCCGCGAGCGCTTCGGCAACGCCGAAACCGAGGCCCTTGCCTCCGCCGAGAACGAGCGCCCTCCGTCCCTCAAGATCTGTACTTATCAAGCCAAGCCTCCTCCTGGTTCGACTGCGCAGCCTCGGGTCAGGCCTGAGGCCGTGCTTTGGGCGTGCATCAGCGGATATGCACGATAGCGTCGACTTCGACCGGAACATTGGCCGGCAAGCCGGCCATGCCGAGCGAGCAGCGGGCGTGCTCGCCACGCTCGCCGAAAACATGGAGCAGAAATTCGGATGCTCCGTTGCCGACCTCCGAATAGGCCGAAAAGCCGGCCGCTGCATTTACATAGACGGTCAGCTTGGCGAATTTCACGACGCGGTCGAGATTGCCGTCCAGTTCCTTGTCCAGCCAATAGACGATGTTGGCCGCGCAGAGCCGGGCAGCGTTCCGCGCCGCAGTCAGATCGATCTCTCTGCCGACCTGGCCGATCGCAGCGATCTCCTGCCCGATCTCGGGGATCTGACCGGAGACATAGATGATGTCGGCGACCCGAACCGTCGGCGAGAACGGCAAAGCGGGCCGCTCGAGCGAGGGCCAGGCGACACCGAACTCCTCAAATCTTCTTCTGTACGACAAGGTGGCTGCTCCTGTTTCCGTTCGTGCGAGCGGACCTTGAATTCAGATCGGGCTTTCGGATAGCCTGATAGTGCTGACACAGCTATCAGGAATTCTTATGACTGGAGATATCGACGTCAAGCTGCTGCGCGCCTTCGTCACCGTGGCCGATACGGGAACGGTAAGCCGGGCGGCCGATCGGCTTGCCCGCACCCAGGCGGCGGTGAGTATGCAGCTTCAGCGCCTCGAGGGTGAAGTCGGCGCCAAGCTGCTGCGCCGTTCGCCGCGCGGCGTGACGCTGACCGAGGCAGGCGAGATCCTGCTCGCCTTCGCCCGCAAGGCCATCGAGATCGGCGACGATGCCAGGCGCGAGATAGAAGGCCGCAGGCTGGTCGGCCGTGTCCGGCTGGGCATCGTCGAGGATTTGGCGGTGACACGGCTGCCGTTGATCATCGCCGACTTCCGGCGCCGGCATCCTTCCGTGGAGATCGAGTTGACATCGGCCAGCAGCAGCGATCTCAGCAAGTCGCTGGGCGAAGGAAGATGCGACATCGTAATGGCCGATCCGGCACGCTTCACGATGGCGCCGCGAGGCCATCTGTCACGACAGCTGGTCTGGGCGGCAAGCCGCATGATCGAGATCGATGACGAGGTTGAGCTTCCGCTGATCATCTTCGAGGGCGCCTGCTCCTGGCAGGACAGGATGCTGGCTTCGCTCGCCGAGGCCGGGATCGGCTGGAAGATCGGCTGCCGCGTGTCGACCTTCGCGACACTGATCTCGGCGCTGAGGGCCGGGCTTGGCATCGGGCTTCTGCTGCAGGAAGGACTACCGCCCGACTGCCAAAGCCTCAACGGACGCTTCAACCTGCCGCCGGCGCCGATGGCGGATTTCGGCGTCTACCTCGCGAGGGATCCGTCGCGGCTGGTCGAGGAGTGTGGCGATTTCCTGAGGGCGGGGTTCGAAGCGTAGCGAAAATATCTGACGCCGTTCACCGTTCCTGGTCGGTCGGGCGGATGACGATCTCGTTGACGTTGACGTGTGCCGGCTGGCTCACGGCGTAGAGAATGGCCGCGGCTATGTCCTCGGCGGTCAGCGCTTCCATGGCGGCGAGCCGTTGGTCGAGCCCGGCCTTCGCCGCCGGATTGGTGATGTGGTCGCCGAGTTCGGTACGCACCAGGCCAGGCTCGATGACGGTGACGCGAACCTTGTCGGCGTAGACTTCGCGGCGCAGCGATTCGGAAAAGCCGACGACACCGAACTTGGTTGCTGCGTAGCCGCTGGCGCCCGGATTGGCGACACGGCCAGCGACCGACGAGACATTGACGATGTGCCCCTTGGCGGCCCTCAGATGCGGCAGCGCCGCCTTGGTGACGCCCATCAGCGCCAGCAGGTTGAGCTCGATCATGCGGCGCCAGTCGTCGAGCACCGCCTCGGCGGCGGGCGACAGAAGCATCACTCCGGCATTGTTGACGAGGATGTCGAGACGGCTCCATTCGGCGACGACCTTGTCGACCATGGCGGTGACATCGTCGTTGCTGGTGACGTCGGCCTCGATGCGGAGCGCCGTGCCGCCGGCTTTTTCGATACGTGCGGCCAGCGCTTCGAGCCGATCGGCGCGGCGTGCGGCAATGGCAACCTTGGCCCCGGCGGCCGCGAGCGCCACAGCCGTTGCCTCGCCGATGCCCGAGGAGGCGCCGGTGACGAGTGCGACCTTGCCGGCCAGTGCGGAAGGAACAGATGTCATTGTGAAGTCTCCAAAACCCCTGCCCGATCTTCAGATAGGCCGCGGGCCGCGAAGTGGAAGACGAGCTTGCCGGTTGCTCGGCTCTATTCGTCTGGGCCGGGCTCCGGCCAAGGCTCTTTCGCCGCCTCGGCATACCAGTGGCGCATCGCCGGCATTGAAAGCACGGCGTCGACATAGGCGCGGGTATCGGTTGCCAGCGTGCCGCCATAGGTGTCGAAGCGGGTGACGACCGGCGCGTACATGGCATCGGCCGCGGTGAAACTGCCAAACAGAAACGGGCCGCCTTTGCCGTATTTTTCGCGGCATTCGCGCCATAGCTCCTCAATGCGCGCCCGTTGCGCCTCACCTTCGGCGTCGAGCGGCTTGTGGCCTTTCGGCCGGCGCAAATTCATCGGCCAGCCATAGCGGACCTCGCGAAAGCCCGAATGCATCTCTGTTGCGGCCGAGCGTGCCAGCGCGCGAGCGCCGATGTCGGCCGGCCAGAGCTTTTTCTCCGGAAACAGCTCGGCGAGATATTCAAGAATGGCAAGGGTTTCCCAGACGATCCGGACCTCGCCAGCCGGCAGCCGATGGTTCAGCACCGGCACCTGGCCGGTCGGCGATATCCTGGCCAGATTGGCCGCGGTCTCGGGCGTGCGCAGGCGGACAAGACCTTCCTCGAACGGGATCTCCAGATGCTTCATCGCCAGCCATGGCCTCAGCGACCAGGACGAGAAGCATTTGTTGCCGATGAAGAGCGTGAATTCAGCCATTGTCCCTCCGGCCCTGTCTGCCCGGGCTTCTCGCGCACCCTATCCTGTCGGCTTCGCGGCCGGAAGCCGGCCCAACTCGACCGGCCGAACCCGGAACCTAAGCGATCCGCGACCGTTTCTCCAGGCGAACGGTTCAGGAGATGCGAGATGGTGAACAAGGATCAAGTTGCCGGCGTTGCCAAGCAAGCCAAGGGCTCGGTCAAGCAGACCGCCGGCAAGGCCACCGGCAACAGGCGCACCGAGGCCGAAGGCAACGTCGACAAGGCCACCGGCAAGATCCAGAAGGCTTACGGCGACGTGAAGGACAAGGTGAAGAAGGCGCTTTGACGCCAGCCCTTCGCAAACCAGGAAAGGGCGGCTCCGCCGCCTTTTTTGCGTCCTCGCCTGCCCGTCAGAAAGTCAGGCTTTTGCTGTATGCATTGGTGAAGGTGAC
Organism: Mesorhizobium sp. M1428; assembly: GCF_040317515.1. Taxonomy (NCBI): domain Bacteria; kingdom Pseudomonadati; phylum Pseudomonadota; class Alphaproteobacteria; order Hyphomicrobiales; family Phyllobacteriaceae; genus Mesorhizobium; species Mesorhizobium sp. M1428. The sequence goes on from NZ_JAMYKT010000014.1 coordinate 128,340, forward strand.
CTCGCCATGATCTCCGGCGGCTTCGCCCAGCACCACATCCATGCTGTTTCCCGTCACCCGCGCCAACGCAAAGCCGCCCATGAAGGCGGCCTTCGGCTTGAACAAATCCAGCCCGTTACGGTGGTAGATCATCGGCGTCGCGTGCTGGTGGCCATGGAAGATGCCGACGACGTTGTAACCCTTCAGCACAGCCAGCAGCGCCTGCCTGTCGGCTTCGCTCCACCAGTGCGGTGGACCCGTGCCGTTGTCGTCGAAGGTTTTCTCGGCGGCGTCCCACCTTTCGATCGAAAAAGTATCCCAGCCATAATGCTGGAACAGGATGACCGGGCGGCCGTCGCCGGCATAGGTCGCCAGATCCTGCTTCAGCCAGGGCAGGCTGCTGGCGGCGCCATGGCCGGTATCGCCGGCAAAACGGTGCGTCTGGACAAGATGCAGACCGCCCCAATCCCATGAATAGCAATCGGTCCCGACATCGTAGTCGGTCGCCGGCGCGGGTGGCTTGAAGAATACGCCGGGGCGGTGATTGACCTCGACGTAGTCGCGCATTTCGCGGCGGTACCAGTCGACATGCGAGCGCGGGCCGTTCTGGTCGAGGTCGTGATTGCCGAGGCCGACATAGACCGGCATGTGCACGCGGTCGGGGCCGACGCCTTGCTGGTAGCGCTGGCTGAACTGGAGCAGCTGCGTGCCCTCGCTGGGCTGGGTGATCTGGCCGCCGCCATCATCGGTGATGTCGCCGCCAACGACGAGGCCGAGCGGCGCGCCGATGTTGCCCGTCGAGCGCAGGCCGGTGGCGACGCCATCGATTTCAGCCGGCCATTGCCTGTCGCCGACGCTGTTGAGGGCGGCGACATTGCGCAGCAAGGCGGCGTCGGTCTTGCCCTCCTGCTCGCAGTGCGGGCTCAATCCGTTCGCCGTGCGGCAGGCATGGACATCAGCGATAAACAGGAAGGTGGCGTCGATCGACGGAATGCGCTGCCCGGTCTGGCCGAAGGCCGGGCGCGAAACGGCGCCGGCAGCGGCAACGGCCGCTGCCTTCATCAGGAAGCTGCGCCGGGAAACCGGTCGTGCGGGAATGCGATGCATCATGCGCTAAAATTCAGCACGACGCGGACCGGCAGTCCAGTTGCTCGCAAAGTATGTCGACACGTTCTCCCAGGTCTGGCATTGCTTTCGGCATTCAACTTGCGCGAGCAGAGGAGGACGCCATGAAAACTGCATCCATCGGCATGACAATGGCCATTCTGGCGGCGACGAGCGCAGCGCATGGCTCCGCGTGCATCGACGCCAAATCGGCCAAGGCCGGCTTCATTCTCGAAAGGCCTGGCATCCACAGCGAATTTCGTCCGGCGGCGGGCGGAATGGTTGCCGTGGCCAACAAATACCAGTCGCAATCGCCGCAGTCGCAGTACCTGTTCGGCGGGCTGATCGAAGTGTTTCGCGACAGCAGCACGGGGCAGCTGGCGATGATCCCGTTTTCCGATCTCAGGAAGGTGTTCCCGCTGAAGGCGGGGGCTAAGAGCAAGATCGTGTTTGCTCGCCTCGCGCCGAATAAGTCGCCGAAGGGCACCGAGACGCTGGAGATCAACGTCAAGGGCAAGGAGACGTTCAGCCTGGGTGATTGCAAATACTCCGTGCTCGCGGTCAAGCAAACCATCAGGAGCGAGGCCGGCGAGATGCGGGACGAGTTTACCGCGCTTTACGCACCCGACCTGCAGGCAGTTCTGGCCAGGCGCTATGACGAGGGCACCAGCGCCGAAAGCGTGGTCGGCTACCAGCTGATCAAGCCGCTGCCCAATTAAGAGCTCGGCCTCCCCGCCTCGGTCATAGTGAGCGACCGTCCTGCCGGCGTCAAAGGGCTCTGTGCAGTATCCTGTTACGTCGCCTCGTTCCTGTTTTGGACGACATAACTCCCTGCTCCAACGCCATCAGGCAGTCGCGCAGCACGCTTGCGTCCTGTGCGGTTTTGGCCATAGACATGGCGCCCGAATAGCTGGCGACGGCGAGCGCTGCGAAGCGCTGCGGATCGGTGCCCAGCTCCCGGCCCGCCTGCTGGTCGGCGCTGATCTTGTCGGCGATCGCCTGACGCCAGCCCGAAAAGATGCCGGCAAGGGCAATACGGAAATCCGGATCGGCAAGCGACAGTTCATGCGCCAGGTTGTTGAGCGGGCAGCCGCGCACGAAACCCTGCTGCTCCAGCTCCGCCGCGACGGCCGCGAACACGGAGCGCACGCCCTCGCGCGCTGAGGGGGCCATCCGCACCGGCTCGATCCACGTCTCTTCCACCGCGGCGGCGACCCGCTCCTCGATCACTGCAAGCGCCAGCGCCTTCTTGGTCGCGAAATGATGGTGCAGCGCGCCGCCGGTGACGCCCGCCGTCGCCATCAGGTCGCCCATGCTGGAGGCCTGATACCCGCGTGCCTGAAACGCCTCCTCGGCGACATCGAGCACCTTTTTGCGCATGCCTTCGGGGTCGTTGGTGCGTTTTTGAGCCCGCGACTTTGGGCGGGCTGTTATCTCTGCTGACATCTTCACACGATAGCAGATTGACAAAACAGGACAACCGGTCTGTTTTGTAAAACAGGATGACTGTCCTGTTTTGGAGATCGAGCGATGAACCTGCCTTTGAACGCCGCGCCTAAATCCGATCTGCTCGCCTCGCCCGTTGTTGAACTCAGGCAATACACGCTGAAACCCGGCCGGCGCGAGACGCTGATCGGCATCTTCGACAATCAGCTGATCGAGGGCCAGGAAACCGCGGGAATGACGATCATCGGCCAGTTCCGCGATCTCGACCGGCCGGACATGTTCGTCTGGCTGCGCGGCTTCGACGGCATGGAAGCGCGAAAAAACGCTCTGACCGCCTTCTATGACGGGCCGGTCTGGGCTGCCTGGCGCGACGCCGCGAACGCCACGATGATCTCATCCGACGACGTGCTGCTGCTGAAGCCGGCCTGGCCAGGCGCCGGCCTGGACCTCTCTGGATCGCAACGATTACCCCAGGCGGACCTCGAAAAACCGAGCGCAGGCAGCGATTTGCAGGCAATTGTTGTCATCAGGATTCATCATTTGCAACCGGGCCTGGAAGCCCGTTTTGCCAAGGATTTCCAGACCGGGGCTCTTCCTGTGCTCGCCGCACTTGGCGCACGGCCGCTTGCCGCCTTCGTCACCGAACATGCCGAAAACAGCTTTCCGCGGTTGCCGGTGCGGGCCGGCGAAAACGTCTTCATCAGCATCACAGGTTTCGCCAGCGCCGAAGCCCATGCCCGCCATGAGGCAGCCTTGACTGCCTCCCCGGAGTGGCAGGCATTCGAGCAGACCGCGCAGCGGGAATTTGCCAGGCCCGTGGAGGTTCTGCGCCTGGCGCCGACGGCGCGATCGCTGCTCGGACAGCCAACGCCGGCGTGACCAACGCCGTCGAAGCCACCTATGTGCGCCGAAGCCCTGTCTGGTTCACGCCTGAAAATATCTGGCATGGATCACCTGGTAACGCGTGGTCCATGCGGTTGCCTGCTCCAGGTCAAGGCAAACGCGCAGCAGCCGGTGATCCTCGTTCTTGCGGCCGATGAGCTGGATGCCGATCGGCAGGCCGCCTTTCGACTGGAACAGCGGCAGGCTGGCGGCCGGTTGCCCGGTGACGTTGAAGATTTCGGTGAAAGGCGCAAAGCCGTAGGCCCGGCTCGCCCAAGCCTCGTAATCGAAGACAGCACCATCGCCATGGATGGCGCCAAGCCGGGGCGGCAGGTCGGCCGTCGTCGGCGTCATGATCAGGTCGAACGCATCGAAGGCTCTCGCCATCGCCAGCGAAGCGCTGTGCACATGGTCCTGCGCTCTCAGATAGTCGGCGGCAGAAGACCGCCGAAAACAGTCGAGCGCGTGACGAGTCAGGCTTTCGATTTCGCCGGCCCCCGGCATCCGCCCGATCTCGTCGGCGCGCTCGTCAACCAGCCGCGCGACCTCCGACATCCAGAAGATGCTCCAGTCCGCTTCGGCGCTGGCTTCCCGCGGGAAACGCGCCTCTATGACCTCGTGCCCCATGTCCTCGAGGAGGATCATGGCCTCCTGGAATTTTGCCCCGATCTCGGACGCGACGGGCGTGCCATCCGGCCGGTGCGCCAGGCACGCGACGCGCAGACGCTCGCCGGGGGAAGACAGCCAATCCAGGTAGGACGGCACCGATTTGGACACGGAGTAAGGCGCTCCTTGTTCTGGACCGGCAGTCATGTCCAGCATGGCGGCGCTGTCCCGAACGGTGCGGGACAGGACGTTCTCGGCGTAGAGCCCGGCACCGACCTGACCTCGACACGGGCCGACAGGCGTGAGCCCGCGCGACGGCTTCATGCCGAACACACCGCAACAGGCAGCCGGCACCCGGATAGAGCCGCCAATGTCGGAACCGTGGGCGACCGACACCATGCCGCTTGCCACCGCGGCAGCAGCTCCGCCGCTTGAGCCGCCCGCCGTCAGCGACGGATCCCAGGGGTTCAAGGTGGGGCCGCGAAAGCTGGGTTCGGTCACGAAGTCGTTGGCAAATTCAGGCGTGTTTGTCTTGCCCAGCAGGATCAGACCGGCGGCCCGCCAGCGCCGGACGATCTCGCTGTCGGGCTTCGGCGCGGCATCCTTGAAGTAGAGCGAGGAGTGCGTCGTCGGCCACTCCCGTACATTGACGCCGGTGTCCTTGACCAGGAAGGGAATGCCGGCGAGTGCGGCCTGCCGGTTGCAGCTTGCCGTTACGGAAAGCGCACGGTCCGCATCGATCAGCGTCACGGCATTGATGGCGGGATTGATGCTTTCGATCGCTTCGATAGCCGCCTCGACGACCTCGACGGCGGACAATTCGCCCGAGCGAACATGCCCGGCCAGGGCGACGGCATCCAGCGCCACGTATTCGGAAAGGTTCATGACTGCTCTCACCCCGGATTGCCGGTCGCTTCGAGGTCGGCTTCACTCCAGACCTTGAAATATCGGGCAATGGCTGCCGCAACCAATGCCGGATCCTCCCAGTGCGGGTTGTGTCCGCAGCGCACCGCGCCTACGAACGCGGCGCCAGGGATTTCTTCGAGGAGCCGCTGTTGGTGCGTTTCGTCGAAGAGCAGGTCGCGCCCGCCGGCAATGACAAGCGCCGGCAGGCGCAGCATGCGCGCCTTGTCGGTCAGATCGACGCGCCGAACCTGCTCCAGGATTGCGCGCCAAAGTGCCGCCGGCATGGCTGACGCCTCCTCTGCAGCCATGGTCAGGAAGTCCGCTGGAACCTCGGCCTCGCAGGCATGCCAATAGTCATAGAACGGATCGGCCGGCGATATTGGATCTCGAAGCGCCCGCACACCAATGGTCATCGGGTGGTCCTCGCCGATCTGCGGCCGTAGCGTTCCGGCCATCAGCACAAGGCCGCCGATCATCTCGGGGTAGTGCGCGGCTGCCTCGATCGCCACCATGCTGCCCAGGGAATGCCCGACCAGAACCGGCCGCTCGAGCCGCAATCGCTCGATCAAACCCGCCACGTCTTCCGCGAAATCCGCTGGGGCGAAGCCGCGCGTGCCGGCCGGCGAGGCGCCATGCCCGCGCAGGTCTGGAATGACAAGCCGGCGCCCGGCGAGATGCGGCGCCAGCAATGAGAAGCTGCGGCTCGTATCGGAGAAGCCGTGCACCAGCACCAGCGCGGGCTCCTGCCCAGCGATTTCGACGCAGGCCGTTTCAGCACCGACCTTCCGCTTGCGGCGGTTCCAGCCCGCCTGATCGGCCGATATCACAGGCCGAGCTGCTGCTTGACTGCGTCGAGCGCGGGCTTGCCATCGAATGTGGTGACATCGGCAAGCCAGGCGCCGAGCCTATCCGGATTCTCCTTGACCGCCTTCAGGCCGGCTTCCTCCGGCTTCATGCCGTCATTGATGAGATAGCCCATGCCGAGATTTTCGAAATCGATATCGAAGGCGAGGTTCTTCAGCAACTGCCCGACATTCGGGCATTGCTGCAGATAGCCCTTGCGCACCTGCGTCGTCACCGTCGCGGCGCCGAAGTTCGGGCCGTAGAACTTGTCGCCGCCGCTCAGATATTTGAAGTCGTACATCGTATTCATTGGATGCGGCGCCCAGCCCTGGAAGACGATGAAGCGCTTTTCCTTGATCTCGTAGCCGACCTCGGAAAGCATACCGGCTTCACTCGATTCGACGACCTGCCAGCCATCGAGGCCCAGCGACTTGTCGGCGATGGCGTCCATCATCAACTGGTTGGAGCCCGGCTCGATGCCGTACATCTTCCTGCCGAACTTGTCCGCGAACTTTTGCAGGTCGGCAAAATCCTTGACGCCGGCCTCCCAGACGTAAGTCGGCACGGCAAAGGTGTATTTGGCGCCGACGAGATTGACGCGCACATCGTCTACCGAGCCGTCCTTCTTATAGGGCTCGTAGTAGGTGATCATCGCCGGATCCCAATAGCCAAGGAATACGTCCAAATCATTGTTCTTCAAGGATTCATAGATGACGTTGATGCCCAGAAGCGAGCTTGCCGGCTTGTAGCCGAGCGCATCGAGCAAGACGCTGGTGACGCCGGTGGTGAAGGCAAGGTCGTTCCATCCAGGCTCGGCCATGCGCACGACCTTGCATTGCTCGGGTTCAGCCGCAAAGGCCGGCTGGCTAGCCAGCAGGACGCAGAGCGAGGCGCCCATTCCAAGGCTACGAAGCATTTCGGTTCTCCTCATTTCACCAACGATGTTGACCATTCGGTTTTTAAATTGTCCCACCGGTCAATTCTTGATCTCAGCGGACGAAAATGTCAACGTCGGTTCTCGATGCATGGATCCAGGCTCGTGAAACTCAAGCGTCTCAGCGACATACGCCGCAAAGAGCTGCGGCAGGCCGCCTTTGCCGTGCTTCAGCGCGAAGGCATAGCTGGCGCGACCATAGAAAAGGTGGCGGCGCAGGCCGGCGCGTCGAAGGGCATCGTGCTGCATTATTTCAACAGCAAGCAGGAACTGTTCGAGCACGCCATGCGAGAATCGAACCTGGTGCTGCGGCATGCGGTGGTCGAGCGGCTGAGACAGGCGCGCACGCCAATGCAACGAATAGATGCCATCATCGAAGGCAATTTCGAGCCGCATCTTTTCCAGCCGTCCCTCTGCCATGCCTGGCTTTCACTTTGCGCGGAGGTGCCGCGCGACGAAAAGCTTGCCCGCATCCAGAAGGTGATCCATGCGCGCATGCGCTCTAACCTGCTGTCCGGCCTGCGCGGTCTGGCGCCAGCGCGCGATGCTGATGAGATCGCTTTCGGCGTCACCGCCCTGATCGACGGGCTGTGGTTGCGGCTTGGCCTGCAGCCCGGCGGCGTCACGCGTGAACAGGCCATTCATCAGGTCAAGGATTTCGTCGCTACGCGGCTGGCTGTTCGGCGCGGTGCAGCCGCTGCCGAATAGACAGGCGCATCAGCCGAAAGTTCATATTGTAGGATAGGCCGGCGGCTTGACCACAATTGGCAATGGCGCTGTTCTCCTTATCAGACAAGACGGCAATGCGTGGGAGTGTTGGATGAGACTGGGCGGCAAACGGGCACTGGTCACCGGCGGCTCGGACGGGATCGGGCTGGCAATCGCCGAAGCTTTCTTGCGCGAAGGGGCGGACGTGCTGATCGTCGGCCGCGACGGTAAAAAACTCGACGCCGCCCGCAAGCAGCTCGGGGACGGCGTCGAAACGCTGTCGGCCGATCTGTCGGCCAGCGCCGGCATCGATGCCGTGGTCGAGCATACCAGGCGCGGCCCACCTCTCGATATCCTCGTCAACAATGCCGGCGTGGCGTTCCTGGTGCCGTTCGAAACCGTCAGCGAGGACCAGTTCCAGCAGTCCTTCGCACTCAACGTCACGGCGGTATTCTTCCTCACCCAGCGGCTGTTGCCGCATCTCGCGCCGGGCGCGGCTTCGGTGATCAACATCTCGTCCTATTTCGCGCACAAGATGATCCCGAAGCGGCCATCCAGCCTCTATTCGCTGTCGAAGGGCGCGCTCAATTCGCTGACCAGGTCGCTCGCCTTCGAGCTCGGGCCGCGCGGCATAAGGGTCAACGCCATCGCGCCCGGCACGGTCGACACGGCGATGCGGCGCCGGTCGATCGAAAACCTGCCGGAAGCCGCGCAAGCCGAGCTCAAGGCCTATGTCGAGCGCAGCTATCCGCTCGGCCGCATCGGACGAACCAGCGACCTTGCCGGCATCGCGGTCTATCTCGCCAGCGACGAAGCGGCATGGACCAGCGGCGGAATCTTCGCCGTGGATGGAGGATACACGGCGGGGTGAGGAGCGCGCGCTCTTCCTTCTCCCCTTGCGGGAGGAGGAAAAGGCGCTGCTTCAACCGATTTGCATCTCCATCGCCCGCAATCTCCGCTTGAAGGCGTTTGTGCAACGCGATACGCCGTTTGCAAATTGCAAACCGGAGAGACTTCGTGAGCGCGCCAGAGACCAGAACCGAAACCGATACGTTCGGTCCCATCGAGGTCGCCGCCGACCGCTATTGGGGTGCGCAGGCGCAGCGTTCGCTGGCCAATTTCAAGATCGGCTGGGAAAAGCAGCCGGCATCGATCGTGCGGGCGCTGGGCATCGTCAAGCGGGCGGCCGCTGAAGCCAATATGGAGCTGAAGCGGCTCGATCCGGCGATCGGCAAGGCCATTATCGAGGCCTCCCAGGAGGTCATCGACGGCAAGCTCAACGAGCATTTCCCGCTGGTCGTCTGGCAGACCGGCTCAGGCACCCAGTCCAACATGAACGCCAATGAGGTGATTTCCAACCGCGCGATCGAGCTTTTGGGCGGCGTCATGGGGTCGAAGAAGCCGGTGCATCCCAATGACCACGTCAATATGAGCCAGTCGTCGAACGACACATATCCGACGGCCATGCACATCGCCTGCGCCGAGCGCATCATCCACGACCTGCTGCCGGCGCTGAGACATTTGCATGCGGCACTCGAGGCCAAGACCAGGGCTTTCGCCCACATCGTCAAGATCGGCCGCACCCACACCCAGGACGCGACGCCGCTGACGCTCGGCCAGGAATTCTCGGGCTACGCGGCGCAGGTCGCCTCGTCGATCAAGCGCATCGAGATGACCCTGCCCGGCCTGCAGGAATTGGCACAGGGCGGCACCGCGGTCGGCACCGGCCTCAACGCACCGGTCGGTTTTGCCGAAAAGGTGGCGGCGCGCATCGCTGCGATCACCGGCATCGATTTCGTCACCGCGCCGAACAAATTCGAAGCGCTGGCCGCCCATGATTCCATGGTCTTCTCGCACGGCGCCATCAATGCCTGCGCGGCGGCGCTGTTCAAGATCGCCAACGACATCCGCCTGCTCGGCTCGGGCCCGCGTTCGGGCTTGGGCGAATTGTCGCTGCCGGAAAACGAACCGGGCTCCTCGATCATGCCGGGCAAGGTCAATCCGACCCAATGCGAGGCCATGACGCAGGTTTGCGTGCAGGTGTTCGGCAACAATGCGGCGATCAGCTTCGCCGGCAGCCAAGGCCATTTCGAGCTCAACGTCTACAATCCGCTGATGGCCTATTGTTTCCTGCAATCGGTACAGCTGCTGGCCGACGCTTCGGTGTCGTTCACCGACAATTGCGTCGTCGGCATCGAGGCCCGCGAAGACAACATCAAGGCGGCACTCGACCGTTCGCTGATGCTGGTGACGGCGCTGGCGCCGACGATCGGCTATGACAACGCGGCCAAGATCGCCAAGGCGGCGCACAAGAACGGCACGACGCTGCGCGAGGAAGCGCTGGCTACCGGGCTGGTCAGCGAAGCCGATTATGAGCGGCTGGTGCGGCCGGAGGACATGACGCACCCAGGGTGAGTTGATCGCGAAAACGTTACCTGAGTGAACAATCCGTAACCAATCTGACGTCTTTGGTGAACAGTCGGCATGCGCTAACTGGACGGCTATCCCAAGTCGTTTGGCCAAACCCTTCTGGAGAGTTACGCATGTCCACCAACACGTCCACCAACACTTCGTTTGCCGGTTCCGGCACCGCCTCCGGCGCCTCGGGCACGATCCTGCTCGGCCGCATCCTGCTTGCTGTCATCTTCCTGCTTTCCGGTTTCGGCAAGCTGACGGCGATTGCCGGCACGGCCGGCTATTTCGGCAGCCTCGGCCTGCCGCTGCCGATGGTGACCGCCATTGTCGTCGGCCTGATCGAACTGCTTGGCGGCCTCGCCATCCTCGTCGGCTTCCAGACCCGGATCGTCGGCTGGGTGATGGCGATCTTCACAGTCGCCACCGCACTGGTCGCCCACACCGGCTGGGCCGATCAGATGCAGATGATCAATTTCATGAAGAACCTCGGCATTGCCGGCGGCTTCCTCGTACTCGCCTCCTCGGGTCCAGGCTCGTATTCGATCGATGCCAAGCGCGGCTGAAGCAGCCCAGCATTCCTGAACAAAGGGGCGCGGAATTTTCCGCGCCCCTTTTTCGTTGTCGGTTTATATCTGCCGGCTGGAACTCTGCTAGGATCGACCGCCGATATCGGAGGAGACCATGCCTCGCAATACGCTGCTCTTGCTTTCCCGGCTGCTGCTCGCCGCGCTGTTCGTGCCGTCCGGCTTCCATGCGCTTGCCGACATCGCCGGTACATCGGGCTATTTCGCCGGCCTCGGCCTGCCGCTGCCGACGCTGGTGGCTTGGGCGACAGGCCTGTTCGAGCTGATCGCCGGGCTGCTCATCCTCGTCGGCTTCAAGACGCCGATCGTGGCGTTGTTGCTCGCCGCGTTCTGCATCGCGGCGGGCTTCATCGGTCATTATGGCCAGGGCGGCGACGATCCGACGCTGACCTTCATGCATTCACAGATGTTGATGAAGGACATCGCCATATCCGGCGGTTTTCTGGCGCTGGCAATGGCTGGTGCGGGCGCCTGGTCGGCCGACGGGCGTGGCATCGGCATCGGTGCCGAAGCGACGTGAAAGACTTTGGCGTCAGCACAGATCATCAAGCGTTCAGGAAATTGGCCAGGATGATCTCGCGCCAGACGCGGGTCGGCGTCACCCAGGCATCCCAGGCATTGTACTTGCCGGCATAGATCACCGCCGCGATGTCGGTTTCAGGCATCAGCCATAGCCGCTGTCCGCCATTGCCGAAACCGCCATACCATGGTTTCGGGGCGGCGAATGCCGGCGCCGGCGCGTCGCCGGTGAACCGCAACCGGCCATAACCAAGGCCGTCCGGCGTCGAGGTCGCGGCTGTGAATGACGCGTTGATCCAGCCTTCCGACGCGATCCTCTCCCCATTGCACAAGCCCTTGCGAAGAAGGAGCTGACCGATCTTCAAAAGGTCTGGAGCCGCCAGCCTGAGGCCGGAGGCTGCGGAGGCGACGCCGTCACGACCAGCCGACCAGTGGAAGCGCTCGATGCCAAGTGGCGCGAAAAGCGCCGCGCGCGCGAAATCCGGCAGGGATTTACCGCAGCCTCTTTCAATGATCGCGCCAACCAGCGACGCTGCCGCCGGAATAGATCCAGCGGCTCCCGGGGTCGGCGATGATCGGCCGCTCAAGGATGAAGCGATAACGATCGGGCGCGTTCTCCATCGCGATCTCGCTGTTCTGCGGATCGCTATAGGGACGGTTTTCGTCCCACTCCATACCGAGCGTCATCGTCAGCGCATGGCCGATCGTGATCTTCGCGCGCGCGGGATCGGCGGCGAGATCAGCGTACTCGGGAAACAGGGCGAAGAGCGGCGCATCGGGTGGCGGCACCAGTCCCTTGTCGAGCGCAATGCCGTAAAGCAGGCTGACGATGCTCTTCGTCACCGAGCGCAGATCATGCAGCGTACCGGCGTCAAAGGCGATCTGCCCGATCGGGCGCCCCCATTCTTCGTCCCTGCCCTCGGCATAGTGCTCCAGGAAGACCTTCTCGGAGCGGGCAGCGAGAACGATGTGCAAGTCGCGCAACAGGCCGGACTCAAGCCCGGCAAGCAGCTTACGGTGGATCGCTGGATCGAAGCCGAGCGCTTCGGCCGCAGCTACGGACGGAGATGACGATAACTCTGGGATGGTCATGGAATTCTTCGCTCCGCGTTACCCCACCGCCCGGAATTCAGCCTCGGACCGTCCGTTCACTTCACCGACATGCTCGGCCCACCCTCGACCGCCAGCACCAGCCGACGGTTAGTGACCCTTGCCAGTTGTGCCAGCCGGCCGGCCGGCCGCTCGCCGTAAAGATCGGCCAGCGCTGCCGGCAGCACCAGCGCCAGCACGCCATTGCCGCGGTTTTCCCATTTCAACCGCGGCATGACGCCGGGCATTGCCGCGGTCAGCAAATAGACGACGCGCAGCAGCGCGGCCAGCACGCGGGCGCGCTCGAGGTAGCGCGGTGTCGCCAGCCCGCGGATTTCCGGAGCGGCTTCATTGAACACGCCCTCGTGGCGAAACAGGCTGACAAGCGCCAGGAAGGCGCGGCCGGGATGGTCGACGCCGATGAAGGAGGCATGGGCGATGATATTGAGCGATTGCTTGCCGCGATATTCGGGATGGGCGCGCCAGCCGATGTCGGCGAGCAGGCAGGCGGCGTGGCGGTAGCGCGCCTCATCCCTGGTTTCGTCGATGCCGAAGGCGGCGAAGGCCTTGCCGGTCCACTCGACAAGCTCATGCGCGTGGTCGACCGAGCGCGAGCGCAGGCGGGCAAGCTCTTCTGCCGCCGAGATCAGCGGATCGGCTTTCTGCTCGGCCTTGTCGAGCAGCGAATAGAGAAAGCCCTCGCGCACGCCCAGCGCCGAGACGATGATCTTCGACGGCTGCATCGCCGCCATGATCTCCTGCAGCACGATGGCGCCATAGGGCAGCAGCGAGCGGCGGTTCTTGGAGATGCCCTCGATGCCTTTGATCTTGTCGATCTCGGCCTTGGCGACCTGCCGGAGGAAATTCGCGGCGCTTTCGATGCCGATCTCGTAATGGTGCATGACGCCGAGCGGGTAGTTGGTCATTTCCATGTGCAGCCGGGCGAGGTTTCGCCAGGTGCCGCCGACCGTGTAGAACGCCCTGCCCTGCCCGCCCTTCAGCAATTTCGCCCGCGCCAGTTGCTCGCGCGTGATCCTTGCCGCCTGGGCCAGCGAGTTCTTCGCCATGTCCTGCAGGCGCAAGCCGCCCAACGGCAGCGTGATGCCGTCACCGATCGTCTCACCATCGATGTCGATCAGTTCGAGGCTGCCGCCGCCAAGGTCGCCGGCAATGCCGTTGGCCGGGTGGAACCCGGAGATCACGCCGAGTGCCGAATAATGGGCTTCCTCGCGGCCGCTCAGCACCTGGATCTCGGTCTTGAGCACATCCTCGGCGCGGTGGATGAAGTCGGGGCCGTTGACGGCCTCGCGAGCGGCGGCGGTCGCCAGCACATACATGCGCTCCGCGCCGGCCTGGTCGGAGAGCGCGCGGAAGCGGCGGAACTCTTCCATCGAGCGCGTCACCGCCTCGGGATCGAGTTTTCCGGTCGAAACGATGCCGCGGCCGAGGCCGGCCAGCATCTTTTCGTTGAACAGCAAGGTCGGCGAGCGCGCCAGCCCCTCATAGATGACAAGACGGATCGAGTTCGACCCGATATCGATGATGGACAGCGGTCGGCGGTCCTGGAGCCGGCCCTGGGACGCTGAAATCATCAGCCCGTCGCTGCGTTCTGTCTCTTGCGGCGTTTGAACTGCGCGATACGCTTGGGCGCATGCGACTTCAACGCATCGCCCCGTCCGGACAGGCTCGGATTAGTCATGAAATATTCCTGCGCGTTGAACGGTTCCTCGCCCTCTTCCAGCACGACGCGCCGGGAGGTTCCGTCAGCCAATACGTCGAAACTTTGCTGGTTGTCCATGATGTTGCCGAGCATGATCTGGCCGAGCACCTGCTCATGCACAGTTGGATTGGTGATCGGCACCATGGTCTCGACGCGGCGGTCGAGATTGCGCGGCATCAAATCGGCCGAGGAGATGTAGACGATCGCCCCGTCCGATGGCAGGCCGTGGCCGTTGCCGAAGCAGTAGATGCGGCTGTGCTCGAGGAAACGGCCGACGATCGACTTCACCCTGATGTTCTCCGATAGGCCGGGCACCTGCGGCCTCAGGCAGCAGATGCCGCGCACGACGAGATCGATCTCGACGCCGGCGCGGCTGGCATCGTAGAGCGCATCGATGACGATCGGATCGACCAGCGCATTCATCTTCATCCAGATGCGGGCCGGCCTGCCCTCCAGCGCGTGGCTGATCTCGTCCGAAATGTGCTGGAGGATGCGGTCGCGCAGCGTGAACGGCGAGATGGCCAGCCGCATCTGCTCGGCCGGCTCGGCATAGCCGGTGATGAAGTTGAACAATTGGGCGACATCGCGCGCGATTGTCGGGTCGGTGGTGAAGAAGGACAGGTCGGTGTAGATGCGGGCGGTGACCGGGTGGTAGTTGCCGGTGCCCAGATGCACGTAATTGCGCAGCCTCCCATCCTCGCGCCGCACCACCAGCGACATCTTTGCGTGGGTCTTCAGTTCGAGAAAGCCGAAAACGACCTGGACGCCGGCGCGCTCGAGGTCGCGCGCCCATCGGATGTTGGCCTCCTCGTCGAAACGCGCCTTGAGCTCGACCAGCGCCGTCACCGACTTGCCGGCCTCGGCGGCGTCGACCAGAGCGCGCACGATCGGGCTGTCGTTGGAGGTGCGGTAGAGCGTCTGCTTGATCGCCACCACTTCCGGGTCGGCCATTGCCTGGCGCAGGAACTGCACCACGACGTCGAAGGATTCATAGGGGTGGTGGACGATGATGTCCTTCTCGCGGATGGCGGCAAAGCAATCGCCGCCATGCTCGCGGATGCGCTCGGGAAAGCGCGGATTGTAGGGGGTGAATTTCAGATCGTCGCGGGCGACGGCGACGATCTCCGAAATCTGGCTGAGCGCCAGCGGACCGGTGAGCACGCTGATGCGGCTTGCCGAGACGCCAAGCTCGCCGGCAACGAAGTCGCGCAACTCGGGCGGCATCAGCATGTCGAATTCGATACGGATGACCGAACCGCGGCGGCGGCGCTTCAGCGCCGTCTCGAACAGCCGCACCAGATCCTCTGATTCTTCCTCGACCTCGATATCGCTGTCGCGGATGATGCGGAACGTGCCGGAGCCCTTGACCTCATAGCCTGGGAACAGCTTGCCGATATAAAGACCGACCGCCTCCTCGAGCGGGATGAAGCGGACATGGCGCTTGCGATCCGGCAAACGGATGAACCGCTTCAGCGCCATCGGCAGGCGCAAAAGCGCACTCATCTCCTCGCCGTTCTTGCGGTGGCGCAATTGCAGCGCCATCGAGAAACCGAGATTGGGAATGAACGGGAACGGATGCGCCGGATCGATCGACAACGGCGTCAGCACCGGAAATACCTGCTCCTGGAAATGGTCCTCCAGCCAGGCCTTCTCGTCCTTGCTCAGCGCCTCGCGAGTGATGCTCTCAATGCCTTCCTTGTCGAGCAGCAGCATCAGCGCCGAAAGGCTTTTTTGCTGGTCCTCCTGCAGGCGCTCGACCTCGCGCAGCAATTGTTCGAGCTGCTGCTCGGGCGTGCGGCCATCCGGGCTCTTCAGCACGATGCCCTCGCGCACCTGGCCGGCAAGACCGGCGACGCGGACCATGAAGAACTCGTCGAGATTGGCTGCCGATATCGACAGGAAGCGAACACGCTCGAGCAGCGGATGATTGGCGTTCAGCGACTCTTCGAGCACGCGCCGGTTGAATTGCAGCCAGGAAAACTCGCGGTTGACGAAGCGGTCGGGATTGCCGCCTTCGCGGCTCGCCGCCTCAACGGTGATGAATTCGTTCTGGACCGGCTTCAGTTCGTTCATGGTTTCCGCTCTTCCCACACCGTTCGACGACCACAGCCTTAACCGGCTTAACTTATCCTCTGACAGGCTTTTGCGACAGTTTCATTTCATCGATCTTGCAAAGAGACGGGTTATGATCCAGATGCAATCGATAAGATCAGGAGACGACGATGGCAGGCGGTTCCATTCCCCATTTCCAGAACGATGCGGGCTATCCGGCAATCGACATCGGCGTCAAGGAATTCATGTGCACCGGCGCCAATCCGCCTTTCGACCATCCGCATGTATTTCTCGACATGGGTGACGACAATGAAAAGGTCTGCCCCTACTGCTCGACGCTCTATCGCTATTCGCCGAAGCTGAAGGCCTTGGAAACGCAGCCGCCGGGCTGCCTCTATATCGACCAGGCCGCCTGATTCTTCCGCGATAAGCCTGATGCAGGAAACGCAGTGCCGGCAGGTGGTCATCGCCGGGGCGGGCGTCGCCGGGCTGAGCGCGGCACTGGCCTTCGCCGAGCGCGGCTATCGGATAAAACTGTTCGAACAGGCGCAGCACCTCGAGGCTGCCGGCGCCGGTATCCAGCTTTCACCCAACGCGACGCGCATCCTACGGCAGCTCGGCGTACTCGATCGGCTGCTGCCGACGGCGGTGCGGCCGGAGGCGGTCGTGCTCAAGGATGCCGCCACGCTGCGCGAGCTGGCGCGCGTACCGCTTGGCCAGGCGGCCGAAACGCGCTGGGGCGCGCCCTATCTCGTTGCCCACCGCGCGGATCTGCAGTCAGCGCTGATGGAGCGGATAGCCGAGCGGCCCGGCATCGAACTTGTCACCGGCGCTCTCGTCATCGGTGCCGCTGTCAAACCGCATGGCATCACCGCAACGGTAGAGGTTGCCGGCACGGCCATCAAAACGGAAGCATCGTTGCTGATCGGCGCGGATGGCGTCTGGTCTTCGGTGCGAGAAACGCTTGCCCGCAAGGCGGCCGAATTCGGTAGGAGCCGGTTTTCGGGCGAGCTTGCCTGGCGCGCCACGGTGGCCGCCGACAGCCCCGCCGGACAAGCCCTAAAGGTGATCGGTGCGCCCGATTGCGTTAGCGCATTCCTCTATCCCGGCTTCCATATGGTCGCTTATCCGGTCAGCCGTGGCACTGCCTTCAATCTCGCCGCCTTCACCAAGGGCAAGCGTATCGCCGAGGGCTGGTCGGGGCATGCCGACCCCGCCAGCCTCTCAAGCGCCATGCACGGTACCGCGCCGGCGCTGGTCCGTCTGGCGAGCGAAGCGGCACCATGGACGGCATGGCCGATCCACACCGTCGAGCAGCGGCGGTGGACGACGCCGCAAGGCATCGCGCTGATCGGCGATGCGGCGCACGCGATGACGCCGTTTGCCGCGCAGGGCGCGGCGATGGCGATCGAGGACGCGGCGACGCTTGCCGGCTTCGTTGCCGCTTCGCCAGCCGATCTTGAGCGGGCACTTGCCGCCTGGGAACAGGCGCGGCGGCCGCGCGTCGCCCAGGTTGCCCGCCGCGGCGCCGTCAATCGCCTCGCCTGGCATGCGGCCGGGCCGGTGGCGATGGTCCGCAACCTGTTCCTGGCGATGCGCTCACCCGAAAAGCTCGCCGCCGATCTCGACTGGCTCTATGGCTGGCGGGCGTTGGACGATGGCGCGCGATGATACGCACGACAGGCTGGCGGGACAGCGCCCCTCTCTGTCCTGCCGGACATCTCCCCCAATTGGGGGGAGATTGGCCATCACATTGGCTTTCGCCAATCTTCAAGGTTGCATGACCTGGCAAGGCGCCGAAGCCGCTAATCTCCCCCCTCGTGGGGGAGATGTCCGATAGGACAGAGTGGCGCGCGAAGGATCGCGGCTCTGATCGGCTGGAAACGCCCGGTCAATTGTAAAGCCGCATCGACAGGCCGAGTGAGGCCGGCAGCGGATTCCACCATCCGGTGCGCAGGCCGGCCGTGCGCAGTGCCGCCGCCGTCCGGGTGTTGCAGCCGATCAGCGAATTGAAATGACCATTGGCTTCGAAGAAACGATCGAAGCGGGAATAGGCCGCATTCTCGATCAGGATGGCCCCGTTCGGCCCCTGCTGGAAACTTGCCGCAATGTAATCGAGCAGCGCGGTAAAGCGTTCGTCGCCGATATCGAAGCCGGCGACGTCGGGATGCGGCTCGGCGATTTCGCCGGAAATGTCGACATGCATCACCGAGGCATCGACGGTCAGCGCCTTCATCACCGGCACTGCCTTCAGCTCCGACCAGGTCGGCGTCTCCAGATAGAAGGCGCGGCCGCCCCAGCCGAAGACGATGTAGCGGACCTCCGCCATGTCGACCGGAATGCCGGCATCGACCAGAAAGTGGAAGCGCCGGCGCACATCGTCGTCGACCGGGATGGCGATGTCGGTGTGGATCGGATTTTGCAGCACCAGGATACGGTGGCTTGTGCCGATCGGATCGGCAATGGCCGCCGGCCAGAGCGGGCGCGGCAGCAGCGTGCCCAGCGCCACCGCAAGGACTGCTGCAACGACCAGCAGGCCAAGAAAACGGGCAAGCTTCTTCATGGGAAAGGCATAGAACAAGCAACGCTCAAGGTGAAGCCTCTCCGAAAGTTGCACAGCTGACTTAGAGCTTGACGCATATCCTCCCCCGGAGGATATGCTGAGGCATGTCAGATCACCTCCACGCCTCGCATCCTTCCATCATAAAGCGGCTGAAGCGCGCGCAAGGCCACCTTGCGGCGGTGCTGGCCATGATCGAGGCGCATCGCCCTTGCGTTGACCTGGCGCAGCAGCTTCATGCCGTCGAAAAAGCGATCAGCAGCGCCAAGCGCGGGCTGATCAACGACCATATCGAGCACTGCCTGACGGACAGCGTGGAAACCGGCGGCAACTCGCTGGCGGAACTCAAGCAGCTGGCGAAGTATCTATGAATGCCATTGTAGCCCCCATTCTGGAATGGCTCGGGTTCGGCTCGCACGCCGCACATCATCATGGCGATCACGGTTCGCACGGCCACACCCATGGCGTCATCGATGCGACAATTGCCACCACCGACCGGGGCATCTGGGCAATCAAATGGTCGTTTGTGATCCTGGCCATCACCGCGGCATTGCAGATGGTCGTGGTTGCGTTGTCGGGAAGTGTGGCGCTGCTGGCCGACACGATCCACAACATCGGCGACGCGACCACGGCGATCCCGCTATGGATTGCGTTCGTGCTGGCGCGGCGCAAGCCGTCGCGAACCTTCACCTATGGCTTGGGTCGGGTCGAGGATCTGGCCGGCATCATCATCGTGCTCATCATCCTGTTCAGCGCTGTAGTCGCCGCCTACCAAGCCATCGACAGGCTGATCAATCCACAAGTGGTGACACACCTCGGCTGGCTGACTGCGGCGGGCATTGTCGGCTTCCTCGGCAATGAGGCGGTTGCCGTGTTCCGTATCCGCGTCGGCCGCGAAATCAACAGCGCGGCACTGATTGCCGACGGCTACCACGCCCGCACCGACGGACTTACCAGTCTTGCCGTGGTCATCGGAGCCCTCGGCGTCTGGCTCGGTTTTTCCTTGGCCGACCCGATCGTCGGCCTGCTGATCACGATTGCGATCTTCGGTATCGTCTGGCAATCGGCCCGCTCGGTGCTGACCCGCATGCTGGATGGAATCGAACCCGGTGTGATGGATGAAATCCGACATGCCGCCGAGCATGTTCTGGGCGCACGCATTGTCGATGCCAAGGCGCGCTGGATCGGTCATCGATTGCACGCCGACATCGCAATTGCCGCAGACGAAAGCCTGCCGCTGTCGGATGCGAACAAGATCGCAGCAGCGCTGAAGGACGAACTGTCCCAGCATATGCCGGCCTTGGCTGAGGCGAATGTGCGGTTTTCAACCGAACGTGGAGAGAACGACCATCCTCACGAGCACACGCAGGACCATGGCCACATGCACTGACGCTCGCCGATTTTCTGCTAGTCTCGTCCGATGTTCCAGACGCTCGTCGAATTTCAGCGCACGATCTATCTGACGCTCGGCGAACAGATCAAGCTGCTTTCGGCAGGAGGCAATTGGCTGGCGTTCGTGGCCTTCCTGCCGATGGGTGTCGTGTTCGGGGCTGCCCATGCGCTGACGCCGGGTCACAGCAAGGCCGTGCTGGCGACTTATCTTGCCGGTTCGGATGCGAAGGTCTCGCGCGGCCTGCTCGTATCTATCACGCTATCGTTCACGCATGTGACGATTGCCGTTCTGATTGCGGCTCTCTCGCTGCCACTGGTTTCCATAGCATTGGGCAGCGTCGGCCGCGCTCCGCTTCTGGAGCATATCAGTCGCGGATTGCTGGGCCTCATTGGCGTCTGGATTGCTCTGGCGCGCTTTGAGCCACAGCCATCACCACAGGCACGAGGGCGAGGCTGTCGGCGTCATGGCAGGCCTGATCCCATGCCCGCTGACGCTTTTCGCGATGACTTTCGCGATCTCCAGGGGTGTTCCGGTCGCGGGCGTCCTGTTTGCCATCACCATGATGGTCGGCGTGGCGCTGACGCTGTCCTGCGTCGCGGTGTTGTCGATCCTGTTTCGGGAACGGCTTGTACAGTTTTTCGCGCGCCAGCCACGGCTGTTCGAAACCATCTCCCGGACCATCGAGGGCGCCGCCGGTCTCGCCCTTGCCGGCGTCGCTGTCTGGCAGATCACATCAACCTGAGAGAAAATATGGTTTCAGCCACTGCAGGCGTCCGGGCCGGTGCAGCGGTTGGAACGAGCCCAGGCGACGTCGGTCATGTCACATCGATGACGACCATCAGCCCGCCGCCGCCCTTCTCCTCGACATTGTTGTTCGTGGTGTGATGCGGGATGTGGCAATGGATCAGCCATTTGCCCGGACGCTGCGCCTTCCAGATCACGTCGTAGCGCTGACCAGGCCCGACGTTGATCGTATCGGCAAGGAAACGACCGGACGCAGGAATCGTTTCGCCGTCGCGGGCAACGACCTCGAACGGTCCGCCATGGATATGCATCGGATGGATGAAGCCGTTGTTGGTGCCGATGAACCGCACCTTGAGCGTCTCGCCGACCTTCATCGGGATCGTCTCGGTCGAGGGATAGGCCTTGCCGTTGATGGTGAAGAAATTCGGCATGCCGCCGTCCATCGGCATCGACGGGTAGGTCAGCCCTTCCCGCACCAGCCATTCCTGAAGCTCGATGACGTAGTCATGGTCGGCCGCGACCTCGTCGGCGGGATTGGCGGGATCGATGATCAGCGCACCGTAGAGGCCGAGTGCCTGGGTCCGGTCGGGCTTCGCATGGGGGTGGTAGAAATAGGTTCCGTGCTGGGTTGCAGTGAATTCGTATGAATAGGATTGGCCGGTTTCGATCGGCGCCTGCGTGATTTCGGCCGGCCCATCCATCTGGTTCGGCAAGATCAAGCCATGCCAATGCACCGTCGTTTCCTCGGGCAGGCCGTTGGTAACGTTGATCCTGACCCGATCGCCCTGACGAATGTGAATTCGCGGACCGGGAATCTGGCCATTATAGGCATAGGCGTCGACCGCGACGTCCGGCAGGATCTGCCAGCGGACCACTGAAGGCCTGAGCTCGAACACCTTGATGCCGTTCTCCATCCGAAAAGGCAGTTCCTGGTCGCCCCTTGCCGTCAGGCCATAAGAGGCGGCCACGAGGCGTGGATCGGTAGCGGCCATGTCGCGCATCGTATCGGCCGGCGTGTCGCGATCCATGATCATGCCTTGCGGCATGATCACCCCGCCAACGTCGCGTGCCGACAGCGTCAGGTTCAGCCAGTTCGCAGGCGCGACCATGCCGATGGCGAGCGCCAGCAGGGAGACGGCACCCAGGGCAGCGACCTGCGGCGTCGTGGCATCTGTCTCCATGTGATGGCCGCCGCCTTTGCCTTTGTGGGAAGCCATATTGTGGCGCTGTCCGCGATGGCCACTGGCGTCGGCCTGCTGCATTTGCATCTGCGCATGTTGCCTCGTTCCAGGCTGCTCTCGACCATCGATGCCGGCTGCCTGCGCGCGCTGTGTCATCAACCCATGCTTCAAGCCGCGGGCGACCAGCCAGACATTGGCCGGGTAGGCAAGCGCAAAGCCGGCGATGACGCCGATCGACATCACGCCCCAGAACAACAGCTCCGTCGGTTCCATCGCGCGCATGTCGCGGCCCATCATCAGAAAACTCATGACCGGCGCCATGCCGGCCATCATGAAGTTCATCGAGATGAACTCGGGCAGGAAGCTCTTGCGTACGTTCTCCCGATAGGTGCCGCCCATCATCGATTTCATGAACAGCGACTGGAAGATGAACAGGCCGAAGGCAAAGCCGGCGAGATATTCGACGATCAGGTCGATCCACATCGGCAGGCCAAGCGCCGCCGTGATGGCGGCGGCAAGAATGATGCCGGTGGCATCGCCGGCGACGCAGTGGATGGTGGAGCCGACGCCCTGCTTCCAGAGCGGCCGGGTGAAGAGTTCATGCTCGCCCGGCCGGGGCTCCTTGTCGGCGAGCACGTAGAGCAGCAAGCCGAGCGGACCCATATAGAGGGTGACCAGGATGAAGCCCCATTTCATCACCACCGGCTCGGGATTGTTGCGATATTGGTCGAAGCCGACATAAAGCCTCGAAGCCAGCGCCAGCGCGAACCAGACGACGAGGAAATAATCGATCGGTTGGATAAGCATCAGGATGAGCCCTTGACCTGCCGCCGCACGTGCCCACGCGGCTTGTTATGCAACTCCTAATGGCAACAAACGCGGCTGGCGCGCTTATGATCCGTGCCGGCCGTACGCCGCACGGGCGGCCTATTTTTCGTTGTAACCGACTGATCTGATGACGCCTGCCCGCAGCCCATTTCCGGAACTTTCAGTCTTATCATTGCGGCTCTCCCCTAGTGGGGTTGTCATGAGGCTTCCCATCACGGGAAGGTCAAGGGCTTTTGAGCCAGCTCAAATCATCGCTGCTGTGCCGAGGCAGCACATCGAAATTTGCCTCTTGACCTTCCCATGATGGGAACCTTTATGTCGTGTGGCAACTGCCCGGTTGGAGCTGCAAACCCATGACTGCCGTCACTCCTCGAATCCCAGACGAGCCTGTTTCCGCTCCCGCGATTCAGATTGGCACCGAGGGGCATGACCTTGCGCCTCCTGTGTCGCCCGCCCGAAAAGGCGCTGAAGACGGGTGGCATGACGTGACCGAGGCCAATGTCAATCTGGCTACGGAGCGTGCCACCTGAGCTATACCGCGTGCCGACGCGCGTGACCTTAATCTCGGAGACAACACATGAATCGACGCAGTTTTCTGGCGGCAGGCGCTGCCACGGTTCTCGCTAGTCCGCGCGCCATCGCCCAGATGAAGATGGACGAGATGCCCGGCATGGATATGGGGCAGGCGGGCCACGACATGGGCGCGGCGCCAAAAAGCGCAGCCATGCTGCCTGAGGGCCAGGCGTTGCGCGAGTTACAGCTGCTAGTCAATGAAGCCGATACGCCCCGCCTGTTCAGAGCGAACCTCACGGCTGAACCCGCCATGGTTCGCTTTGCAGCGGGGCTCGACACGCCAATCCTTGGGTACAATGGCATGAGCCCGGGGCCATTGATCGAGGTGACTGAAGGCGACCGTGTCGAGATTGCATTCACGAACCGAATTCCTGAAGAGACGAGCACCATCCATTGGCATGGCATGCCGGTTCCGGCTGACCAGGATGGCAATCCGATGGACCCCGTTGCGACGGGCACGGAGCGCACCTACAGCTTCGAACTGCCCGAAGGAAGCGCGGGGTCCTACTGGTATCATCCGCATCCGCACGGCAAGACGGCCGAGCAGGTCTATCGCGGGCTTGCCGGCGCGTTCGTGGTCAAGCCGAAGGCGGACCCGATCCCGGCCGAGTATGGCGACACTGTGCTGGTGTTCACAGACCTTCGCCTTGCCGCCGACGGCACCATGCCGGACAACACCATGGTCGATTTGATGAACGGGCGCGTCGGCGATCACGTGCTGGTCAACGGACAGAAAAATCCCGCCCTATCGGTCCCGTTTGGAACAAAGCGGCGATTTCGGTTCTACAACGCGACCAACGCGCGCTTTTTGCGGCTCTCCTTCGACGGCGCACCCATGACGATCATCGGCACCGATGGCGGTCTGCTGGAGGCGCCGGTGGCAGCCAAGGACGTCCTGCTCAGCCCGGCGGAACGCCTTGAACTGATCGTCTCGTTTGAGAAGCCCGGCCCCGTCACCCTGAACACGCTCGACTACGATCGCGGCTGGATGGGCGCAGGCCGCCCCGCCGATGCAGGCCAGACATTGCTTACGGTTAATGTTTCGGACACGCCTGCAGAGACGTTTCCTCCGCTGCCGGAAAGGCTTCGACCAATTGCACAACTTGGCACCCCTGCTGTCAGCCGGCGTTTCGTGTTCACCGAAACGATGACGATGGGCGCGACGGATATGCAGATGGGATTCCTGATCAACGGCGCGGCGTTCGACATGGGCCGCATCGACGTGGTGTCAAAAACAGGACAGGTCGAGCTCTGGGAAATCGTCAACAAGGCCGACATGGACCATCCGTTCCATGTGCACGGGACGCAGTTCCAGGTGGTCGAGCACGAACGTCGTGGGCAGGTCTCGAAACCGGCCTATCTCGCCTGGAAGGACACGGTCAACGTGGCACGCGGCGAAACGGTGCGGCTTTTGCTGCGCCAGGATCGCCCCGGGCGGAGGATGTATCATTGCCACATCCTGGAGCACGAGCAGCTCGGCATGATGGGCATCGTCGACGTGCAGGCCTAGTCGGTCGTTCGACGTGGCTGCACTGGCAATCTATGGCGTCCTGTTCACCAGCGCATTCCTCGCCGCAACGATCTTGCCGTTCTCGTCGGAAGTTGTGCTCGCCGGCTTGATCGCCGGCGGCCGTGGCGATCCGGTGCTGCTTTGTGCGATCGCCACGATCGGCAACACGCTCGGCTCGGTGGTGAACTGGATGCTGGGGCGTGGCATCGACATGCTCCAGTCCAGGCGATGGTTTCCCGTCACTCGTGAACGATACGAGCGGGCGAGCCGGACCTTTCGCCGCTTTGGTGCGTTCTTGCTCCTGTTCGCCTGGCTGCCGGTCGTCGGGGACGCCTTCACCGTCGCGGCAGGCGCGGCCCGCATCCATCTCGGCGTATTCGTGATGCTTGTCGCATTGGGCAAGGCTGCACGATATGCGGTGATCGTCGCAGGAGGATTGTGGGTGCTAATATAGTTCTCGATGCTCGCCATCGACCAAAGGGCAGATCCCCCGAGCATCACCACTCGTCGAATAGGCACGGAGCCAAGCAAGGCAGAGAGGCCGTCCGCCGGTCTTGTCCCGAACCGGCGTACAGGATCAGTGCAGGATCTGCGACAGGAACAGCTTCGTGCGCTCATGGCGCGGGTGGTCGAAGAACTCGGACGGCGTGTTCTGCTCGACGATCTGACCCTGATCCATGAAGATCACCCGGTTGGCGACTTTGCGCGCAAAGCCCATTTCGTGGGTGACGCAGAGCATGGTCATGCCTTCCTCGGCCAGCCCGACCATCGTCTCCAGCACTTCCTTGATCATTTCCGGATCGAGAGCCGAGGTCGGCTCGTCGAAAAGCATGATGCGCGGGTTCATGCACAGCGAGCGGGCGATCGCCACGCGCTGTTGCTGGCCGCCGGAAAGCTGGCCGGGATATTTGTTGGCCTGTTCCGGGATCTTGACGCGCTTGAGGAAATGCATGGCGATTTCCTCGGCCTGCTTCCGCGGCATCTTGCGCACCCAGATCGGCGCCAGCGTGCAATTTTCCAGAATGGTCAGATGCGGGAACAGGTTGAAGTGCTGGAACACCATGCCGACCTCGCGGCGCACCTCGTCGATCTTCTTCAGATCGTTGGTCAGTTCCTTGCCGTCGACTATGATCTTGCCCTTCTGGTGTTCCTCCAGCCGGTTGATGCAGCGGATCATCGTCGATTTGCCGGAGCCCGACGGGCCGCAGATGACGATCCGCTCGCCGCGCATCACCTTTAGATTGATGTCCTTCAGCACATGGAATTCGCCGTACCATTTGTGCATGGCAATGATGTCGATGGCGACATCGGTGGTGGAAATGTGCATCTTGGCGGCATTGACCTTGATCTCTTCCGCGCTGACGGCGTTTTCTATGACCATGACAAGGTCCCCTTTTTAGCGTTTGTGGCCGGTGTCGAGACGGCGTTCCGTATACATTGAATAGCGCGACATGCCGAAGCAGAACAGCCAGAAGATGAAGGCCGCGAAC
The DNA here is from genome assembly GCF_040317515.1 of Mesorhizobium sp. M1428. Classification (NCBI taxonomy): domain Bacteria; kingdom Pseudomonadati; phylum Pseudomonadota; class Alphaproteobacteria; order Hyphomicrobiales; family Phyllobacteriaceae; genus Mesorhizobium; species Mesorhizobium sp. M1428. Next base: position 154,406 of record NZ_JAMYKT010000014.1, read on the forward strand.
ACCAGGCCGGATCTGGCCGTCTGCGGCGTCGCCCAATTGGCGTCGGAGAAGTTCTGCTTGACGATGCCGAGGAGGTCGAACATCGAGATGACGATGACCAGGCTGGTGTCCTTGAACATGCCGATGAAGGTGTTGACGATGCCGGGAATGACCAGCTTCAGCGCCTGCGGCATGACGACCAGACCCATCTTCTGCCAGTAGCTGAGGCCGAGCGAATCGGCGCCCTCATACTGGCCTTTGGGGATCGCCTGCAGGCCGCCGCGCACCACTTCGGCCATGTAGGCGGCGGCAAACAGCGACACGCCGATCAGCGCGCGCAGGAACTTGTCGAAGCTGACGCCGGCCGGCAGGAACAGCGGCAGCATGACGCTGGCAAAGAACAGCACGGTAATCAGCGGGATGCCGCGTACCGTCTCGATGAAGACCACGCACAGCAGCTTGACGATCGGCATGTTCGAGCGCCGGCCGAGCGCCAGCACGATGCCGATCGGCAGCGACACGGCTATGCCGACGAAGGACAGGCTGAGCGTCACCAGCAGCCCACCCCAACGCGACGTCTCGACATGCGGCAGGCCGAACATGCCGCCGACCAGCAGAACGAAGGCGACGATCGGCAGCGCCAGGAAGAGAAGAATGGCGTTCAGCCCTTTGCGCGGTACGCGCGGGATGAGCAATGGTACCAGCAGTGCCACGAACAGGATGGCCACAACGATCGGCCGCCAACGCTCCTCGATAGGATAGGTGCCGAACATGAACTGGCCGAACTTGGCGTTGACGAATGCCCAGCAAGCACCGGTCCAGCCATCCGGCTGGATGCCGCCTTGCGCCACGGTGGCGCAGACCGAGCGGTCCGGTCCGATCCACTGGGCGTTGATGAAGGCCCAATTGACGATCTGCGGCAGGATCATAGCGACCAGCGCGATGCCGACGATCGTGAGGATGGTGTCGCCCGTGGTGGCAATCAGGTTCTTGCGGATCCAGGCGGTGAGGCCACGCTCGCTCGACGGCGCCGGCTGCGCCAGCACCATCTCCGTCCGCACCCAGGACATGTCGTGTTCCTGCATGGCCCTACCTCTCCACCAGCGCCATCCTGGCATTGACGACGTTCATGATCGCCGACGTGATCAGGCTGAGCGCGAGATAGACAGCCATCATGATCACCACGCCTTCGACCGCCTGCCCGGTCTGGTTCAAGACAGTGCCAGCGGTCGCCGTCAGGTCCGGATAGCCGATGGCGATGGCGAGCGAAGAGTTCTTGGTCAGGTTGAGATACTGGCTGGTCAGCGGCGGGATAACGATGCGCATCGCCTGCGGCACGACGACAAGCCTGAGGATCGATCCCGAGCGCAGCCCGAGTGCCGCGGCCGCCTCGGTCTGGCCCGTGCTGACGCCCCTGATGCCGGCGCGCACAATCTCGGCGATGAAGGCGGCCGTATAGCAGGACAACGCCAGATAAAGTGACAGGAACTCCGGCCTGACCTGAAAGCCGCCGACCAGGTTGAAGGTCGATTGTTTCGGGAATTCGAAGCTCAACGGAAAGCCGCTCAACGCGTAGGCCAGCAGCGGCAGGCCGACGATCAACGCTATGGATGTCCAGAGCACCGGGAACGGCTGACCCGTCGCCATCTGCCGCTGTCGCGCCTTGCGGGCAACGAACCAGGCCATAGCGATGCCGAGGAGCAGAGCGACCAGGATCAGCCAGGAGCCGTCGCCCCAAATAGCGCGCGGAAAATAGAAGCCGCGCTGGTTGAGAAAGGAGCCGAACGGCAAATTGATGCTCTCGCGCGGCGGCGGCAGCACCGCAAGCACGCCGGAATACCAGAAGAAGATGACCAGCAGCGGCGGGATGTTGCGAAACACCTCGACATAGACCGTGCAGATCTTCCTGATCAGCCAGTTGCGCGACAGTCGGCCGATGCCGACGATGAAACCGATGATGGTGGCGGTGATGATGCCGACGACGGCCACGATCACGGTGTTGATGAAGCCGACCAGGATGGCTCGGAAATAAGTCGAATCTGACGAATAAGCGATGGCACTTTCGCTGATGTCGAAACCGGCGCGGCCCTTGAGAAAGCCGAAGCCGGAGGCGATGTGCAAGCGTGTCAGATTGACGATGACGTTGTGGGTAACCCACCAGACTCCCGCTACCAGCAGGACGAGGACCACTGCCTGAAAGAATATACCGCGGACGCGAGGATCATTGATGAAGGAACCGCGGCTTGGCTCCTCGCGAAGAACTTCCTGCGATGCCATTCGACAGTCCCCTGGAAAGAGAGACCGGAAGGCAGACGATCTGCCTTCCGTATCCATTGTCGATCAGCGGATCGGCGGAGCGTATTGCAGGCCACCCTTGGTCCACAGCGCGTTGATGCCGCGCGCGATCTTCAGCGGGCTGCCGGAGCCGACATTGCGCTCGAACATCTCGCCGTAATTGCCGACGGCCTTGACGATGTTAACGACCCAGTCATTGGAGACACCGAGATCGGTGCCGATCTTAGTGTCGGCTTCCTGGCCGAGCACGCGCTTGATCTCGGGACTGTCCGAGTTCTTCATCTCGTCGACATTGGCCTTGGTGATGCCGAGCTCCTCGGCGTCGAGCAGCGCGAAATAGGTCCACTTGACGATGTGGTACCACTGGTCGTCGCCCTGGCGCACGGCCGGCCCAAGCGGTTCCTTGGAGATGATCTCAGGCAACACGACATGGTCGGCCGGCGCGCCGAGGGTCAGGCGGATACCATAGAGGCCCGACTGGTCGGTGGTGTAGACGTCGCAGCGGCCGGCATCATAGGCGGCGTTGACCTCTTCCAGCTTTTCGAAGACGACCGGGTTGTACTCCATCTTGTTCGACTTGAAATAGTCGGCAAGGTTGAGCTCGGTCGTGGTGCCGCTCTGCACGCACACCGCCGCGCCCGAAAGCTGCAGCGCCGAGTTCACGCCCGGAAGCTTCTTGGCGTTGATCATGAAGCCCTGGCCGTCATAATAAGTCGTGCCGATGAAGTTCAGGCCGAGTGCGGTGTCGCGATTGATGGTCCAGGTGGTGTTGCGCGACAGGATGTCGATCTCGCCCGACTGCAGAGCGGTAAACCGCTCCTTGGCGCTGAGCGGCGTAAACTTCACCTTGGTGCCATCGCCGAACACGGCGGCCGCCACAGCGCGACAGAAGTCCGCGTCGATGCCTTGCCACTCACCCTTGTCGTCCGGCGCCGAGAAGCCGGCCAGACCGGTCGAGACGCCGCATTGGATGAAGCCCTTCGCCTTGACATCGTCGAGCGTGGCCGCCGAAGCCGCCGAAGCCGCGAATCCAAACGCGGCGGCGCCCAAAACGCCGATTGCAATGTGTTTCATGACCCACAGACCCTTTTCTGTTTTTTCCAGGCGAACCTGACTTTTCCCGTGTGAACGCAGCTATGTATCCCGGCCCATTACCGGAATCCCGCATCGTAATCGACGCGCTGCCTCCCATTCACGAACAACATCGAAGGCGATTATTCCTGTGAGGTCAAGGGAAATGACCGAATTCGAAAGACTTTGAAAACCAACCGCCTGAAATGCCTGAAATTGCAGACAAACGCGCCCGCAAATTGGTCAGCGCGCCAATAAAGCCGGCAAAGTCCGACCGTGACTTGCCAAGCACAGCTGGCAGCCGTCCAGAAGAACTACGGCGCATTGCTGAATTGGCATATTCAAGAGCTTGGCCTGGCGAGTGCGCTGCGGTTGCGCGGCCAATGCCGCCGCACTATGGCTAACGACCAATCCATGGGACGAAAAGCAATGGCAAAAGACGGCAGCGAGATGGGCATCAACACGCGGCTCGCCCATTCCGGCAACAACCCGCATGACTATTTCGGCTTCGTCAATCCGCCGGTGGTGCATGCCTCGACCGTGCTCTATCCCAACGCAGCGACGATGGCTTCACGCAGCCAGAAATACACCTACGGCACGCGCGGCACGCCGACCACCGATGCGCTGAATAGCGCGATCGATGCGCTGGAAGGCTCCGCCGGCACGGTCGCGGTGCCGTCCGGCCTGGCGGCGGTGACGTTGCCGCTGCTCGCCTTCCTGTCGGCCGGCGATCATCTGCTGATCGTCGATTCCGTCTATCATCCGACCCGTAACCTCGCCGACATGATGCTGAAGCGGCTGGGCATCGAGGTCGAGTATTACGAACCGCGCATCGGCGCCGGCATCGCGGCGCTGATCAAGCCCAACACCAGGGTGGTGTTCACCGAATCGCCGGCCTCCAACACTTTCGAGGTGCAGGACATACCGGCCATCGCCAAGGCAGCACATGCCGCCAGCGCCATCGTCATGATGGACAATACCTGGGCGACGCCGCTCTACTTTCGCCCCCTCGACCATGGCGTCGACATCTCGATCCACGCGGCGACGAAATACCCGGCCGGCCATTCCGACGTGCTGCTCGGTACGGTGTCGGCCAATGCGGACTGCTGGAAGCAGCTTTTCGAGACGTTCAACACGATGGGCTGCTGCGCCGGGCCTGACGACGTCTACCAGGTGCTGCGCGGCCTGCGCACGATGGGTGTGCGGCTGGAGCGCCATCAAAAGAGCGCGCTTGCCCTCGCCGGCTGGCTGGAGGGTCAGCCGGGCGTAGCGCAGGTGCTGCATCCGGGGCTGCCCAGCCATCCCGACCACGCGATGTGGAAGCGCGATTTTTGCGGATCGAGCGGCATCTTCTCGATCGTTCTTGCAGGCGGCGGACAGAAGCAGCAGCACGCCTTCCTCGACGCGTTGAAGTTTTTCGGCCTCGGCTATTCCTGGGGCGGCTATGAGAGCCTTGCCGTGCCGGTATTCCTGGGCGACCGCACTGTCGCCAAAGGCCCGTATGACGGGCCGCTAGTGCGTCTGCAGATCGGGCTCGAGGATGTCGAGGATTTGAAAGCCGACCTGGCGCGCGGGCTGGCGGCGGCCGCTGAGGCCTGAGCCAGCACCTTTCCAGGCTGAGTCAGGAAATCGACGTAACAGCCTGGAAAACTTGCGATCCTGAGCGATGTCATGCGACCGATCAGCCGATGAAAACGGTGTCTACAAAATAGAGGCGGCGGTGCGGTGAAGGCGGTAGAACAGCCTATGCCAGTCCTTGACACTGATTGAGGCTGGCCGGCGGAATCGGTCGGGAACCTTTTGTCGGCTGATGCATCCAATGTCGCGATGAGAAGCCTATCAGGAGATCGGCCATGCCTGCTGCGTTGACGGCAACGCCCGCCGCTTCTGGCGACATGCAGCTTGTCGGCCGCGCGCTGGCACGTGATGGCGATGCATTCCGTACCATCATCAAGACGCACAACCAAAGGCTCTACCGCATCGCCCGCGGCGTCGTGCGTAACGACAGCGAGGCCGAGGACATCGTCCAGGAGGCCTATGTCAGCGCCTTTGCCCATCTCGAGTCCTTTCGCGGCGATGCCTCACTCGCCACGTGGCTGTCGCGTATCGTCATCAACGAAGCGCTCGGCCGCTTGCGCAAAAGGCGGCGAATGGTAGCGATGCCCGAAAACCCGCAAGCCGAAATCATCCGGTTTCCCCTCAACCCGAGCGACGATCCGGAGCGGACGATGGCGCAACGGCAGATCCTTGAGCTTGTCGAACGGGCAACCGACAGTCTTCCCGATGTCTACCGGATGGTGTTCGTGGCGCGAGTCATCGAGGGATTGAGCATCGAGGAGACCGCTGAACTGCTTGGCGTGCGACCAGAAACCATCAAGACCCGGCTCCACCGCGCCCGTGTGCTAGTGCGCAAAGCGCTGGACGACCAGATCGGGCCGGTGCTGCTCGACGCCTTTCCGTTCGCCGGCCGGCGCTGCGAGCGGCTGACCAATGCCGTGATGCAGCGGCTTGGTCTTTCCGGATAGGCCGCGCCGATTTTCGCGGGAACGTTTGGCGGCGACCTGCATCCAATGAGCATCACTGAAAACGAAGCCCGATGCCGTTCCGCGTCGGGGCGAAGGAGAGCATCATGTTTATTCGATCGACCGCGGCACTGACCGCATTTCTCCTGCTTAGCGCAGCACCCTTGTCGCAAGCTGCCGACAAGCCGACCGATCCGCAGATCGCACATATCGCCTACACAGCCGGCGTGCTTGACGTCGAGGCGGCCAAGCAGGCGCTGAAGAAATCGAAGAACAAGGAGGTCGTGGATTTCGCCAAGGACATGCTGCGAGATCACGAAGCGGTCAACAAACAGGCTCTCGACCTGGTCAAGAAGCTCAAGGTCACGCCTGAGGACAATCCGACCAGCAAGGCGCTGACCAAGGCGGCGGCCGAGGAACGTGCCAAGCTTGCCAAGCTCAAGGGCGCAGCGTTCGACAAGGCCTATGTCGCCAATGAAGTGGCCTACCACAAGCAGGTCGACGGCGCGCTCGAAACACTGCTGATCCCGTCGGCCAGCAATGCCGAGCTGAAGAGCCTGCTGGAAACCGGCCTGAAAATATTCCAGGGCCACGAACAGCACGCCGAACACGTCGCCGGCATGCTGAAGTGAGGATTGAGCCAATGATGTCGAGGCGGCATCTGTGGGTTGCGCTGGCGCTGACCATCGGCGCCGCGCCGGCCAAGGCCGAAACCATCGAGGTGACGATCGAGAAGCTTGTGTTTTCGCCGGCAAAGATCGAGGCGAAGGTCGGCGACACGATCAAGTGGGTGAACAAGGACGTGTTCGCCCACACGGCAACCGTCAACGGCGGCTGGGAAGTGATGATCCCGCCGAAGAAGGCGGCGAGCCTGACGGTGAAGAAGGCGGAATCGGTCGATTATTTCTGCCGCTTCCATCCGAACATGAGAGGCCATCTCACGGTGACGTCGCCCTGACTGGCTACTGCATGTCGCGCAAAAGTGTGCAGCGGTTTTGCGATAACGACATGTATAAAAAGAGCCTGAAGTGCGTCGCATGCGGCCGGTCGAATGCGACGCGTTTTAGGCCGCCAGCCACGCCGTCCCGACAAGAAGCGTGACCAGCGTCAACGGCAGGCCGACCTTGAAGAAGGCGATGAAGCCCAGCGGTTTGCCGGAGACCCGCGCGTGCTCGGCGACAATCAGGTTGGCGACCGAGCCGAGCAGCGTGAAATTGCCCGCTAGCGTCGAGCTCATGGCGACGACCAGCCAGGCCCGCTCGGGATCTTCCAGTCCGGGCACGAACGGCTTCAGCGCCAGCACGGCCGGGACATTGCTCATGATGTTGGACAGCACTGCGGTGAAGCCGGACAGTCGCCAGACATCATTCAGCCCGAGGTCTTTTGCCCAAGCGACGATGTCGGGCGTAAGCAATGTCTTCTCCGCCCCGGCGACGACGATGAACAGCCCGGCGAACATGAACAGCAGCGGCCCATCGATCTCGCGATAGATGCGCTCAGGCTTGATGGCGCGGGTCAGCAACAGAATCGCGCCGCCGATCAGCGCTGCCTTGGCGACCGGAACGCCGGCAAAGAAGGCGATCGCCAAACCGATACAGACGACCACCGCCTTCAGCACCTGCCCCGGCAGCATGCGGCCGCGATAGACTTCGGGGCTGAGCTCGGCCTTGCGTGAAAATTCAGTGCGGTAGACGATGCGGATGATAACGATGACGGCGACGAGGCCGAACGCCGCGACCGGCGCAAGCGCCGCCGAGAAGGCCGGATAGGAAATCCCCGACAGGGCGCCGATGACCATGTTCTGCGGATTGCCGGTGATGGTGGCGACACTGCCGCAATTGGATGCGGTCGCCGTGGCGATCAGGTAGGGAACCGGGTTGCGGTTGATGACGCGGGTGACATGGACGACGATCGGCGCCATGACCAGGCAGATGGCATCATTGACCAGGAATGCCGACAGGACGCCGGTCAACAGCGTCACCATCACCAGCAGCATGAACGGCGCATGCGCATGCTCGATGGCGAACCCGCCGAGCGCGCGAAAGGCGCCCGACACTTTCAGATGCGCCACGACGATCATCATGCCGAGCAGAAGCGTGATGGTGTCGAAGCTGATGGCGCGGTAGGCGTCTTCCATATCGAGGGCGCCGATGGCGATCATCGCCGCACCGCCGAGCAGCGCGATGCCTGCCCGGTCGAGGCGCAGCCCGGGTATCCTGCCGATGGCGACGCCGGCATAGGTCAGGACCAGGATCAGCAATGCCGCCGCGCCCATCGCTGTCATGTGTCGGAAATCCTGTGCGACTGGCGAGTGAACCTGTCCGGAATGGACCTGGAAATATTGGCGATCCCGACAGGGTTCGAACCTGTGACCATCGGCTTAGAAGGCCGGTGCTCTATCCAGCTGAGCTACGGGACCGCTGGCCGGCCGCGTGACCGGCGGATTGTGCCGGCAGGGCCGGTATGGATCAATGCGTCCAGGGCGTCCTGCGGTCATAGCGGAAATTCTCCGCATAGGAAATCTGGCGGCGCTTGATTTCCTTCGGCTCCTCGACGCGGAAAGCCAGCCCTTCCTTCTCGGCATAGGCGACCGCCTCTTCTCTTGTGTCGAAGGTCAGCCTGATCTGGCTTCGCATGTCGCCGGACGTGGTGTAGCCCATCAGCGGATCGATCTTCTTGCGCTGCTCAGGATCGAATTCCAGCACCCAATAGCCGGTCTTGGCCTTGCCGGACTGCATCGCGGTTTTGGCTGGGCTGAAAATGCGGACTGACATGACCACCTCATTGCTGGTTGCAAGCACACGACCCCGAGACCGGATTACTGTTCTCTGGCCATGCACTAGCCCGTCATTACTGCGCAATGCCGCCGGCAGCAAGGCCGATGGCTTTTTACGCTTGCTTTGGCGGGCTGAAATCACTAGGCAACAGACCGTTCGGAGTGTAGCGCAGCCTGGTAGCGCATCTGGTTTGGGACCAGAGGGTCGGGAGTTCGAATCTCTCCACTCCGACCATTCATCAAGCAAATCTCGTCGGCAGGGCAAGCGGATCGCGCTCTAGCGTGTCTCCATCCCCGGTCATGGTTAAGCGACGGACGGACAGCACGAGCCCGCGCTGCCCGTCCGACATGTAAGCCGTCAGCCCTGGATGAAGGCCAGCAGATCCGGATTGATGATCTCCGGGTGGGTGGTGCACATGCCGTGCGGCAGGCCCTTGTAGACCTTGAGCGTGCCGTGCTTCACCAGCTTGGCCGCAAGCAGCGCGGAATCGGCGATCGGTACGATCTGGTCGTCGTCGCCATGCATGATCAGGACGGGAACCTCGATCTTTTTGAGGTCGTCGGTGAAATCGGTCTCCGAGAATGCCTTGATGCAGTCGTAATGGGCCTTGGCTCCGCCCATCATGCCCTGGCGCCACCAATTGTCGACGGCGCCTTGCGAGACCTTGGCGCCCTCGCGGTTGAAGCCATAGAACGGGCCGGCCGGCACATCCCTGTAGAACTGGGCGCGGTTAGCGGCCAGAGCCGCGCGAAAGCCGTCGAAGACTTCGATCGGCAAGCCGCCGGGGTCGCTGTCGGTCTTGACCATAATCGGCGGCACGGCGCCGATCAGCACCGCCTTGGCAACACGGCCGCCGCCGCCATAAAGCGCGACGTAACGCGCCACCTCGCCGCCACCGGTCGAGTGGCCAATGTGGATCGCATCCCTGAGATCGAGATGCGCCGCCAGCGCCGCAACATCGGCGGCGTAGGTATCCATCTCGTTGCCGGTCGCGGTCTGCGACGAGCGGCCGTGGCCGCGGCGGTCGTGTGCGATGACGCGATACCCCTTTTCGAGGAAGAACAGCATCTGGTTGTCCCAGTCGTCGGCGCTCAGCGGCCAGCCGTGATGGAACACGATCGGCTGGCCCTTGCCCCAATCCTTGTAGAAAATCTCGGTGCCGTCATGGGTGGTGAATGTGCTCATTTTCGTAGTCCTTGATCCGAAAATTGGAGTTGCAGTCAGAGGTTTTGCTCCTTCGGCTAGACAAATATTGAAGCACCGTCATTATGGGATTGGCAAAACGGACATCGGGCATGGCAAAACTGACAAATGAGCGTCGCACGTAAATCGGTCGAGATCGGCCTTGTCCTGTACCCCGGCGTTCAGGAAGCAGCCGTGCTCGGCTTGACCGATCTTTTCATGCTGGCCAACCGGCTGGCGGCCGATCGGTCGCTGGACGCGTTGAGGCTTCGCGTCAGCCATTGGCAATTGGAGAACGCCGGCCAGACTGTAGTCCGCACCTTCGACAGCGACCCCGACGCCGACAATGAACCAGCCATGGCTATCATCCCGCCGACCTTGGGAGATCCGATCGCTCGGGAAGCAGCCGCGCCCTATGCCGGCTGGCTCAGGGACCGTCATGCGGCAGGGGCGACGCTCGGTTCGGTCTGCGCCGGCGCCTTCGTGCTTGCCGAGACCGGCCTGTTGTCCGGTCGCGCGGCGACAACGCACTGGGCCTATCGCGACGCGCTGGCGCTACGCTTTCCAGGCATCCTGCTCGACGCCGACAGGCTGGTCATCGACGATGGCGACATCATCACCGCGGGCGGCTACATGGCCTGGACCGACCTCGGCCTGAAGCTGGTGGACAGGGTGCTCGGGCCGACCGTTATGATGGACACGGCGCGTTTCATGCTGGTCGATCCGCCGGGCCGCGAGCAACGTTTTTACAGCCCGTTCGCGCCACGGCTGACCCATGGCGACGAAGCGATCCTCAAGGTGCAGCACTGGCTGCAGGCGAACGGCGCGCGTGACGTGACGCTCGGCGCCATGGCAGAGCAAGCCGGGCTGGAGGAGCGGACTTTCCTGCGGCGCTTCCGCAACGCCACCGGCCTCAAGCCGACCGAATATTGCCAGCACCTGCGCGTCGGCAAGGCGCGCGAGATGCTGGAAACCACGATGCGATCGATCGACCAGATCGCCTGGGAGGTCGGCTATGACGATCCCGGCTCCTTCCGCAAAGTATTCGCCAGGATAACCGGGCTTGTGCCCGGCGACTATCGCAAGCGCTTCGGCACGGAACGCGCCGCCCTGTCGGACGGCGGGAACTGAACGTGGCAGCGGTGGCGGCTCGACCCGGGCAGCAAAGCAAAATCGCGCCTATGGTCCTTGCCTTGCTTCCTTAGAGAGCGCTTTCGATATCGGTCCTCGAAAAATCGTCGCCGACATAAAGCAGGCGGCAGGCATGTTCCTTCGCCACTTCATAGGCGAAGCAGTCACCGAAATTGAGCGCGGCCGAGTGAATGCCCTTACCCCATTTTGCGTAGGCCTCGGCAATGCGACGCGCAGAGGCCGGCGTCACTGCCGCGATTTCGAAACCAAGCCCGTCGATCAGGCCGGACAGCTCTTCGCCGACATTTCGCCGCGACGCGACGATCAGCGCTTCTGCCACGGTGCCGGCGGAAATCAGAATTTCGTCTTCGGCCTCGAGCGCCGCGATGCAGACATCAGCCTCCGGCTCGTCAAGAACGATCGCCATCAGCGCCGAGGTATCGACCACGATCATTCAGGCAGGCCATCATCGCCGTAGAGGAAATCCTGGCTTCGCGCGGCAGATGGCCCGGCCTTCGCCCTCGCGGCGCCGGATGCGCGCATCGCCTCCAGCAACGCCCGACGGCTTTTCCTGTCCGGCACTGCCTTGACGGGAACTAGGCGCACGGCCGCATGACCGTGACGGGTCAGAATGATCTCGTCACCTGCCTCGGCACGACGCACCAATTCGGTCAGCTGTCCCTTGGCGTCTGTAACGGATACCTGCATGAGCCGCTCCTCTATGGACCATCCTCTGGTCCATATTTCAGTGAAAATAGACCATTCAATGGTCCATTACAACGGCCAAAGGTAAGCTCGCCGGGAAGAGAACCCCAACCGCCTCAACTCCCGGCGAGCCTACAACCTGATTTGATACGCAATCAGGACCGGGGTTAGCCGGCAAGGCTGATGTTGCAAGACAGATGCCAGCACTGGTTTCCCGAAATGGGACACCAGGCCATCGAGTGAGACTACGTGAACGCACCTTCCCCAGCCCAGTCAAAGACTATTAGCCGTAGTTCTTCAAGCGCACCTTGCAGCATTTCTGGAGATGCGTGGCGCTCCTCTCGGGCACCCCATTTTGTGGCACTTTTAGGATCCAGCTCCGACGCCACAATGGTTACGTTGCCGTGGACGTCTGGCAAATCGAGCCACATCTGAGCGCGACTATTACCATTCTTGTCGTAAACCCAGATAGAACGGACATCATCGTCGCGATATTTAGTGGCGACTCGTATTCCGTACCGTTTTGCCCACGCCATCAGAAACGGATCAATGATGTCGTATGAACTGAATTCAGATGCCATTTTGTATGCCGTCCCCTAAATCTCGAACTCGCCCTGCCCTTCGTCCATGGCGCTGACGGTCTCGGCGGCGAGCGCCCGCGTGATCGGCGTCTTGCGCTCGAGCGCGGTACGGTCGAGCCGTTCGACCACCCGCATGGCAGTGGCCAGCGAGCGCTCGATGCGGCGCACCAGATATTGCACGACATGCGGCTCGACCTCGACCTGTCGATCGGCGAACAGCTTTGTGATGACGCCGGCCAGCAGAAGATCGTCGGGCTCGTGGATCTCGACGGTCGCCGCGGCCTTGAGCCGCGACGCCAGGTCGGGCAGCCTGACGCCCCAGGCGGAGGGAAAGCGGCGCGCCGTCAACAGCAAGGTCGAGCCGGCGCCGCGCACCGCATTGATCAGGTGGAACAGGCCATGTTCGTCGACCGGGCCGGCATCGACATCGTCGATCAGGGCCGGGCGCGCGCCGAGATTTTCGATGCAGTCGCCGATGCGGCCCGCCTCCACTTTCACCGCACCGGCGCGGGTCCGCCAGATCGAGGCCAGGTGGGTTTTCCCCGAGCCGGCCGGCCCGGCCAGCACAACGACCGGCGAGGGCCAGTCCGGCCAGCGGTCGACAAGCGCAGCGGCCTGGCTGTTGGTGCTGGAGACGACGAGTTCGTCGCGCGAATAGCCGGTGCCGTGGCCTAGATCGAGCGGCAATTGACGCGGCGGATCGATCTTGTCCGGCATATGGCTCAACCGCGCGCGCCCCCGCGGCGCCGCACCTGCAGCGGCGGCACCGGCTCGTCGGAATGGCCCTTGTAGAGCGGCGATTCGAGGTAGCGCGCGATGGCGAAACGCACCAGAACGGCAACGGCGGCGGAAGCCGGTACGGCGATCAGCAGGCCGACGAAGCCGAACAGCGCGCCGAAGGCAAACAGCGCAAACATCAGCCACACCGGATGCAGGCCGACGCTTTTGCCGACCAGCCTGGGCTGCAGGATGTTGCCCTCGATGAACTGGCCGACGAAGAACACGCCGGCCACCGCCGCGATCATGGTCCAGTCCGGCCAGAACTGGACGAAGGCGACGCCGACGGCGAGCACCAGGCCGGTCAGCGAGCCGACATAGGGGATGAACGAGATCAACCCGGCGAACAGGCCGATGAGGATGCCGAAATTCAGCCCCGTCAGCGTCAGGCCGGTGGCATACATGGCGCCGAGCACCAGGCACAGCGTGCCCTGGCCGCGCACGAAGCCGGCGGTCGCCGTGTTGATGTCCCTGGCGATCGTCCTGACGGTCTTGACATAGTCGCGCGGCACCCAGCTGTCGACGATTGCCACCATGCGGTCCCAGTCGAGCAGCATGTAGAAGGCGACGACCGGCGTCACCACGAACAGGCTGACAACCGAGACCAGCGCCACGCCGGAGCTCCAGATCGAGGTGAAGACCGTGGTCAGGAGGCCGAAGCCGGAGGTCAGCAGCGAGTTCAGGCCTTCGCGCAGGCCGTTGGCATCGACGCCGAATTTCTCTTCCAGCCATTTCGGGTCGAAGCTGGTGATCAGGCCCTGCAGACGGGTCAGATAGTCCGGCAGCTTGCTGGCGAAATCGGCCATCTGCGAGGCGAGCACCGGAACCAGGATGACGACGGCCAGCACCAGGACGACGATGAAGGCGATGAGGATGACCACCGTCGCCATCAGCCTGGACAGGCCGAGACGCTCCAGCCGGTCGGCGACGGGGTCGAGGAAATAGGCGAGCACCATGCCGGCGACGAAGGGCAGAAGGATGCCGCTGAAGACATAGAGGAAGACGGCGAGGATGATTGCGCTGACCAGCCAGAAGCGGATCTGGCGGCGAAACGACGCCGATGCCGAAGCCTCCGCCGCCGCGGCTTCAGCCTCGGCGTCGATGGACCGTTCGTCAGGTGCCCGGTGTTCAGGTGCCCCGCGTTCAGGTGCCGGGTGTGGAGCCTTCGCCATAGCCGCTCATATGCCTCAGCCAAGCCACGAGATAGGCCGCGGCCGAAGCCACGGTCAAGACCCCGGACAGCAATATGAGGGCCGGCCTCAGGGGATCGAGACGGATGTCGAAGGCGAGTTCGCCCAACACCACTGCCGCCAGCACGATCTGGATCGCGGTGTTGGCCTTCGACACCAGGAGCGGCTTCATCTCGACGGGATGCGCCATGACGGTGGACAAAAGCACGGCGCAGACGATCAGTGCGTCGCGCGACACCATGGTAACGACCAGCCACAGCGGCAGTTCGCCGCTGAAGCCCAGGACCACGAAAACCGAGACCAGCAGCAGCTTGTCGGCCATCGGATCGAGATAGGCGCCGAGGCGGGAAAACTGATTGAAATGGCGGGCGATGAAGCCGTCGACCCCGTCGGAAATGCCGGCAACGAGGAAGCCGGCAAAGGCCCAGTCCCAGCGTTCCTGCAGCATGGCTAGCACCACGGCCGGCACCAGCACGAAGCGCATGATCGTGATCATGTTGGGGATGGTCAAACGCATATCCCGTCGCTCTTGTTTGTCGATACATGATGGAGATGGAGGGTTACGGCAAGTGAGAAGCGACACACAAGCTGCCAATCTCCCCACAATGAAATAGGTCAAGACCGACGTCGATTTCGGTGAGGCTCATTCGTCTCACCATAGGAAGCCGAAGATATTCGCCCAGGCAAGGAAACAGACGCGATGACAATCACTATCACAGCATTTGAACGATCGCCCGATGGCGGCAAGGGACTGGCGCGCGATACGCGCGTTCGCTGGGCGCTCGAAGAAGTGGGGCAGCCTTATGAAGTTCGTCTTGTTTCCTTCGCAGACATGAAGGCGCCCGACCATCTGGCCATCCATCCCTTCGGCCAGATCCCCACCTATGAGGAAGGTTCTCTCTCGCTGTTCGAGACCGGCTCGATCGTCTTCCATCTTGCTGAGCAGCATGCGGGCCTGCTGCCGAAGGATCGCAATGCCCGCGCGCGTGCGATCACGTGGATGTTTGCTGCACTTAACACCGTCGAGCCGCCGATCCTCGAATTAACGACGGCAAGAATATTCGAACGCGACAAGCCTTGGAGCGAGGAGCGCTTGCCGTTGGTAAAGGACCGTGTTCGCGCTCGGCTGGACAAACTCTCGGCCCACTTAGGCGTCGCCGACTGGCTCGATGATACGTTCAGCGCGGGCGATTTATTGATGGTATCTGTGCTGCTGCGACTAAGAATGTCCGGGATTTTGGACGAATATCAAAACGTGGCTGCCTATGTAGCGCGCGGGGAAGCTCGGCCGGCTTATATCCGGGCTTTCGCCGCGCAATTTGCGATCAACGCCCCATCGACCACCTGAAAAATTGCCTCGTAAAGCTGAGCCTACCGCAGGCCTTTCTCAAGCTCATTGATATCTGGAAACCCGGTTGGGGTTTGATCTGGATGCGCAATGGTGCCGGTCGGCAGGTCGGCGGGACAGCGCCCCCCTCTGGCCTGCCCTCTTTGCCCTGCTTGGCATCTCCCCCTCAAGTGGGGAGATCGGCAGTTTCAGCGCCGTTATCCTTGCGGACCGAAACCGTTCATGCGAAGAGCCCGGGAAAGCAGGGAAAGAGTATGAGCAAGCGCAAGAACGGGCTCACCTATGCCGAAGCGGGCGTCGACATCGATGCCGGCAACCTCATGGTCGAGAAGATCAAGCCGCTGGTGCGCGCCACCCGCCGGCCGGGCGCCGATGGCGAGATCGGCGGGTTCGGCGGCCTGTTCGACCTCAAGGCAGCCGGCTTCACCGATCCGGTACTGGTCGCCGCCAATGACGGCGTCGGCACCAAGCTGAAGATCGCCATAGACGCCGGCAAGCACGATACGATCGGCATCGACCTCGTCGCCATGTGCGTCAACGACATCGTCGTGCAAGGCGCCGAGCCGCTGTTCTTCCTCGACTATTTCGCCACCGGCAAGCTCGATCCCGACCAGGGCGCTTCGATCGTCGGCGGCATCGCCGAAGGCTGCCGGCAGGCCGGTTGCGCGCTGATCGGCGGCGAGACCGCTGAAATGCCCGGCATGTACCACGACAAGGATTACGACCTTGCCGGCTTTGCCGTCGGTGCGGCCGAACGCGGCCAGCTGCTGCCGACCGACGACATCGTCGAGGGCGATGTGCTGCTCGGCCTCGCCTCGTCGGGCCTGCATTCGAACGGCTTTTCGCTGGTCCGCCGCATCGTCGCGGTAAGCGGCCTTGGCTGGGGCGATCCAGCGCCGTTCAATGACGAGGCGACGCTGGCCGAGGCGCTGCTCGAGCCGACCCGCATCTACGTCAAATCGATCCTCAAGGCGATCCGCAACACGCATGGCATCAAGGCGCTGGCCCATATCACCGGCGGCGGCTTTCCCGAAAACATCCCGCGCGTTCTGCCCAAGGATTTTTCGGCCGAGCTCGATCTCGGCGCCATCGAGGTGCCGCCGGTGTTTTCGTGGCTGGCCAAGACCGGCGGCGTCGCGCCGGAAGAGATGATGCGCACCTTCAATTGCGGTATCGGCATGATCCTGGTCGTCGCCTCCGGCCAGGCGGCGCAGGTCGCCGCCGTGCTGCAGGAGGCCGGCGACACGGTGACGCCGATCGGCCAGATCGTACCACGCCGCGATGCGGGCGTCATCTATCGGGGCTCGATCGGGCTATGACCAGAAAACGCACCGTAGTGCTTATCTCGGGGCGCGGCTCCAACATGACGGCGCTGATCGCGGCGGCGAGCAACCCGGCCTATCCGGCCGAGATCGTCGGCGTCATCTCCGACCGCGCCAATGCCGCCGGTCTCGGCATCGCCGCGGCGCGCGGCATCGCCACCAAGGTGATTTCGCGCTCGGACCATGCCAGCAAGGAAGCGCATGACGGGGCGATCGACGCGGCCCTTTCGTCGTTCGGCGCCGAGATCGTCGCACTGGCCGGCTATATGCGCATCCTCGGCGCGCATTTCGTCGAGAAGTGGCAGGGCCGGATGGTCAATATCCACCCTGCCCTGCTGCCTGCCTTCAAGGGGCTGGATACGCACGCGCGAGCCATTCGCGCGGGCATGCGCATCCATGGCTGCACGGTGCATTTCGTCACGCTCGACATGGATGATGGGCCGATCATCGCCCAGGCAGCGGTACCAGTGATGGTCGGCGACAATGAGGACACGCTGGCCGCGCGCGTGCTCAAGGCCGAGCACCAGCTCTATCCGCTGGCGCTGGGGCTGGTCGCCGAAGGCAAGGCGCGAATGGAAGGCGGCCGCACGGTCTTTTCGCGCTTCGCCGACGATGCCGACAACGCCACGTCGGTAGTGATCGCGCCCGACCCGCTGCGCGAAGAGACTGATCTCGAGCACCTGGCGCGGATCACGCCGTAAGAGTCAGTTCTTGAATTTGCGAGGAGACGGCTGGATGGCGACAGTCGAAAAAGTCAGCGTAGCGCTTTCCCCGGAACTGCTGGACATTGTCAAAGGCGCGGTGGCCAGCGGGCAGTACGGTTCGGCAAGTGAAGTGATCCGCGAGGCACTGCGCGAATGGCGGCTTCGCCAGCCCTTGCGCGAGGCCGAAGCGGAGCGGTTGCGGAAAGCCTGGACGGAAGGGCTGGAGAGCGGCCCGTTTGCGCCGTTCGACATCGAGGACATAATACAGAAGGCCCGCAGCCGGTTGGGCAACACTAGCAAAAACCGGCGGAATGGCTGACATCCGCATTGTCCGCAGCCCGGCGGCAGAAGATGATCTGATCGATATTTGGATAGCCCGCTTGCCGCGGACCGCTTTTTGCATGCTATTGCCGAGCGCGTCGTGCAATTGGGGACATTCTCGGAATCCGGTCCCAAGAGGCCCAACATCGCTGCCGATGTGCGTACGTTGACGATCGGCAATTATCTCGTGCTTTATCGGCCGGCCGAACAGCGGGTCGGGATCGTCCGCGTCGTGCATGGCGCACGCGACGTTTCGGCCTTATTTTGAATCCATGAAGCAACTGCTGCTCCTGCGTCACGCCAAGTCGAGTTGGGACGATCCCGGCCTCATCGACTTCGACCGGCCGCTGTCCGCGCGCGGGCTGAAGGCAACGCCGCTGGTCGGACGCGAACTGGCCCGGCGCGGCTGGCTGCCGGAGCTGGCACTGGTATCGCCGGCGCTGCGCACCCGCGACACATGGCGGCTGGTCTCGGCGGAATTGCCGGCAAAGGTGCAGGCCAAATTTGCCCAGGCGCTCTACGAGGCAGCGGCGGCGGACATCCTCGCCAAGGTTCGGCAAGTAAAGGCGGGAACCGGAACGCTGCTGGTGCTTGGCCACAATCCCGGGTTGGAGGAGTTCGCGCGCGGGCTTGCCGGGGCTGAATCGGACGAAGCGGCGCTGAAGAAGCTAGCGGAAAAATTTCCGACCGCGGCCCTGGCCCGTTTCGACGTCGATGGCGATTGGGCCGGTCTCAGCTTCGGCAGCGCCCGGCTGACGCACTGCATTTGGCCGAAGGACCTTCGCTAGGGATTGCCTGGCAGGCCGGGGGATCGCCGACCTTTCGGCCAAACCCGGCTTCGCACAAACAAGAGCGGCAGGCCAAGCCCGCCGCTCGTTGTGCTCCGGGGTAAGAGCAATCTTGGTCATTTCAGGTACTCCAGTGTACTGATCATTCGTGAGTTGTCGTTGCTTTCGACGCATTCGAGATGAGAGCGCTGTCCGCGCCGACGAATACTTACCCGGCTTTTTTTCGAAGTGCACGTTGCTGGACGGTTTCAGCAACCGAGATTGTGGCTACAGATGAAACCTGCAAATTCAAAGTGTTCGATTGGCGCAGGATGCGATCCGGCGCGCACCCCGTTGACAGGTGAAAGCAAGAGTAGCGGGCCAGGCCCGCCGCTCTTGTAATCCGGGGCCGTGATAATCAGCGGCCCCAGATGCCTTGGCCGGATTCAGGCGCCACCGACTCGGAAGTCGTCTTGGCACCGGTATGTTCGGAAGTAACCGGCTTGCGGATCGAGCCGGTAAACGTGTTGTCGACGTTGGCAGCAGGAGCCGCCGGCTGGTTGACGTTGTCCGCGCCATAGTGGTCGCTGCCGGCAAAGGCAGTGCCGGTGGCAACAAGGATGGCGGCGGCGGTAAGAGCGATCTTGGTCATTTCGGCTACTCCGGTAGTTCTTTGGTCTGTCCGTCAAGTGGCGTGCCTTGGGAGGAATTCGCGTCGCTCGGACCACCCCGAGATGGGTCGGCAAGCCTGTCGTTGCCAATCACGAAAATTTAGTAAGGGTGCGCCAAATTGGCCGCTTGAAATTCGACATGCGGCTCCTGTCGCCACAATGTTCTTCCTCCTTTTCAATTAGTTATGCGGTCATTGATGATTTTCGGCGCGAACATTCCGTGAGCCGGCGTTCACCCATTCCTGTACGCTCTGTCAACAGAAACCGAACCGTTCGGTTCGAGTTCTTCTACGCTTGGCTGATCAGCGATTTTAGAGCCTCGATCGACATTCCTGCCGACGGATCAATGCGCCATGAAATTCACGCTGCCAGCTCAGTGCCAGCGGCGTCATGCTTGGGTCGCGCGCTGGCCAGAAGCACGACGGGGCAGTTGCAGGCGGCTAAAACAGCGCCGGCGGTTTCGCCGAAGAACAGGTCCTCACCCGGACGTTGGGTGACGCCCATCACGACGATCGCCGCGCCTTTGGCCGCCTCCCGGGTGATCGCCTTGTCGGGTGTGACGCGGGTATGGAACGCTGTGTCGATATGCAGGCCGTAGCGGCCCGCCAGATCGGCGATGTCTTTCAGGACGGCCTCTTCGCGGCTATGCGACACCGATGTCGACCTGCGGCCCTTGGCTGCCCTTTGCGAGACATAGAGAACCTTGATCCGTGCCCGGTTTGGACGGGCCAAGGCCAGCGCCAAGTCGGCGGCGCGACGCGCCACCTGGGTACCGTTGACGGGGACGAGAATGCTGGTGCCGGCCTTCAGCGTCGGCATCTTTTCGGCAGCATTGCCGCCGTTCAGGACCAGACAAAGCGGGCCGTCAAATCCCGCGGCAATGTCGTTGAGGGCCGGCGCGAAGGCACCATCGGAGGTCAGCACGTTGTCAAGGCCGACCAGCAACAGGCCGTATCCCTTGCGGGCCTCTTCGGCGATCGTCTCACCCGTGGCCTCCAATTCGGTGCGGGCCGTCAGGTGGACTTTATCGACAAGCGTATCTTCGATCCGTTTCACCGCCTGAGCGCTTTTTCTTGCACCCTTCTTGATTTCCTGCAGGGCGCGCTCCTGTCCCTTGCTGTCGGTCGGCCTGTCAACTCGGCCGTCTTTCGGCTGAAGCAAGGTGGTGGGCAGGCGAAGCAAGGTGGTGGGCATGCCGCTGCCTCCGCCGACCAGTCCGGCGAGATAGGCAGTGAACTTGCCGATCCTGCTGTCGTCGACCAGCACCAGCAGCCGCTCCAGCCTGGAAATGAAGCCGTATTCGTCCAATGCCTCGCGCTCGACACGCTGCTGCTCGTCATGCCCAACCGGCAGCCGGCCGAGCGCCCAGCGCAGCATCGGTGGCATGGCCAAGGTGGTGATCACGGCCATGGTGACGATCATGGTGAAGAGATTGTGCGATAGGATGTTCATCGACAGGCCGATGCTGGCGACGATCACCTCGGTCGAGCCGCGCGCGTTCATTGCACTGCCGACGGCGATTGCTTCCTTGAATGACATGGCGGCGAGCTTGGCGCCGATGAACGCGCCGCCAAACTTGCCGATGCTGGCGATGAGCACGAGAGCGCCCGTCAGCATGGCAAGCGTCGGATCGGCGAGCACGGTGAGATCGGCGGAAAGCCCCGCCATGCCGAAGAAAATCGGCATGAACAGCGCGGTGATGACGCCGCGCAGCTGGCCTTCGATATGGCTGGAGAGGATGGGCGATTCACCGACAAGGATGCCGGCGACGAACGCCCCCAGCACGGTATGGACGCCTATCATGTTGGTGATCAGCGCCATCACGCCCATGATGATGAGGATCATGGTGATCACCGCAAACTCGCTGCGGAATTGATCGTTGGTCCAGCGGATCAAGGTGAAGACAAGACGGCGGCCAATGGTGAAGGAGAACACCATGAACAGTGCCACGGCGGCGATGGTGGTCACCAGCGGTACGAGCTGCAGCCTGCCATTGGTGGCGATGCCGAAGGTTACGGCGATGACCAGCCAGCCGATCGTGTCCTCGATGATTGCTGAGGAAATAATCACCTGTCCGAGGTTGCGGCGCATGAAGTTCATCTCGCGCACCACCATGGCGACGATCTTGACCGACGAGATCGACAGCGCGGTGCCCAGGAACAGCCCGGCGACGGTGCGTTGCGTGGGGTCAGGCAGCAATGCGTCCGGCAGGAACTGCGCCAGCGCGAAACCGAAGATGAAGGGCACCACGACGCCGGTAGCCGAAATGGAAAAACAGGCCGCGCCAACCCGGCGCACCAGCCGCAGGTCCGTCTCCATGCCGGTCAGCAAAAGCAGCATCAGGATGCCGAGCTGCGAGACCGCGTCGATCATGCCCTTTTGCGCGGGATCACTGGGAAATATCAAATGCTGGGCCGACGGCCACAGCCAGCCGAACAACGAAGGACCGAGCAGGATACCGCCGATCAGTTGGCCCATGATTGCCGGCTGGCCGTAGCGCTGCAGCACTTCGCCCAGGCCGCGCCCGACAAGCAGCAGAAGCACGATCTCGGCGACGAAAGCGCCTTCGCCCGAACCACCCATGCCGGAGGCCTTGGTCCCGGCAACGAGCGTCTCCGCCGCCCAGACCGCGCCTGCGGGAACGAAAGCGCAAACCAACAGCGCCAGGCTGGAACGTGTCGGAGCCTGCCAAGCCATGAAACCCCCATCGCCCAATGCACGTGTCCAACAACGCGCGACAGGGCGTTGCGTTGCCAGACAGCCGTTGCGTTGCTAGACGTGGACGTCACCGAAGGAGAGTTCGCCGTCGTCGCTCTCCGTCAGGAAGGCTGTCACCAGCAGGCCGGCATAGAGGACGGCGACCAGCACGACGATGACGGCGCCCGGAATTGGACCCAAGGCAGCACCGGTGACGGCCTCACGCATCGACCCGACGAAGCCAATGCGGACGCCTTCGGTCAGAAGACTAGGGGTCGACAGTTTGAGGATCCAGGCCAGCAGCAGAATCAGCAGCATGTAGATGTAATTGCGACGCAGGCGGCGCGCCAAAGCCACGCGTTGCGAAATCAGGAATTTCGGCGCGCGCAGGCTCTCGCCGACGATCAACAGCCAATCGGACGCGAAGTCCGGCTGCGGCGAGAATATCTGCGCGAAATAGTGCCGTTCGAACTGGCGCACGCGAGCCCGATAGAAGTCGAAGAAGCGATATCGGCGGGCCTCTATCCACAGCAGCAGCAGGACAAGCAGCATGGCAAACAGCAGCACGCCATGGTGAGCGCTGGCTGTCGAAAGCGAGACTGAGAGCATCGCGGCGACAACCGTTATCGCCCAGTTGCTCGTCCGGTCCAGGCGGTCGCGCCACCCGGCCATGCGCGCAATCTCGGCGCGATGAAAGTGCGACATCGTGGTTACGAGTTCGCCGGACGACAGTGTCCTTCCGATGGGATCCGGCGCCGGCAACACTTCTGCCATGACAATGCCTCCACCCGCCACGCGAAAACGGCCGGATGGAGATATCGTTCCGACGCTCAATCCGCCGGGCGCAGCCAGACCTTGTTGTCGTGGAAGGCGGCACCGCCATAGGGCGCCGGCGCATCGGCGCCGGTCAGCACGTTGATGCCCTCGCCACGCTCATGGGCGCTGTTCGGCCAGATGCCTTCGGCGACGACGACGCCGCGCTTGATGCCGTCGAACAGTTTTGCATGCAGCACCACTTCGCCACGCTGGTTGCCGACCTCGACACGGCTGCCGTCGGCGACGCCGAGTGCCGCCGCATCATCGGGATGCAAGAGCAGCTCCGGCCGGCGCTCTTTTGCCTTGGACACCGGCGTTTCGGCAAAGGTCGAATTGAGGAAATTGCGCGCCGGCGAGGTGGTCAGCCGGAACGGGTGCGCCTCGTCCGCCACCTCGATCAGATCGACATGATCGGGGAATTCGGGCAAGCGCGCCACCGGCCCGAACAGGCCCATGCTTTTCGGTGGCCGATTGGGTGACGCCTGGCCCGTCCAGTCAGCACGAAAATGAAACTTTTTGTCGGCATGACCGAAGCCTTCCAGGAAATGCGCGGCCGCGAAATCCGGCTGCAAATCGACCCATTTCTGCTCTTTCAGGCTCGAAAAGCTGCCAAGCACGCGTATGCCCAGAATGATGTCGATATGCTGCTGCTCGGTCATGCCGAAGCCGGGACGGTCGGCGACACCGAGCCTTTTGCCGAGCTCCTCGATGACGAAATGATTGGTGCGCGGGCCTTCCGGCGGCTCGATCAGCTTCGGCCCGAGGGTGATGTGCTGGTTGCCGCCGCCCTTGTAGACGTCGTCATGCTCGAGGAACATCGTCGCCGGCAGCACGACATCGGCGAGCTTGGCCGTGTCGGTCATGAACTGCTCGTGCACGCAGGAAAACAGATCGTCGCGCAGAAAACCCTGCTTCACCAGCCGCTGCTCTGGCGCGACATTGACCGGATTGGTGTTCTGGATCAGCAGCGCAGTCACCGGCGGGCCGCCATAGAGCGCATCCTCAGCCCCGGTCAGCACCGGGCCGATACGCGAATGATCGAGATGACGGATCGCGGGGTCACGCATCCGCGTGCCTTCGAGCAGTTCCTGGTTGAGCTTGAAGATGCCCGAATTGGTATGGAAGGCGCCGCCGCCCTCATATTGCCAGCAGCCAGTGACCGCCGCGATCGAGGCCGCGGCATGCATGTTGACCGAACCGTTGCGCTGCCGCGAAAAACCGTAGCCGAGGCGGAAATAAGTCTTCTTCGTCGTGCCGATGAGACGGGCGAAGGCCTCGATTTCGTCGACGGAAAGCCCGGTGATATCGGCGGCCCATCGCGGCGTCCTCGTTTGAAGATGCGCCTCCAGACCATGCGGATCGTCGGTGTATTTTTCCAGATAGGCGCGGTCGGCCATGCCGTCACGGAACAGCACGTGCATCACCGCGCAGGCCAGCGCGCCGTCGGTTCCGGGCTTCAGCACCAGGCCGAGATCGGCCTGCTTCATCGTCGCATTTTCGTAGACGTCGATGACGACGATCTTGGCGCCGCGTTCCTTGCGCGCCTTGATGGCGTGGGTCATCACGTTGACCTGCGTGACCACGGCATTGGTGCCCCAGATCACCACGCAGTCGGACTTTGCCATCTCGCGCGGGTCGGGGCCGCGCAGCGCGCCGGCGCCCATCATCCAGCCGGTCCAGGCCAGATTGGTACAGATCGAGCCGAAGAAGCCGGAGTATTTTTTGGCGTGCCTGAGCCGCTCGATGCCATCGCGCTGCACCAGCCCCATCGTGCCGGCATAGTAATAGGGCCAGACCGTCTCCGAGCCGTATTTTGCCTCCGCCGCGATGAATTTTTCGGCGACGAGGTCGAGTGCGGCCTCCCAGCTCGCTTCCTTCCATACGCCCTCGCCCTTGGCGCCGGCACGGACCAGCGGCTTCAGCAGGCGGTCGGGATGGTGAATGCGATCGGCGTAACGGGCGACCTTGGCGCAAATGACGCCGGCCGTATAGCTGTTGGCCTTGGCGCCATGGACGCGGCCAATACGCCTGGCGTCGAGCAACTCGACCTCGAGCGCGCAGGTCGAAGGGCAATCATGCGGACAGGCCGAATGGCCGATTTTGAGCTTGGCGTGCTGATTCATGGGCGCAAACTAGCCGGTTGTGATAGTGGCGTGTAGGGCCAGATGACGAGCCAATCTCCCCCCAAGTGGCCTCTTGTGGGGGAGACGTCCGGCAGGACAGAGGGGGGCGCGAAGGATTGCCTACTATTGGAAATGATGCCGCTCTGACCAAGACGGCGGTCGGCCGCGGCGAACAGCTGCGAGGCTGGCGGGACAGCGCCCCCCTCTGCCCTGCCGGGCATCTCCCCCACGAGGGGGAGATTACGCTCTCCTACTCCGCCGTGCCTTCTTCGTACTCCGACGACATCGACAGCCATTTTTCCTCGTGGCCGGCCAGCTGTTGCGCGAGTTGTGAGCGCTCCTTGGCCAGCCTTGTGGCAGTCGAGGGGTCCTTTTCGTAGACGGCCGGATTGGCGAGTTCGTCCTCGATCAGGTCGATGCGCTTGCGGAGGCGGTCCATCAGCGCTTCGGTAGCGCGGATTTCCTTGGCCAGCGGCTCGAAGGCGGCGCGGCGCGCGGCTGCATCGCGGCGGCGGTCAGCTTTCGAGGCTTTATCCGCCTCGCGCTTGCCGCGGCGGTCGCCGGAGACGCCGGTGACCAGCGTCTTGTAGTCCTCGAGGTCGCCGTCATACGGATTGACCGCGCCGTCCTTGACCAGCCACAGCCGGTCGGCCGTCGCTTCGAGCAGATGGCGGTCGTGCGAGATCAGGATGACCGCACCGGGAAAATCGTTCAGCGCATGGATGAGCGATTCACGGCTGTCGATGTCGAGATGGTTGGTCGGCTCGTCGAGGATGAACAGGTTCGGCCCCTCGAAGGCCGACAGGCCCATCAAGAGCCGCGCCTTCTCGCCGCCGGACAGATCTTTGGCGGCGGTGTTCATCTTTTCGGTGGTCAGGCCGAACTGGGCGACGCGGCCGCGCACCTTGGATTCCGGCGCTTCCGGCATCAGCCGGCGGACGTGCTCGTAGGCGTTTTCGTCGGGCCTGAGGTCGTCGAGCTGGTGCTGCGCGAAGATTGCCACCTTCAGCCCGGGCGCCACCGTCATGCTGCCGGTCTCCGCCTTCAGCCGGCCCGCCAAAAGCTTGGCGAAGGTCGACTTGCCGTTGCCGTTGGCGCCGAGCAGCGCGATGCGATCGTCGGCATCGATGCGCAGCGTCATCTTCTTCAGGATCGGCTCGCCCTCGGTGTAGCCGACGTTGACGTTGTTGAGCGCAATGATCGGCGAGGCCACCGTCTTCACCGGCTCCGGAAAGGAGAACGGCCGCACCGTGTCGTTCACGATCGCGGCGATCGGTTTCATCTTCTCCAGTGCCTTGATGCGCGACTGCGCCTGCCTCGCCTTCGACGCCTTGGCGCGGAAGCGCTCGACGAAGGCTTCCATGTGCTTGCGCGCGGCTTCCTGCTTGACGCGGCCCTTCTCCTGCAATTCACGCTGCTCGGTGTATTGGCGCTCGAACTGGTCGTAGCCGCCGCGCCAGAAGGTCAGCTTCTTCTGGTCGAGATGGACGATCGAATTGACGGCGCGGTTGAGCAGGTCGCGGTCGTGCGAAATCAGCAGCACGGTATGCGGGTATTTCGACACGTAGTTTTCCAGCCATAGCGTGCCTTCGAGATCGAGATAGTTGGTCGGCTCGTCGAGCAGCAGCAGATCGGGCTCGGCAAACAGCACTGCGGCCAGCGCGACGCGCATGCGCCAGCCGCCGGAGAAGGACGAGGCCGGGCGCCGCTGCGCGGCATCGTCGAAGCCGAGGCCGGCGAGAATGGTGGCCGCGCGTGACTCGGCCGAGTGCGCGTCGATATCGGCCAGCCGCATGTGGATGTCGGCGATGCGGTGCGGGTCGGTCGCCGTCTTTTCCTCTTCGAGCAGGGCACTCCGTTCGAGGTCGGCCTTGAGCACGATCTCGATCAGCGGCTCCTCGGTGCCAGGCGCTTCCTGCGCGACCTGGCCGATGCGCGTGTTTTTGGGCAGGCTGATCGAGCCGGTCTCGGAGGCGAGGTCGCCGGTGATCGCCTTGAACAAGGTTGTCTTGCCGGTGCCGTTGCGGCCGACAAGGCCAGCCTTGCTGCCGGCCGGCAAGGTCAGTGAGGCATGGTCGAGAAGCAGGCGTCCGGCCATACGGAGCGAAAGGTCGTTGATGATCAGCATGGCCGGGCTTTTGCACGGGACAACCATGCTTCGCAAGGGCTTGAGCCCCGGCTCGCCGCATAAGGCGCGAAAACCGGCAGCAAGCAAGTCAGCCTGTCGCGCCGCAACTTCCCGCAAACGCAAAAAGAACCCGCGATCCTGAGGGGGGATAAGGATCGCGGGTTCTTTCGTGAACGGCGGCCTTGGGAGCGTCCGATCGACATCCAAACACGCAGCAGCCTGGTTTGTTCCATGGGAAGAACGAACTATGTGATGAACAAACGCTGCCGTGGCCGACACGTTTGTCCACAGGGGCGTGCCGTCTGTACGCTATCGACCATGACGCTGCGGAAAGACTCGGCTATCCTTGGATGTGCGGCGGGCCTGATCTCCGCCTGGCCGGCGCCATCAGCTTCCTCCCAAGCGGCGCCGGCCACCCTCCTTGACCGGCGCCGACGCCATTTGAGGCGGTCATTGTTTCGGCGGCGTGCCGGGCTGATCACCGCCGGTCGTAGACTTCGGCACCGGATTCTTGTCGACCTGCGGGTTCTGCTCGACGGTGTCGCCGGGGGCTTTGGTCGGCTGGATGTTGTTGTCGCAACCCGCAACCGTCAGAGCTGCCATAAGCAGCAGGATTGAGCGCTTTTTCATCGCAGTCTCCTCTCGCCCGACAACGAGGCGTCGGCAATTTGGTTGCGCGGCCGGTGTCGTTCCCGCATTCGCCAAGGAGCCGGGGAACAAAATGCCGCGTCTCCGGTTGCTGCACAATCAATGGAGGAAGGCATGATCCGTCTGCTCATCGCCGGGGCAATCGTCTATGTCGCCTATCGCGTCGCCAAGAAAGTGATCGACGAGGTGCCCGACGATTTCGATCCGCTGCTGCTGCCGCCGCCACAGGACGATCGCGAGGCGCTGCGGCGGCAATCGGCAAGGATGGGCGTCGAGCCCGAGCGTTAGTCGACAGGCCTGCCCGCCAGGCTTCTTCGTTCACGAGCCCTGTTCCGGCTCCGCAAACCGTTGCGAACAAAGCAGAAACGATGCTTGATGGGCGATGAACCTTGCCGCCCGTGATTCGTCCTTCCAGCCGGCCTATCTGGCGAAGCTCAACGCCGAGCAGCGGCTTGCCGTCGAACATGGCGACGGCAAGATCGCCGGGCCGTTGCTGGTGATTGCCGGCGCCGGCTCCGGCAAGACCAACACGCTGGCGCACCGGGTCGCGCATCTGATCGTCAGGGGTGCCGACCCCCGCCGTATCCTTTTGATGACATTTTCGCGCCGTGCCGCAGCGGAAATGGCCAAGCGGGTCGAGCGCATCGCCGGCGAGGTGCTGGGGCGCGATGCCTCCGTCATTACCGATGCGCTGAGCTGGACCGGCACGTTCCACGGCATCGGCGCCAGGCTGCTGCGCGATTATGCGCTGGAGATCGGTCTCGATCCCGCCTTCACCATCCACGACCGCGAGGATTCCGCCGACCTGATGAATCTCGCCCGCCACGAGCTTGGGTTTTCGAAGACCGAAGCCCGCTTCCCGACCAAGGGCACCTGCCTTGCGATCTATTCGCGTGCGGTCAACGCACAGGCGCCGCTCGGCGAGGTGCTGGGTTCGGTGTTCCCGTGGTGCGCCGGCTGGGCCGAACAGCTGAAGCAATTGTTCGCCCGATATGTCGAGGCCAAGCAGGCGCAGAATGTGCTCGATTACGACGACCTGCTACTCTATTGGGCGCAGATGGCCGGCGAGCCGGAAATCGCCGCGCATCTGGGTGCGCGTTTCGACCATGTGCTGGTCGACGAATACCAGGACACCAACCGGCTGCAGGCATCGATCCTGACGGCGCTCAAGCCCGACGGATCGGGGCTTACGGTGGTCGGCGACGACGCGCAGTCGATCTATTCGTTCCGCGCCGCGGAAGTGCGCAATATCCTGGATTTTCCCAAGCAGTTCGCGCAGCCGGCGGAAGTCGTCATGCTGGAGCGCAACTACCGCTCGACCGAGACGATCCTGGCGGCGGCCAATGCGGTGATCGGCGAAGCGTCGGAACGTTTCACCAAAAATCTCTGGACCGAGCGCAAATCGGCGGAAAAGCCGAAGCTGGTGAGCGTGCGCGACGAGACCGAGCAGGCGAGCTATGTCTGCCAGGCGATACTCACCGAACGCGAGGCCGGCACGGTTCTCAAAGCACAGGCGGTGCTGTTTCGCGCCTCGCACCATAGCGGCCCGCTGGAGATCGAGCTGACGCGCCGCAACATCCCCTTCGTCAAGTTCGGCGGGCTGAAATTTCTCGACGCAGCTCACGTCAAGGATATGCTCGCCGTGCTGCGCTTTGCCGAAAACCCGCGCGACCGCGTCGCCGGCTTTCGCGTGCTGCAACTTCTGCCGGGCATCGGTCCTTCGGCCGCCAATGCGATCGTCGAGACCATGGCGACGTCGCTCGACGAGACAATGGGGCTTGCCCGCTATCGGCCGCCGCAGCGGGCCGCCGACGACTGGCCGGGCTTTGTCGCGCTCTATAGCGGCCTGCGCGCCGGCGCGCAAAAATGGCCGGCCGACCTCGAGCAGGTCAGGCTCTGGTACGAGCCGCATCTGGAGCGTATCCACGAGGATG
This sequence comes from Mesorhizobium sp. M1428, assembly GCF_040317515.1. Classification (NCBI taxonomy): domain Bacteria; kingdom Pseudomonadati; phylum Pseudomonadota; class Alphaproteobacteria; order Hyphomicrobiales; family Phyllobacteriaceae; genus Mesorhizobium; species Mesorhizobium sp. M1428. The sequence continues at coordinate 184,095 of NZ_JAMYKT010000014.1, forward strand.
CAACGACGCGCCGGGCCGATCTCCTGCAACTCGAGCAGATCGCTTCCGGCTATGCGTCGCGCGAGCGCTTTCTCACCGAGCTGACGCTCGATCCGCCGGACGCGACCAGCGACGAGGCCGGCCCGCCGCACCGCGACGAGGATTATCTGATCCTGTCGACGATCCATTCGGCCAAGGGCCAGGAGTGGAAGAACGTCTTCGTACTCAACACCGTCGACGGCTGCATCCCGATCGATCTCGGCGTCGGTAGCAAGGAGGACGTCGACGAGGAGCGGCGGCTGCTCTACGTGGCGATGACGCGCGCCAAGGATAGCCTGCACCTGGTCATGCCGCATCGCTTTTTCGTGCACGGCCAGGCGGCGCGCGGCGACCGCCATGTCTATGCCTCGCGCACGCGCTTCATCCCGCGCTCGATCCTCGGCGCCTTCGAGCAGGTGGCATGGGCCAGCGTCCAGGCCAGGGACGATCCGCGCCGCCAGCCGCAGGTGCGTGTCGACCTCGGCGCCCACATGCGCGGCATGTGGAAATAGGCACCCGCCTCGCCGCTGGCGCTGCTCGCCCGGCGACCGCTCCCGGAGCCGGCGAAAAAACAGTCCCGGCAACATGGAACCTCGCGCCGTGATCCGCGTTTCTGCCCGACCCCCAGACCGGAGAACGGCGTCCGCCGTGACCTCCGCCCATTCGAGAGGCCAGAATGCACGACAGGACGTTTTCCACCCCGGTCGCCCTAACTGTTGGCGCCGGCTACAAGCGTACAATCGCTTCGTTCTCCGAGATGCACGAATTCCTGACCGAGTTCCCGCCTTCGCGCCGGCGGCTGAGCTATGGTGCGGCGGTAAAGGCCTGCGAGGCGGCACGTGCCGGCGAGATCTCGGCCGAAGCGGCACGCGACGCCCTGATCACCTTCGCCGTGACGGCAGGCATTCTCTGGCCGGCCGCCCAGCCGGCAGTCTCGGTCAAGCCCGTCGCCCGGGGCCTCGGCGGCTACGCCGCCTGACAGAAACGACCATCAATGGACCGTCATCGGGCCGCCGCCCGGCGCGTCGCCCGCTGCCGCGGGTTCGAAACTGACCTGATCGCGGCCGTTCGATTTGGCCTTGTAAAGGTGCTTGTCCGCCACCACGAACATCTCGGCGTAGGTGGTCGGCCCGCTGAACGCCACGCCGCCGATGCTGACCGAGAGAGGACAGGGCCGGCCGCCAGGCGAGAACTCCGCCTCACGGACGCGTCGGCGAATTGTCTCCGCTACCAGCCAGGACTGCGAAGGATCTGCGCCGGGAAGGAAAACCGCAAATTCCTCGCCGCCGATCCGGCCGACGATGTCGGCGCCGCGTAGCTGGCCCTGGATCGTCCTGGCGATCAGCTTGAGCGCCTGGTCTCCGCAGTCGTGGCCGAGGCGGTCGTTGACGGATTTGAAATGGTCGGCATCGACGATCAGCAAGGCGCCGGCATTAACGACGGAATGGCTGCGGGCCTGTTCTAGATAGGCCTCGACGAGCATGGAAAACGCACCCCGGTTGAATACCGCCGTCAGGCTGTCGGTCGCCGCGACGACGGCCAGTGTCTTCTGCGCGATCGCCAGCTGGCGCATTTTCCACATCAGGAAAGAGAAGAACGAGCTGGCCAGGACGAGCGGCAGCAGCAGGTCGGTGAGCTGCGCCCGCCACAGCGCTTCCGGCGACAAATACGGGAAATTGAAGGAATCGACGAAGAACGCGGCTGCAATGCAGACCGCCGTGCCCGCGACGGTAACCGCCACGACCCTGCCCCAGCTCGTCGGGGACAAATCGATCTGCATGCTTTTGCTCCTGCTTCGGCCGGCTACCTTGAAGCAACAGCGCAAACGAAGTCCTAAGACTTTGCTTTCAATTCGATCGCAGTCGAAGCGAACCAGCCGTCGAGATGGCGGCCGGATAAGAAGATCGGTCCTAAATCAGCTGCCTTCTGATGCTCATCCGGGTGACCGCGGTCACAAGAATGGCGCCGATCATGAAATAGATGGTCGCGACGATGTCGCCCTGATGGAAATAATAACCGGAGTTGAGAAGCGCCAGGACCACGGCGAAGAACGCCACGAGGCGCAAGGGTTCATTGGGCATGCGTGCCAATTCTCGCTGTTGCTGCTGAATGCTGCTGAAGCGGCCGCCCTCACGACCGTGCGCTCCATAAAATGTTTTGGTAGGTTTTGCAATCTCGGCGGATCGTCCTCTACCACCGTCCGCTTCACCAGCCATCCCAAGTTCAGGCGAATGCCCTGCCCTCCTCGCTGCGCTGGAACATCGTCAGGTCCAGTCCGAGGCTTGGCTTGCCCAGAATGGTCAGGATCGCGTGCGCCTGGCCGCGGTGGTGGGTCTGGTGGTTGAAGAAGTGGTCGAGCGCCGGCGCCAGCCGCTGCGAGACGGTGCGCATATCCGAGACGGTCATATAGGAGAAGCGGCCCGACAGCGCCTTGTCGCTCAGGCCGTCTACCCAGTGGATGATCCGTTTGTCCTCGGCCTCGCGCGCCAGCCGCAAGCCGGGCAACGCGCGGTGCAGGATCGCGTCGAGCTTTGCCGGCGCGTCGCCCTCGCCGGTGAAGCGTTTCATCCAGATACGGTCGGCTGCCAGGAGGTGGTTGAGCGTTCCCATCATCGAACCGAAGAAGACGCCGATATTGCGGTCGAACTCTTCCTCGTCGAGATCGGCGGCGGCATCGTAGATGCGGCCATTAGCCCATTGATTGTAGGCCGCAAACATCCTGAAATGCTGTTTCATTCTTCTCTCGACCTGCGAGACCCTGTTTCGCGCGGGTCTGTTTCGGGCATAGTTAGACTGCAAGGACGCTGCCGCCAATGACCATTCTGCTCTATGACCTTGTCGGACGCGACGCCGCCCGCCCATTCAGCCCACATTGCTGGAAGGCGGTGATGGCGCTGACCCACAAAGGGCTCGACATCACCAGCGTGCCGACCCGTTTTCTCGAAGTGCCGAAGGTGGAAGGCGGCGTCTCGAAGCTCGTTCCGGTGATCCGCGACGGCGAGACGGTGGTCGCCGATTCCTTTGCTATCGCGCTCTATCTCGAGGAGGCCTATCCCGAGCGGCCGACATTGTTTTCCGGCGACGGCGGCAAGGCGACGGCGCGCTTCATCGAACGCTGGTCGCAGCTGACCACCCATCCCTACGTCACCACCGCAGCGATACTGGACCTGCATGCAATGCAGGACGAGGCGAACGCCGCCTATTTCCGGCAGAACCGCGAGCAGCGCTTCGGCAAGCGCCTGGAGGCAGTATACGCCACCCGCGACGCCGGGCTCGCCAGCTTCCGCGCCTCGCTGGAGCCGCTCCGCTCGATGCTTGGCTATCAGCCCTTCATCGGCGGCCCGTCGCCGCTGTTTGCCGACTACATCGTTTTCGGCGCGCTGCAATGGGCGCGCATCGCCACGCCCTACCGGCTACTCGACGACAGCGATGTGGTGGCGCAATGGTTCGAACGATGCCTCGATCTGCATGGCGGCCTCGGCCGCACGGTCGCGGCCGCAGCGATCGCCCCACTCGAGAGTTGAAATCGGCAGTTTCATCGGCAACGCCACATTTTGTTCTTGCTTTGTGCCGGCAGCTATGCTACTAATCTGGGTATGGTGCTAATTGGCTCCAACGACCCGCCCGGCTTGCCGAGGCGGGTTTTGTTTGCCGATCAAGGTCCCAACGGCGTAGATCGCGGCGATGTCGTCCGGCCTCGGCTAAAGCGCCTCGCGTTCGACCGGCCTCAAGTGGCGCGCTTTAGGTTCGTTTTTTGATGCATGTCGTTACCGCAAACCGCTGCACACCCCGGATCAAGCCCGAGGGCATGCTTTGGCGCGACATGCATTAGAATTCGCGCCCGGCGAAATGCGACAATGCGGGTAGACGAAGTGTCGCTTGAGGCGCCTCATCACTGCCCGGATCGAAGCAAACAAGACGAAGTCCGGCGAACCGGGCAACCACAACAAAGGCAGCGCGCCATGACCACAAACCCAGAGTTCCCGGCCGACTTTCGCGCCGGGCTCGCCAATCTTTTCCTGTGGCGGCGCGACGTCAGGCGGTTCAAGCCGACGCCGCTCCCCGAAGGGGCGCTGGAGCGGCTGCTCGAGCTTGCCAGCGCCGCGCCGTCCGTCGGGCTGAGCCAGCCCTGGCGCTTCGTCATCGTCGAGAGCGAAGCACGCCGCGCCGCCGTCAGGGCATGCTTCGAGCGCTGCAACGCGGAGGCACTCGCAAATTTTTGCGGCGAACGCGCCGCGCTCTATGGTCGCCTGAAGCTTGCCGGCCTGAATGAGGCGCCCTGCCAGCTTGCGGTTTTCGCCGACCGCGCAACCGAGCAAGGGCATGGGCTTGGACGCCTGACCATGCCAGCCACCATAGACTATTCCGCTGTCATGGCGGTCCACACGATGTGGCTGGCTGCGCGCGCCGAAGGAATAGGCATGGGCTGGGTCTCGATCCTCGATCCGGCCGAGATGGCGACAATCCTGGACGTCCCGCCGGAGTGGACGCTGATCGGTTACTTCTGCATCGGCTACCCGAGCGAGAACCACAGCGTGCCGGAACTGGAACGGGAAGGCTGGGAAACCCGGCGGCCATCTATCGTGACAAGGCGGTAGTGCAATGGCGGCGCTGCCATCCTCTTTGCAGGGAAGAATGGCTTTCCCCCGCAGGGCTGTGGAAATCATCGATGGTTCGCCGATCGTCAGTATCGCCAACAAGGCAGCATGGCAAAGCCAGTTATGATGGCGTTGACCTGAGGAAGGGCACAGAAATGTTCCGCTATGACATGCAGGCCGAGATCTGGGTCTATCCGGGCAAGGGCGGCTGGCATTTCGTGACGCTGCCGCCGGAGCTTGGGGCCCGGATTAAGACGGCGATGGTGGGGGCGGCAAGGCCCTGGGGTTCGCTTGGCGTCGAAGCCGTCATCGGCCAGACCAGATGGCGGACATCGCTGTTTCCCGACAAGAAATCCGGCAGCCTGCTCTTGCCGATCAAGACCGCGGTGCGGGTTCGCGAAGGCCTCGGGGCTGGCGACACGGCCAACCTGACGATCGAGATGCAGTTATGACGACTTCCCCACGAAAGTGGGGAGAGGTGGCTCGGCGAAGCCGAGACCGGAGAGGGGACTGCGCTCTACGAAGGCCCCTCTCCGGGGGGGGGGGGGGCCCCGCGCCCCCCCAAGGGGAGGGGGGGGGACACCTTGGTGAGTGTTGTAGGGGGCAAAACCCACACCGGGCCCGGAGCCCACCGGGGGGGGGCCGGGGGCTGTTAGAAAAAGGAGCGG